>NZ_JBEPSD010000001.1:1702617-2043140 GCF_040548735.1 Rhodanobacter soli | reverse complement strand
TGGCGCCAACGGCAGCGTGCTCGGCTTCGACACCGGCCCGGCCAACGGCCTGCTCGATGCCTGGTGCCTGCGCCAGCGCGGCGAGTCGTTCGACCGTGACGGCGCGTACGCCGCCAGCGGCCACCTCGACGCTGGCCTGCTCGATGCTTTGCTGGCCGATCCCTACTTCGCCTTGCCGCCGCCGAAGAGCACCGGCCGCGAGCATTTCCACCTGGACTGGCTGGCCACGCACGCGCCCTCCGCCGCGCTGGACCCGGCCGACGTGCAGGCAACCCTGCTGGAGCTCACCGCGCGCAGTGTCGCCATGGCGATCGCGCAGCATGCCCCGGGCGCGGAAGAAGTGCTGGCCTGCGGCGGCGGCGTGCACAACGGCGCGTTGATGCGGCGCCTGGGCGAACTGCTGGCACCCCGCGTACTGCTGAGCACATCGCGCTACGGCATCGACCCGGATTTCCTCGAAGCCACCGCGTTTGCCTGGCTGGCGCGCCAGCGCCTGCTCGGCCTGCCCGGCAACCTGCCGGCGGTCACCGGCGCGCGCGGACCGCGGGTGCTGGGCGCGATCTATTCCGGGCCCGCCGCCGGTTCGCCGTAACGGATACGCTCCGGCGCCAGCTGGGTCGGGCGAGTTTGCGCCAGCGCGCGCAACGCTTCCTGGAATACTCCCTGTTCCGCGGCTTCCCACTGACCTTCGAGCACGGTCAGCGCTTCCGGATCGCGCAAGTTTTCGCTGAAATGCTGGGCGGCCGAGATGCCCAGGCCATTGCGCAAGGCGTGCAGCATCACGTCGTTGACCGAGCACTGGCGCTCCCTGGCCAACGCCCGGATCCGTTCGGTGAGCAGACTGTCGACGTGCTGCAAGATCATGTCCGGCACAAGCGTCACTCCCTGTTACACGTGCCCCTGTCGTGCCGGATGTTTGCACAGCCACGGCGAAGCCAGGCGTCACGACGACGATTCCGTGGATGACTTGGCAGTTCCACTGTGAGCGCGGCCACGCTGCCCGGCTGGGCGCCTACGCAGCTGCTTCCGCCGCGACACGCGCGCGTTCGACGCCGCGGAAGTAGCGCCACAGGCAGGCGAACAGCAGCATCGACGGCAGCACCGCCAGTACCGTGATGACGAAGTAGCCGCCGTAGCCGGTCGTCGTGGCGATGCCGCCGGCGAAAAAGCCGAGCAGCTTGCCGGGCAGGTTGACCAGCGAGCTCAGCAGCGCGTACTGCGTCGCGGTGTGCTGGCGGTTGACCAGCGAGGACAGGAACGCCACGGTCGGCGGCCCCAGCATGCCCAGGGTCAGGTTCTCGCCGGAGATCACCAGGGTCAGCACCAGCAGGTTGCCCGGATGAGCGATCAGCAACAGATACAGCAGGTTGCTGCAGCCGCACAGCACGATGGTGACGCCAAGCGGACGCCACGCACCCCAGCGCGCCACCGCGGCGCCGCCGATGAACACGCCGACGATGCCGATCCAGATGCCGTAGATCTTGGTGATCGTGCCGATCTCGGTCTTGGAGAAACCCATGTCGCGGTAGAACGGGCTCATGATGCCGCCGATCGTGGCCTGCTCGGGCATCTTGAACAGCAGCAGGAACAGCAGCGTCACGCCGGCCAGCGCCCAGCCGTAGCGACGGAAGAAATCGGCGAACGGATCGATCACGCTTTCGCGCATCGCGTCGCGCCAGCGCGTGGCCCGTATCCGCAACACGTCCGGCTCGCGTGCCATCAGCGTGGTCGCCAGCGGCACCACCATCGCGATCGCCATCAGCGCGTAGACCAGCCGCCACGGCAGGTGGTCGGCCAGGATCAGCGCCACCGCACCGGCCAGCAGCAGCCCGATCCGGTAGCCCAGCGAGTAGGTGGCGACCAGCGCGCCCTGTGCCTCGATCGGCGCGATCTCGATGCGGTAGGCATCCACCGCGATGTCCTGGGTCGCGCCAAAGAACGCCACCACCAGCGTAGCCGCCACGAACGGGACCAGCTGCACCGGCGTCAGCAACGCCATCGCCAGCAACCCCACCGTCACGCCCAGCTGCGCGAACAGCAGCCAGCCGCGGCGCTGGCCGAGCCGCGCGAAGCCGGGGATTCGCCAATGGTCGAGCAGCGGCGCCCACACGAACTTGAACGCATAGGTCATGCCGGCGCTGGCGATCATCGTGATGTCTTTCAGCTCGATGCCGTTTTCCTTCAGCCAGTACGCCAGCGTGCCGGCCACCAGCAGGAACGGCAGGCCGGAGGAGAAGCCGAACAGGAACATCGTCCACGCCGCCGGCTGGGCGAACGCCCGCCACACCGACGGCTTCGCCGGCTTACGTGGCAGCGGCTCAGTCGGCATAATCGACGGTGTAGGGCGCGTGGTCGGAGAAACGTTCGTCGCGGTAGATCGAGCAGGACTTGAGACGCTGGCGCAAGGATGGCGTGACGACCTGGTAGTCGATCCGCCACCCCACGTTGTTCGCGCGCGCCTGGCCGCGATTCGACCACCAGGTGTATTCGACCGCCTCCGGCTTGATCGCACGGAAGCTGTCGATCCAGCCGCGCTGCTGGAACAGCAGGTCCAGCCACGCGCGCTCCTCCGGCAGGCAGCCGGAATTCTTTTGGTTGGACGACCAGTTCTTGATGTCGTTCTTCGTGTGCACGATGTTCCAGTCGCCGCAGATCACGTAGTCGCGGCCGCTCTTCAGCCACTGGTCGAAGATCGGCGTGATCCACTCCATCGCCTTGAACTTGAACTGCTGGCGCTCGTCGCCGGAGGAACCGGACGGGAAGTACAGCGAGACCACGCTCAGATTGCCGAAGCGCGCCTCGATGTAGCGGCCTTCGTTGTCGAACTCGTCCCAGCCCAGTTCGGTCAACACCTGATCGGGCTCGCGCCTGGCGTAGATCGCCACACCGCTGTAACCCTTCTTGCTGCTGGCGTCGCGGTAGAAGCAATGATGCCCGTCGGGACGGAACATCGCGTCGGTCAGCTGGCCTTCCTGCGCCTTGGTTTCCTGCAGGCAAACCACGTCGGAATCCTGCTTGCGCAGCCAGTCGAACACGCCCTTGGTCGCGGCCGAGCGGATGCCGTTGGCGTTGAGGCTGATGATGCGCATGGGCTCTCCCGATCTCGTGATGGGTGATCATAACAACCACGGCACCCCGCCAACGCCATGGAAGCGAACATGCCAGCCACTGCCGCCATCCGCGTCGTCCCGGTCGACGACGCACTGCGCCCGAAGCTGCTGGGCCTGCACGTACTGCCGGTCCAAGGCGGCTGGGTCGGCGCGATCGCCGACCTGCTGGCCGACGTGGCGCAGTGCCCCGGCAGCGAGGCGATGGCGATCCTGCACGCCGACCGGCCGATCGGCTACTACCGCATCGAAGCCACGGCGCGCAGTGTGGCCGGGCGCGATCTCGAGCTGCCGTCGCTGGGCCTGCGCGGGTTCTTCATCGATGCCGCCTGGCAAGGCCAGGGCCTGGGCCGGCGGGCGTTGCAGGCGATGTTCGCCGACCTCGCCCGGCGCCACCCGTGGGCGCGCCAACTGGCGCTGATGGTCGACCGCAACAACCACGCAGCCCTGCGGCTCTACCAGCGCGCCGGCTTCGACGACAGCGGCGAGCTGTACCATGGCGGGCGTTCCGGCCCGCAGCACCTGCTGCTGCGACCGCTGCCCTGACCCCACCGTTTGCGAGAGACCCGTGCACGACTATCAGCGCGACTTCATCGAACTCACCCTGCAGCGAGAGGTGCTGCGCTTCGGCGATTTCACCCTGAAATCCGGCCGCCACAGCCCGTACTTCTTCAACATGGGTCGGATCGACTCCGGCGCCGCGCTGGCCCAGCTCGGCCGCGCCTATGCCGCCTCGGTGGTGAACTCCGGCATAGAGGTGGACATGCTGTTCGGCCCCGCCTACAAGGGCATCGCGCTGGCCGCCGCCACCGCGATCGCGCTGGCCGATGGCCACGGCCGCGATCTGCCGTGGGCCTACAACCGCAAGGAGGCGAAGGACCACGGCGAGGGCGGGGTGCTGGTCGGCGCCCCGCTCGAGGGCCGCGTGCTGATCGTCGACGACGTGATGACCGCCGGCACCGCGGTGCGCGAATCGCTGGCGCTGATCCGCGCGCACGGTGCCGAGCCGGCCGGCGTGCTGATCGCGCTGGACCGGCAGGAGCGCGGCCAGGGTGAGCGCTCCGCCGCGCAGGAAGTGGCCGCCGACTACGGCATCCCGGTGATCGCGATCACCGGTCTCGACGACGTGCTGGCATATGCCGGCGAGCGACCGCAACTGGCCGCCGAGCATGCCCGCTTGCTGGCCTACCGCGAGCGCTACGGGGTTCAGCGTTGAGAACCTGTTCGGCCGATAGACTCAGGCGAACCCGGTCACACTGCCAGCCGCTGCCGTCGGCGCGGAGCTAGGCAGCGCGGCGGCGGTCGCTATACTGGGCAACGAGAGAGGAATCCATGCGCAAACCATTGCTCGTCATTGCTGCTGTCGTATTGGTCGCGAGCCTGTCGGCGCATGCCCAGAACACCGGCAACATCCGTTACAAGTGGTACGACGGGCAAGGCCTGATGCACTTCAGTGACAGCCTCACCGCCGAAGCGATGAAGTACGGCTACGACCTGGTCAACGACCGTGGCCTGGTGGTGCAACACGTGCCGCGCCAGCTGACCGCCGCGGAACGCGCCGCCGCCAACAAGCTGGCCGCCGAACAGGCGGCCAAGCAGCGCGCCGCGCAGGAGCGCGCGAACGCCGACACGCAGATGCTGGCAGCCTATCCGGACGAGGAGTCCTACCAGATCTCGCTGCAGCAGACGCTGGACACCATCGACCAGCAGATCCACACCACCCAGATCAACCTGCGCAGCCAGGAAAAGGCGCTGACCGACCTGCTCGGCCGCGCGGCCGATCTCGAAAACGCCAAGAGCCCGGTGCCGAAATTCCTGGTCGACAGCATCGCGCAACAGCGCAACGTGGTCGCCGCCCTGCGCAACACGCTGCGCCGCCAGCAGGCCTTGCATGCACAGACCGTGCAAGAGCAGGTCGGGCAGCTGGCGCACTATCGCGAACTCAAGGCGGCGCAGGAGCAGCCGGCGGAGTAGGGCGATTCTGCGGCGACGTGAGCCCCATCATCCGCAGGAATGAGCCTCGGACCTTGTCGGGGCCCGCGATTTTCAGAAGGGCAGCTTCAGCCCGGAATCCACCGCCAGCAGCTGCTGGCGGAAGACCTGCTGGATCCGCTTCAACGCGACCGGGTTGTCCGCCTCAAACCGCAGCACCAGCACCGGCGTGGTGTTCGACGCGCGCACCAGTCCCCAGCCGTCCGGCCAGTCCGCGCGCATGCCGTCGATGGTGACGAGGGTGGCGTCCTCGAAGTTGGCCTGCTGGCGCAGCTTGTCCATGAAGCGGTAGTGCTCGCCCTCGGCCAGTTCCACTTTCAGTTCCGGTGTGGAGACGCTCTTCGGCAACGTCGCGAAGATCTCCTCCGGGCGGCGCCCCTGCAGGTCGCCGGCGAGGATCTCCAGCAACCGCGCGGCGGCATAGACGCCGTCGTCGAAGCCGTACCAGCGTTCCTTGAAGAAGAAGTGTCCGCTCATCTCGCCGGCCAGCTCGGCGCCGGTTTCGCGCATCTTCGCCTTGATCAGCGAATGCCCGGTGCGCCACATCAGCGGACTGCCGCCGGCATCCAGGATCTGCGCCTTCAGGTGGCTGGTGCACTTCACGTCGTAGATGACCGTGGCGCCGGGCTGGCGCGACAGCACGTCGCGCGCGAACAGCATCAGCAGACGGTCCGGATAGATGATCTCGCCGCCACGGGCGACCACGCCGAGGCGGTCGCCATCGCCGTCGAACGCCATGCCCAGGTCGGCGCCGGTCTGCCTCACCGCGAGGATCAGGTCTTCCAGATTGGCTGGATCGGACGGGTCCGGATGATGGTTCGGGAACGTGCCGTCGACGTCGCAGTACAACGGGACCACCTCGCAACCGACGCCCTCCAGCACCTGCGGCGCGATCGCGCCGGGGATGCCGTTGCCGCAATCGACCACGACCTTCAGGCGGCGCTCGGCGAGCACGTCGCCGACGATTTTCTCGATGTAGTCCGGGGCCACGTCGACCTGACGCAGACCACCGCCGCCGCCGCTGGCCAGGGCGCCGCTGGCGATGCGTTGGTACAGGTCCTGGATCGCCCCTTCGGACAGGGTCTCGCCGCCGACCACGATCTTGAAGCCGTTGTAGTCCGGTGGATTGTGGCTGCCGGTGACCGCCACGCCGCAGCCGGTGTTGAAGCGATACGCGGCGTAGTACACCACCGGGGTCGGCACCGCACCGATGTCGATCACGTCCACGCCGGCCTCGCGCAGGCCCTCGGCCAGCGCACCGGCCAGCTCCGGCCCGGACAGGCGGCCGTCGCGGCCGACCACGATCTCGCGCAGGCCCTTCTCGCCCATCAGCGTGCCGATCGACTGGCCCAGCGCGCGCGCCACGTCCTTGTTCAGGGTCTTGCCGACCACGCCGCGCACGTCGTACGCACGGAAGATGCTCGGGTCCACGCTGGCCGCCGCGGCAACCGGCGGTGGCGCGACCTGCGCCGGCGGGCGGACGCGGACCGCGGCAGCCTTGGGAACTTCGATCGACGCTTCGGGCGGTTCCGCTTCGGACGGCGCCGGTGCCCGCAGATGGCGCAGGCGCAGCCACAGCAGGTAGCCGCCGCCACCGAGGCCGAACAAGGTCAGCAGCCCACTCAACAGCCACGAACGCGGCAACACGATGAAGGCGCCCGGCAAGCCGGCGCCGACACTGAACACGCTGCCCGCGATCGGCTTGCCGGCCGCTTCGGCTTCGGCCGAGGTGGTGCCGTGCGACAACAATTGCACATAGCCGCTATCGTCGCCCTGGCGCAGGTCGAGCCGGCCGCCGGCCGGCGAAATCGCATCGAAACGCTGCCGCAACGGGGCGAACGGCAACTCGACCCAGGCCCAGGCCTGGGCTTGCGGCGGCGGCCCCAGCGGAATCACCAGGCTCAGCCGGCGATCGCCGTTGCCGTAGGAGACGCTCTGCGCCAACGGCACGCCCTCGGCGCTCTGCGCGGCCATCAGCTGGGCCGCCTTGGCATAGCCGAATTCGCGGTAATTGGCCTTGAGCACCTCGCTGAGGTCGCCGCTGTACAGCTCCAGCTTCTTCGCTTGCGGCAGTTGCTGGCGCAGCGCCGCGGCGGACCGCGCCGGATCGCTCATCAGGGTTGCCGGGTCCACGCCTGCCAGCACCTTTTCCACCGCACCGCGCTGGCTGGCGATTTCCCGGGACAGCGTCTGGACGGCCTCGTCCTGGGCCATATGCACGCGCTGGACCGCATTGCCTTCATCGGCAATCAGCCAGGTCTGCCATGCACAGAACAGACCCAGCAGCAGCAGCACGGTGCCGCCGGCCAGCGGCAGCAGGGCCTGCCAGTCGACCCGCAGGCCCCGCAGCCGTTCGTTCGCGATGTTCAAAGCCATACCCCGCCCCCGCGGCTGTAGCCGTGGGCCGGCCCGATCCGTTCGGGCCGGCCCCGCTGATTATTGGATGCCGGTGGAACCGAACCCGCCGCCGCCGCGCTCGCTCGGCGCGAAATCGGTCACGATGTTCAACCGTGCCTGCGCCACAGGCACCAGCAGCAGCTGGGCGATGCGGTCGCCCACGGCGATGGTGTACGACTGGCTGCCGCGATTCCAGCACGAAATCATCAGCGGACCCTGGTAGTCGGCATCAATCACCCCGACCAGGTTGCCCATCACCAGCCCGCGCTTGTGGCCCAGCCCCGAGCGCGGCACGACCAGCGCGCACCAGCCCGGGTCGCCGATATGGATCGCGATGCCGCTGGGCACCAGTGCGCTTTCGCCCGGCGCCAGGGTCAGCGGCGCATCCAGTGCGGCGCGCAGGTCCATGCCGGCACTGCCGGGCGTGGCGGCCTGTGGCAGCGGGATGCTGTCGCCCAGGCGCGGGTCGAGGATCTTCAGCTCGACGTCGATCGTCATCCGCGCGTCGCCCGGTAGCGTTCGGCCACGTGGGCGATCAGCCGGCGCGCCAGCTCGGCTTTCGATGTCCGCGGCAACTCGACGGTGCCGTCGGCCCAGTACAACGTCAACGCATTGTCGGCGGCCTCGAAACCGAGGCCGCCACCCACCTGGTTTGCCGCAATCATGTCCAGACCCTTGTGGCGCAGCTTGCCCTGCGCGTAGCTCGCCACATCATGCGTCTCCGCGGCGAATCCGACCAGGAACGGGTGCGCGGTTTGCGCGGAAAGGCTGGCCAGGATGTCCGGATTCTCGCCGAGGCGCAGGGTGAGTTCGCCGCCGTCGTGCTTTTTCAGTTTCTGCGCGGACACCTCCAGCGGACGGTAATCACCCACCGCCGCCGCGCCGATATAGATGTCCGCCTGCGCGGCGGCCAGTACCGCCGCATGCATCTGCGCCGCGCTGCGCACATCGACGCGCTGCGCCACGCCGGCCGGCGTGGTCAGGCTCACCGGCCCGGCCACCAGGGTCACTTCGGCACCGGCCTGGGCGGCCGCTTCGGCGACCGCGAAACCCATCCGGCCGGAACTGCGGTTGCCGATGAAGCGCACCGGGTCGATGTCCTCGTAGGTCGGGCCGGCGCTGACCAGCACCTTCAGCCCCGCCAGCGAACGATCGCCGAACGAGGCCACCAGCGCATCGCGCAATTCGTGCGGCTCCAGCATGCGGCCGCTGCCCACGTCGCCGCAGGCCTGGTCGCCCACCGCCGGCCCCAGCAGCTGCGCGCCGTGCTGGCGCAAGGTGGCGATATTCGCCTGCACCGCCGGGTGCGCCCACATCTGCTGGTTCATCGCCGGCGCCAGGTACAGCGGCGCGGCGCTGGCCAGGCACAGCGTGGTCAGCAGGTCGTCGGCCATGCCGTGCGCCAGCCGCGCCAGCAGGTCGGCGCTGGCCGGCGCCACCAGAATGCGTTCCGCCCAGCGCGCCAGCTCGATGTGGCCCATCGCCGCCTCGGCCTGCGCGTCCCACAGGCTGACCCGCACGGCCTGGCCGGACAACGCCTGGAACGTGGTCGGGCTGACGAAGTGGGTGGCGCCCTCGGTCATCACCACGCGCACCTCGGCATCGAGATCGCGCAGGCGGCGGACCAGTTCGCAGGACTTGTAGGCGGCGATGCCGCCCGACACTCCGAGCAGGATGCGGCGTTGGGCAAGACTCATGTAAGGCGGGCCTGACAATCGGGCAGAAGCCTAGCTTACCGGATTCACTCGTCTTGCCCGCTGCCCGGCGGCGGCGCCAGCGGGCAAGGTGGGGGACATGAGCATCCGCGACTGGCCCGAAGGCGAACGTCCCCGCGAAAAACTGCTGGCGCGCGGCAGCAGCGCGCTGTCCGACGCCGAGCTGCTGGCGGTGCTGCTGGGCAGCGGCAGCCGCGGCAAGGATGCGCTGGCGCTGGGTCGCGAACTGCTGAATATCGCCGGCAGCCTGGGCTCCCTGCTCGGCCGCACCGAGCAGAGCATCCGCGTCGGCGGACTGGGCCCGGCCAAGCGCGCCCGCATCGCCGCCGCGCTGGAGCTGGCCCGGCGTAGCCTGGCCGAACAGTTGCTGGAGAGGCCCAGCCTGGGCAACCCACGCGACAGCGGCGATTACCTGCGCGCGCGTCTGCGCCACCTGCCGTACGAGGTATTCGGCTGCCTGTATCTGGACAACCGCCACCGCGTGCTGGCGTTCGAGGAGCTGTTCCGCGGCACCGTCGATGGCGCCAGCGTGCATCCGCGCGAGGTGGTGCGGGCGTGCCTGCAGCACAACGCCTGCGCGGTGATCTTCGCCCACAACCACCCCTCCGGCGTGGCCGAACCCAGCGCCGCCGACCGCGCGATCACCCACGAGTTGCGCGACGCGCTGCAACTGGTCGGTGTGCGTGTGCTCGACCACCTGGTGATCGGCAGCGGCGAGCCGGTATCGATGGCGGCACGCGGCCTGATCTGAGAACCGGCTCGCGGGCAAAAAAACGGCGTGGCACAAGCCACGCCGCTGGGCCGATTGGGGAGGTGGAGAGAGCGGCGTCTCCGTCGCCGCGCCATGGAGGGGAGTTCATGTCGCGACCCAGCCAGTGTCGCAGTGCCGCATGACAAACGGATGACGCTCGCGGGTCTCGAAAGTGTCGCCAAGGTGCCGGAACTTATGCACAAAGCGGTGATACCGGCACTTGCCGCGCCTATCGGTTCTCTCGCTCTAGGTTGTCGGCATAGTCAATTGATATACATAAACAATTTCTTTCGATAGCTGAATTTTCGGCACTCCCGGGCGAACCTGAAGCCGCCAGTTGTCGCTTTCCCCACAGACTTATCCACAAGATGGCTCACCGCGGCGCATCAAAATCCTGCCGCCATGACACCACCCCATCAGCCCACGCCATGACGCCCTCTCCTGGCGCGTTTCGCCGGCATGGCGGTCTGTTAGGATTGGCGGTTCCATCACGAAACCGACCCCACCCGTGAAAGAACAGCTGCGCGAACTGGTGCTGCAGGCGATCCAGGCCCTGCAAGACGACGCCACCTTGCCTACCGATCTCAGCCTGCCCGGCTTCGTGATCGAGCGCGCGCGCAGCCGCGAACACGGCGATTTCGCCAGCAACGTGGCGATGCTGCTGGCCAAGCCGGCGCGCGCCAAGCCGCGCGAGCTGGCGGAGAAACTGGTCGCCGCGTTGCCGGCGAACACCCTGGTGGAGAAGGTCGAGATCGCCGGCCCCGGCTTCATCAACTTCTTCCTCGCCGCCGGCGCCTATCACGCCGAAGTGCGCCGGATCATGGCCGAGGGCGACGCCTACGGGCGCAGCACCAGCGGCAACGGCAAGACCGTCGGCGTGGAATTCGTCTCGGCCAACCCGACCGGCCCGCTGCACGTGGGCCACGGTCGCGCCGCGGCGATCGGCGACTGCCTGAGCCGCCTGCTCGACGCCAGCGGCTGGAACGTGAGGCGTGAGTTCTACTACAACGACGCCGGCGTGCAGATCGCCAATCTGGCGATTTCGGTGCAGGCGCGTGCGCGTGGCATCACCCCGGACGACAGCAGCTGGCCGGAGAACGGCTACCGCGGCGACTACATCGCCGACGTGGCGCGCGCCTATCTCGATCGCGAGACGGTGGTCGCCGATGGCGAGACGGTGACCGCAGCCGGCGACGTCGACGACCTCGACGCGATCCGCCGCTTCGCCGTGGCCAGCCTGCGCCGCGAACAGGACCTGGACCTGCAGGCGTTCGGCGTGAGCTTCGACACTTACTTCCTGGAGTCCTCGCTGTACACCGACGGCAAGGTCGAGGAGACCGTGCGCGAGCTGGTCGCGCACGGCCACACCTACGAGGACGGCGGCGCGCTGTGGCTGCGCACCACCGATTTCGGTGACGACAAAGACCGCGTGATGCGCAAGTCCGACGGCACCTACACCTACTTCCTGCCCGACGTGGCCTACCACCTCAGCAAATGGCAGCGCGGCTACGAACGCGCGATCACCGAGCTGGGTTCGGACCACCACGGCTCGCTGGCCCGCGTGAAAGCCGGCCTGCAGGCGCTCGATTGCGGCATCCCCAAGGGCTGGCCGGAATACGTGCTGCACCAGATGGTGACGGTGATGAAGGGCGGCGAGGAGGTGAAGATCTCCAAGCGTGCCGGCAGCTACGTCACCCTGCGCGACCTGATCGACGAAGTGGGCAAGGACGCCACGCGTTATTTCCTGATCTCGCGCAAGAGCGATTCGCAGCTCGTGTTCGACATCGACCTGGCGCGCTCGCAGTCGAACGACAACCCGGTGTACTACATCCAGTATGCACATGCCCGCGTGTGCAGCGTGCTGCGCCAGGCGCCGGAGAAGGGCTTCACGGTCGACCTGGACGACGGTCTCGCCCACCTGGCGCAACTGGACACCGAACACGAGCAGATCCTGCTCACCGAGCTGTCGAAGTACCCTGAACTGGTCGAGGCCGCGGCGGCGAACCTGGAGCCGCACCTGGTCGCGGCGTGGCTGCGCGAGCTGGCCAACGCGTTCCACACCTACTACAACTCGCACCAGTTCCTGGTCGAGGACGCAAGCTTGCGCAACGCGCGCCTGGCGCTGGTGGTGGCGACCCGCCAGGTGTTGAAGAATGGTCTGGATTTGTTGGGCCTCGGCGCCCCGGAGAAGATGTAATGGCAGCACGCAAGGGCAGGGGCCGGCAGGCCGTGCGCAACGGCAGCAATGGTTTCCCGGGCTGGGGTTACGCGGTCATCGGCCTGGTGGCCGGCGCGATCCTGATGGCCGTGATGATGCGCGGCAGCCTGCTGACCAGCTTGCGCAAGGCCGACGGCCCGCAGGCGAATCCGCAGGCCACGGCCGAGCGCGGCAGCGCACCGGGCGTGCTCGAATCGACCGGCGACAACGCGCCGAAGAAGCCGCAGTTCGACTTCTACTCGGTGCTGTCGGAGAAGGAAGTGCGCATCCCCGACGCCGAGATCAGCGCGCAGGCGCGCGTCGAGCAGCAACAGAAACAGCTGCAGGCGGCACAGCTGCAGGCGCAGCGGACAGCCCAGGCGGCGCCGACGGCGGCACCGGCCAATGCGCCGGCCGCGGTCAGCCAGGACGTCACCGCCGCGCCGGCCAATGCCGTGCCGCAACCCGCTGCCGGCAGCGGCTACCTGCTGCAGGTCGGCGCCTTCCCGAACGCCGCCGACGCGGAAACGCTGAAGGCGAAACTCGCGCTACAGGGCTTCGTGGCGAACGTGCAGTCGGTCAACATCGGCGGCCAGACCTACAACCGCGTGCGCCTCGGTCCGTTCCGCTCGGCCACCGAACTGGAATCGACCAAGCAGCGCCTGGCCGGTGCCGGCATCAACGCGATTGCACTGAAGGAAGGCCGCTAAGCCGGCCGCAGCCATCTCCCGCTAGACTTCCCGCATGACCACCAAGACCGTCTGGATTACCGGCGCCACCTCCGGGTTCGGCGCCGCCACCGTGGAGCGCTTCGTGGCCGGCGGTTGGCGGGTGATCGCCAACGGTCGCCGTGCCGACCGGCTGCAGCAGCTGGTGGAGCGGCACGGCGCCGAGCGCGTGCATGCGGCGGCGTTCGACGTGCGTGACGAGGCGGCGATGCGTGCGGCGCACGCGAACCTGCCGCCCGCGTTCGCCGGCATCGACCTGCTGATCAACAACGCCGGCCTGGCGCTGGGCACCGCGCCGGCGCAGCAGTCGGACCTGGCGCAGTGGAAGCAGATGATCGACACCAACGTCACCGCCCTGGTGACGCTGACCCACCTGCTGCTGCCGCAACTGATCGAGCGCCGCGGCGCGATCGTCAACATCAGCTCGATCGCCGGCAGCTACGCCTACCGCGGCGGCAACGTATACGGCGGCACCAAGGCCTTCGTCACCCAGTTCTCGCAGAACCTGCGCAGCGACCTGCACGGCACCGGCGTGCGCGTGACCTCGGTGGAGCCGGGCATGGCCGAGACCGAGTTCACCCTAGTGCGCACCGGTGGCGACCAGGCCGCGTCGGAGAAGCTCTACGCCGGGGCCCAGCCGATCACCGCCGGCGACATCGCCGACACGATCTGGTGGATCGCCAACCTGCCGCCGCACCTCAACATCAACCGCCTCGAGGTGATGCCGGTCAGCCAGTCGGCGGCCGGGCTGCAGGTGGCGCGGGACAGCTGAACCCGCTCAGCCCGCCGCGCCGCGATGCACGTCGTGCGTCACGAAGGGATGTTCGGGATCGGGCGCAGCCAGCCACTGCGGCTGCGCCAGCGTGTGGCGCATGTCGTCCAGGCCGCTCTGCCAGTGGCTGCGCATGCTGGCGGCGCTGAACTCGTAGTCCTTGAAGTGGCCTTCGTGCGGCCGGTCCTGGTAGATCAGGTGGACCACGTTGGTCAACGCCTCCGCCGCGCGTGCCTCGGCATGGCGGTACGCCGGGTCGTTGCGCCGCTCGGCCGGCACCAGCGCCATCACGTCGTGCAGCAGCCGGCGCTGTTCCTGCGTGCGGCGCATGAACTCGGTGACCAGCCGGGTGCGGCTGGAGTACTGGATCTCCTTGCTGCGCTCGGCCACGTCGGCGAGATCGCGCGGCAGCGCACCGCGGGCGCTCCATAAGTCGACCTGGAACACCAGCGTGTCGCAGCCGGGGCGCTCGCTGAGCACCTCGTACAGCGGGGTGTTGGAAACCATGCCGCCGTCCCAGTAGAACTCGCCGTCGATCTCCACCGCGGGGAAGCCCGGCGGCAGCGCGCCGGAGGCCATGAAGTGCTCGGGGCGCAGGCGCTGCCTGCGGTTGTCGAAGTAGGCGAAGTTGCCGCTGCGCACGTTCACCGCACCGACCGCCACGCGCATCGCGCGCGGGTCGTTGAGGCGGTCGAAATCGACCAGCCGCTCCAGCGTGGCGCGCAGCGGCGCGGTGTCGTACCAGCTCACGCTGTCCGGCGTGGCATGCGCGCCCAGGAACGGCGGCGGCTGGCGCGGGCGGAAGAAGCCGGCCTGGCCTTCGGTCATCGCGCGCCAGGCGGCCAGGCCGCTCAACCCGTTGAGCCATGACGTGGGCCACGCCACCGCGTCGAACCAGGGCAGCGACGGCGTATCCGGCCACAGCGGCGGGCGGCAGATCGTCTCCCAGAACTCGCGCAGCCGTTCCACCTGTCGCTCGCGCGCATTGCCGGCGATGATCGCCGCGTTCAGCGCACCGATCGAGATGCCGGCCAGGCGGTTCGGTTGCAGGCCGGCCTCGTCCAGCGCCTCGAACACGCCGGCCTGGTAGGCGCCGAGCGCGCCGCCACCCTGCAGCACCAGGGCGACGGTGCGGTAATCGCGGGCCACCGCCGCGGCCAGCGAACCGGCCGGCTCGGGCTTGCTCACTGCATGAACCAACCGTGGCTGACCACGATGCTCTGGCCGGTCAGCGCGGCGGACGGGAAGGTGGCCAGGTACAGCGCGGTCTGCGCGATGTCGTCGACGGTGGTGAAGGTGGCATCGACGGTGTCCTTCAGCATCACGTTCCTGATCACCTCGTCTTCCGTGATGCCCAGCTCTTTCGCCTGCTCGGGGATCTGCCGCTCGACCAGCGGCGTGCGCACGAAGCCGGGACAGATCACGTGCGAGCGCACGTTGTGCGGCGCGCCTTCCTTCGCCAACGTGCGGGCCAGGCCGAGCAGGCCGTGCTTGGCGGTGACGTAGGCGGACTTCAGCTTCGACGCCTCGTGCGAGTGCACCGAACCCATGTAGATCACGATGCCGCCACGGCTCTTGCCGGTGCCGTCGTCCTGGTACATGTGCTTGAGGGCGGCCTTGGTGGTGAGGAAGCCGCCGTCGAGATGGATCGCCAGCATCTTTTTCCAGTCGGCGAAGGCGAACTGCTCGATCGGGTTGATGATCTGCACGCCGGCGTTGGAGATCAGGATGTCCAGACGGCCAAACGCGGCGACCACCTTGTCGGTGCCGGCGTTGACCGCGTCCTCGCTGGTGACGTCCATCGCCACGCCGAGCGCCTTGCCGCCGGCCGCCTTGATTTCGGCCGCCACCTTGTCCGCGGCGTCCTGGTTGATGTCGGCGATCGCCACGCTGGCGCCGTGCTGAGCGTACAGCTCCGCGATCGCCTTGCCGAGACCGCTGGCCGCGCCGGTGATCAGGGCGACCTTGCCGTTGAGACTGCTCATGCGTTGCTCCTTCACGAATTCAGAGGATCGGGTTTTTCTTCTCCCTGCGGGAGAAGGTGGCGCGAAGCGACGGATGAAGGTGCGGCCGGAGCGGGATATCGCGCTCCGCACCGAACCCTCACCCCCACCCCTCTCCCGAGGGGAGAGGGGCTTTCCATCAATGCGACTCTTCGGCGAGATAGGTGTACGCGGTGAGCCCGCCGTTGAGCGTGTCGTACAACTGCCCGGCTTCCGCACCGGTCACGCCCGCGCCGGCGATGCGCTCGCGATAACTCTGCCGCAGCGCTTCCAGGTCGTAGCCGACGTAGTCGAGCATCAGGTCGGTGGTGTCGCCGCGGCGTACATGGGCGAAGGTGTAGCCGTCGCCGTCCACGCGCACGTTGACCGCGTCGGTGTCGCCGAACAGGTTGTGGATGTCGCCCAGCGTTTCCTGGTAAGCGCCGACCATGAAGATGCCGAGCCGGTAGCTTTCGCCGTTCCGCAGCGCGTGCAGGGGCAGGCTCACGTCGACGCCCTCGGCATCGACGTAGTGGTCGATGCGGCCGTCCGAATCGCAGGTGAGGTCGACGATCACGCCGCGCCGGGTCGGCTGCTCGTCGAGCCGGGCGATCGGCGCGATCGGGAAGATCTGCCCGATCGCCCACACGTCCGGGATCGACTCGAACACCGAGAAGTTGACGAAGTACTTGTCGACCAGCTTCTCGTCCAGCTCGTCCAGCGCCTGCCGGTGCGAGCGCTCGGCCGGCAGCAGGCGCAGCCGCACCGCGCCGGCGATCGCGTAGTACATCTCGTCCAGCCGCGCGCGGTCGGCCAGCGCGAGCTGGCCCAGCGCGTACAGCGTCTGGCCTTCGCTGAGGTGATGCTGGGCCTCGTGGAACAGTTCCAGCGCGGGACGCCGATCCAGTTCCTCCCAGGTCTCGCGCAGGCGGCGCAGCACCGCCGGTTCGTCCGCGCACGGCGGCGGGATCGCACCGGCGGGCACTTCCTCGACCTCGGTCACGTTGACCACCATCACCGCGTGATGCGCGGTCATCGCGCGGCCGGCCTCGGTGAGGATGTGCGGCGCATCCAGGCCTTCGGCGGCCACCGCCTCGGCCAGCGACTGCACGATGGTCGAGGCGTACTGCTCGATCGAGTAGTTGATCGAGTTGTGGCTGCGCGAGCGCGAACCCTCGTAGTCCACGCCAAGGCCGCCGCCGACATCGACGATCTCCAGCGGCACGCCCATCCGCTTCAGCTCGACGAAGTAACGCGTGGCCTCGCGCATGCCGTTGGCGATGTCGCGCACGTTGGAGATCTGCGAGCCCATGTGGAAGTGCTGCAGCTTCAGCGTGTGCTTGAGCCCCGCCACGTCCAGCCGTTCGATCAGGGTCAGCACCTGCTGCGGCGACAGGCCGAACTTGCCCTTGTCGCCGCCGGTGTTCTGCCACTTGCCGGCGCCGATCGAGGCGAGCCGCACGCGCACGCCGAGCAGCGGTTCCACGCCCAGCGCCTGCGCCTCGCTGAACACGTGGTCCAGTTCGGACAGCTTCTCGATCACGATGTGCACGCGCAGGCCGAGCTTGCGCCCGATCAGCGCGAGGCGGATGTATTCGCGGTCCTTGTAGCCGTTGCAGATCACGATGGAGCCGGGCCGCGCCATGGCCAACACCGCCATCAGCTCCGGCTTGGAGCCGGCCTCGAGGCCGAAGCCGTGCGTACCGGCGGCGACCAGCTCGCCGGCCACGCCGCGCTGCTGGTTCACCTTGATCGGATAGATCGCGGTATAACCGCCGGCGTAGCCGTGCTCGGCGATCGCCTGGGCGAACGCGCCCTGCAATCGCGCCAGGCGGTCGGCCAGGATGTCGGGGAAGCGCACCAGCAGCGGCAGCCGCAGGCCTTCGGCGCGGGCGCGTTCGACAATTTTCGGCAGCGACAGCGCCGGGCCGTACGCGCCGCGCGGACGCATCACGATCTCGCCGGCCGCGCTCACGTCGACATAGCCGTCGCCCCAGTGCGGCACCGCGTAGGTGTGACGCGCGGTGTCGGTATTCCAATGGTTCGCCATCAGCGTTGCTCCTCGTGCAAACGAATGATGTCGTCGCAGCGGCGAGCCTTGACGCTTTGCTCCACAAGAGCACGAGCCCGAGCGACCGGAAGCCTCGCACGCCGCGGGGCCGATCGGACTGGTCGGCCGCCGGCGCGCTGCGCCGGCCTGGCCAGCCGCCATTGTAATGGGCACCTGTGACGATATGCGCATGGGCCGCCGACCCGCTCTCGGGACGTTCACCCCGGTTATCGCTACAATTGGCAGTCTTTGTCCTTCCACCCGGTTCGTCAGGAACACCCGCCATGTCGCAGCAGTCCACTCCGAATGAAGCCAGCTGGTTCACCGAGGCCCACCAGGCCTCCGGCTCCTCCATCGGTTTCCGTACCGAGCAACTGCTGCACGCGGAGAAGACCCCGTTCCAGACCATCGAGATCCACAAGACCACCGACTGGGGCAACCTGATGGTGATCGACGGCTGCGTGATGCTGACCACGCGCGACAACTTCTTCTACCACGAGATGATGACCCACCCGGCACTGTTCACCCATGCGCGCGCCAAGCGCGTGGTGATCATCGGCGGCGGCGATTGCGGCACGCTGCGTGAGGTGCTCAAGCACGAGGAAGTCGAGCACGCGGTGCAGGTGGAGATCGACGAGCGCGTGACCCGGCTGGCCGAGGAGTATTTCCCCGAACTGTGCGAGTCCAACGGCGACCCGCGCGCCGAACTGCTGTTCATCGACGGCATCAAGTACATGGCCGAGGCCGAGCCCGACTCGCTGGACCTGATCATCGTCGACTCGACCGACCCGGTCGGCCCGGCCGAAGGCCTGTTCAACGCCGCGTTCTACGCCAGCTGCTACAAGGCGCTGCGTCACGGCGGCCTGCTGGTGCAGCAGAGCGAATCGCCGCTGGCGCATATCGAACTGATCAAGTCGATGCGCTCGGCCATGCGCACCACCGGTTTCAGCGCGGTGAAGACGCTGCCGTTCCCGCAGCCGTGCTACCCGACCGGCTGGTGGAGCTGCACGATGGCGCGCAAGGGCGGCGACCTGTCCGGCTTCCGCGAGCGCGGCGCGCTGAGCAAGAACTTCCCGACCCGCTACTACAACGCCGACATCCACAAGGGCGCGCTGGCGCAGCCGGAATTCATGCGCGAGGCGCTGGGCGAGTAACCATCCTCAGAACAGCGTGTTGCGCACCTTCGGCAACAGCACCAGCAACAGCGTGGCGAGCGGGCCGAACAGCAGCGACAGCAGGAACCACAGCAGGCCGCTGCGGTTCTTGCCCTGCGCCAGGGCGGCATTGATCAAGGCCAGCGTGCCCCAGCCGACAAACCAGGGTGCGCCATCGGCGAATGTCGACAGATGATCCACTACGCGTCTCCCGAACGATGACATGGGGGCGCGGCCCTGCGCCGGGGAACACCCATCCTAGCAAGCCTTGCCGCCCCGATCCGTCTTCGCCGGCCGATGGATCAGCCGCGCTTAATCCGCGGGAGGTATGCTGCGCGCTTTGACTGCGGACCCGAGCCCATGATGCGTGGATTGCGTTGCCTCGTCCTGACGTGCACCTTGTCGCTGGCCGTCGCGCCGGCATTTGCCAAGACCGCCACCGGCAAGAGCCAAGGCACGCCGGACAAGGCAGCCCAGGCCCGCGACAAGGCCCAGCTCGCGTTCCAGCGGGATCTGGTCAGCGTGCTGGCGCCGGGCGGCGATCCGTTGCGATTGCTCGGCGCGGCCCTGCTGGCGCGGCCACTGTTCAACCAGACCCCGAGCAACAGTTTCCATCGCCTGATCGAACGCGCCACCCAGGCCGAAGGCGCCGGTGCGGCGGTGTACTGGGTGCAACTGGCCGATTGCGACAGCAACGCCGACGCCTGTCCGAATGCCGTGGCGCTGGAACATCTGCTCGGCCAGGCGCCGGACAACGCCGCAGTATGGCTGCTCAAGCTCGGCGCCGATGCCCGCGGCATGAAACAGGACGCCGCCCGCGACGACCTGGCCAAGGCTGCCGCGGCGAAACTCTACGACGACTACACCGGCACCAGCCTGCAGGCGCTGGCCAACTCGGTCGGCGTGCTGCCGCCGCCGCCCGACACGCTGGACCCGGCCCACCCGGGTGGCGCGGTGGGCATGCAGACCGTGCTGGTCTTCGGCCTGGCCACCACCCAACCGCAGCCAAGCCTGCAACTGGTCGCCAAGCTGTGCGAGAACGCCGGCGAGGATGCCTCGATCAAGGCCGATTGCCTGGCCCTGGGCAAGACTCTCGAGTGGGGTTCCAGCCCGCTGGCGCGTTCGCTCGGCCTGCACCTGCGCGAAGTGCTGGCCGATGATCCGGCGCAACAGCAGGAAGCCAAGGACGCCCGCCGCAACCTGGTCTGGCAGGTACAGAGCTTCGCCCAACTGCTGGCCCGGGCGCAGGACGACGCAGCGCTGGCCCAGCGCCTGCTGGCGCTGGCCCGCAACGGCGGCACCGAGATGAGCCTGCAACTGGCCGCCCTGCGCGACAACAGCATTCCGGCCGAAGCCCCCGCCGACTGGCAGCCGCGCAAGGCGCAGTGAATCAAGCAGGGCAACGAGGGAACAAGCGTTCGCGCACTGCGCGTTTCCCGCTCCCTGTTTCCCTTTCCCGCTCCCCCCGGTAGGCTTGGTCCACCTTCCGTGGCAGGGGTGATCCGATGCTTACGACGCTGGTGGCAAGCAGCAAGGGTGGTTGCGGCAAGAGCACGCTGGTGACGCAACTGGCGTCGCACTGGGCACAGGCGGGGCAGCACACCGCGATCATCGACGCCGACCGGCAACACTCCAGCTTCCGCTGGGCCGAGCTCAGACCGGACAATGTCCCCGGCGTGCTGGCGCTCGACAGCGGCCGCCGCAGCCTGCAGCGCGTGCCGCCGGACACCCAGCAACTGCTGATCGACACCCCTGCCGGTTCCGGCGAGCGCGAGCTGGAGCCCTTCATCGACGTGGCCGACGTGCTGCTGGTGCCGGTGCTGCCGTCCTCATTCGATCTCGACGCCACGCTGCGCTTCCTCGGCGAACTGCAATCGATCAACCGCATCCGCCGCGGCAAGCTGCCGGTGGCGCTGGTCGCCAACCGGCTCAAGCCGTGGACCCACGCCAGCCAGGACGCGGTCACCCAGCTCGCCGAGCAATCGCCGTTCCCGATCGCCGCGCAGTTGCGCGACAGCCAGGCCTACGTGCTGCTGAGCGGCCTCGGCAAGGGCATCTTCGACTATCAATCCGAACAGGTCCGCAGCCACCAGCAGGACTGGAAGGCCCTGTTGCGCTGGATCAAACGCCAGCACTGAAGCGCGCCCCTCCCGATGTTCATCGCGCGCCTCGCGCAACCACACCCCCGGAGTCCTCCATGCACGAACTGATCCTGTTGCGACACGCCGAAGCCGTGCCGATAGAAACCTCCGGCGACGACCTGCAGCGCCCGCTCAGTGCGCGCGGCGAGCAGGAAGCCCAGGCCGCCGGGCTGTGGCTGGCCGCACACGGCCTGCGCCCCGACCGGGTGCTGTGCTCGCCGACCCGGCGCACCGACGAGACCACCCGGCTGGCGCTGGCCGCGATCGACAACGCACCGGTACCGCAGCAAGCCAACGAGATCTACGACGCCTCGCCCGGCGAGCTGCTGGCCCTGCTCGACCAGCATGCCGACGCCGACACGGTCATGCTGGTCGGCCACAATCCCGGCATGGAGCGGCTGGTCGCCCTGCTGGTCGAAGGCCGTTCCGACGAATTCCGCGGCATGCCGCCCGGCGCGCTGGCGGTGTTGCACCTGGACGGCGCACTGGAGCCGGGCAACGCCCGCCTGGACGCGTTCTGGTCGCCCTGACGCACGCGCCGGCCTGAGCTGCGCAAGTCGCGCCGGCCATCCGGTGCGGCGATGCGATGCCCGCCGCCGGTACCTCACGGCTACAGCACGCGCAGACCGTATCATTCGCCCATGCCTGTCCTGCGTCGATTCCTGCTCCCGCTCCTGCTCGCGCTCCTGTTGCTGCAAGGCTGCACGGTGTCGCGTGCGCAGATCCGCCGCGCCGATGCGGTGGTCGCCGCCACCACCGATCGCAGTGTCAGCTGCGCGCAAGCCGACCACTGCGCACTGCCGTCGCCGCTGCTGGCCGCAGCCACGGCGGCACTGGCCGCCTCCACGCCGGAGCGGCCGGTGCACGTGGTCACCCTGCTCGACGACTCCGAGCCGGCCATGGCCGCGCGGATCAACCTGGTGCGCGCGGCGCGACAGTCGATCGACGTGCAGACCTTCATCTGGGACCAGGACGACGCCGGCCAGCTGATGCTGGACGAACTGGTGCAGGCGGCGCGGCGCGGCGTGCACGTACGCATCCTGGCCGACCAGCTGTTTTCCTTCGACGACCTGGACCTGCTCGACCGGCTGGCGCGGGTCAGCCCGAACCTGCAGGTGCGGCTGTACAACCCGACCTTCCAGAAGGCCCACACGCAACCGCTGGAATTCGCCGCCGGCGTGCTGTGCTGCTTCATGCAGTTCAACCAGCGCATGCACAACAAGCTGCTGCTGGTGGACGACCGCATCGGCATCACCGGCGGGCGCAATTACCAGGACCGCTACTACAACTGGGACGACACGTTCGACTACGTCGACCGCGACGTGATGGTCGGCGGCCCCGCCGGGCGGCAGATGGCGGCCAGCTTCGAGCTGTTCTGGAACCACAAGCGCTCGGTGCCGCTGACCCACCTGCGCGACGTCAACCGACGCATCCTGTCCGACCGCGCGCCGCCGGTCTGGCCGGCCCCGCACTACCTGCGGCCGTCGCGGGTGGCCCGCGTGCAGCAGGCCGCCGAGGATCCGGCCTGGCTGCAGGCCTGGCTGGTCGACGCTTCGCTGCGGGTAGGCAAGGTCGACTATTTCAGCGACCTGCCGGCCAAGACCGATGCGACGCACAAGCGCAGCGCGATGGATTTCACCCGCCACATCATGCGCATGATCAGCGCGACGAAACGCGAGGTGCTGCTGCAGACGCCGTACCTGGTGATGAGCAAACACGCCCAGCACATCTTCCGCGTGCTGCACCGGCGCACCGATCCGCCACGGGTGATCGTCTCCACCAACTCGCTGGCCTCGACCGATGCGTTTGCCGTGTACGCGATGTCGTACAAGCACCGCAAGCGCTACCTGAAGAAATTCGGCTTCGAGATCCACGAGATGAAGCCGCATGCACCAAGCGCGGCGGTGGACAACGAACTGGCCAACCTGGGCATGGATGCGCCAGGCCTGCCGCGGGAAACCGCCAGCCCGGCCCGCGCCGCCGAGGCGCGCTTCCACCTGCTCGGCAGCCGCGGCAGCAACAACCGGCCGGTGCCGCTGCACAGCGAAGGGCGCCGCTTCGGCCTGCACTCGAAGTCGATCGTGGTCGACGACGCCTTCGCGATGGTCGGCTCGCACAACTTCGACCCGCGCTCGGACCGCTACAACACCGAAGCCGGCGTGATCGTCTACGACCACGCCTTCGCCGACCAGCTGCGCCAGAGCATCCTGCGCAGCACCCAGCCGGAGAACGCATGGGTGATCGCGCCACGGCAATCGAAGGTGCCGGTGCTGACCGACATCAACCAGGCGATCGGCACGGTCTCCGAGCAACTGCCGCTGTTCGACCTGTGGCCGTTCCGCTACGCCACCAGCTTCGACCTCAAGCCCGGCTGCCAGCCACTGCGCGCCACCGACCCGAACTTCTACGCCTGCTACCAGCCGGTCGGCGATTTCCCGGACGTGGCGCTGTCGCCGAAGCTGATCATCACGCGACTGGTCACCGCGTTCGGGGTGGGCGCCAAGGGCGTGCTGTGAGCGTCGCTGGCCGCCGCGCGTTCTGTTCTGCGGAAACCACTTTCGTCACCTGCCGCCTTGTTTGAAGCAAGGGCGAAGAGCTTTCGTCCCTCTTCGAAGACCGAGTCACTTTCTCTCGTTTGCCCCAGTGTGTCTCGAAGCAAAAGCTCAAGTGCAAAGCGGTCGATCGCCTTCGGCGACCGAGTCACTTTTCTCTTGCGTGGCCAAGAGAAAAGTAACCAAAAGAGAAGGCCACCCCGCTTGCGCGCCTTGCGGGCATCCCTGCCCGCAAGGTCCGCGGTCGGGTTACGGGGTTTGTCGACAGGGCATCCTGCCCTGACGCCAAACTGGTTCGCATCCATGCGAACCACCCTTCGGGCTTTTCCTCCACCCGTCCGCCGCTTCAGAGGGGCCCCGGGTAGAGCAGCAGGCCATCGTGGCCCGCACTGTTCAGAAGAGCCAGATCAAAAGCAGAACAACAGCAGAGCGGCGCCTTGCTCCGACTGCTGCTCTGCTTCGCTTCTACGCATCATCACCGAGTGCGGGCCACGATGGCCCGCTGCTCTACCCAGGGTCCCTTGCGCGGCGGTGAGTCGGGGCCGACAGGCCGCGCAGCGGGCATCGACAGGGATGTCGATGCCTTTTCGCCAGGGCAGGATGCCCTGTCGAAAAGCCCGGCCCCGGCTCACGGACTTGCCGGGCAGGAGCCCGGCAAGCGTCAAGCGGGGTGCCCCTCTCTTTGGTTACTTTCTCTCGGGCAAGCGAGAGAAAGTAACTCGCCCTCCCCAAGGAGGACGAAAGCTCTTGCTCTCGAACCACCAGCGTCAACGCGGCCGGACAAAGGCCCTACGGCAACTGCGCGATGCGGTCGCCCTGCGAGGAGAAGCGCATCGGCAGTTCGCCGCTGAGGCCGTCGGAGTGATCCGGCGGTACCGCGAAGCGCCAGCCGCGCACGCTGCGCAGGGCATGCTCGTCGAGCACCGGGTCGCCGCTGGACTGACTGACGCTGGCGCTGCGCACTTGGCCGGCGCCATCGATGTCGACGCGCAGCAGCACGCGGCCGTCCAGATGGCCGCGCAGCTTGTACCACGGTTGCGAGGTATCGCTGGGCATCGCCAGCGGCACCAGTTCCGGCGGTGGCGGCATGCTGGCCTGCGCATCGCCAGCGTCGATGGCGGAGAGATCCGCCGGGACGCGCGCCGTCCGCACCACGCGGGCAGGAGCATGCGAGCGCCGCGGCGAGGGCAGGGCATGCGGCGCGGATGCCGTCCGCGCGGCGGCATAGCGCGGCGGCGGGCCGGGCCAGTCGGTGGTCAGCGTGCTGAGCCAGCCGGTGCCGGCAATGCCGACGGCCAGTGCGAGCAAGCTGAGGGTGCTGGTGGTGCGCAGGCGAAACATGGCGGCCTTTATGCACCCTCCAGGGCGAATCGCGGCTGAAGCCGCCGACCCGTCACCGTTCGAGGATCGCGGTGACGCCCATCCCGCCGGCGGTGCAGATCGAGATCAGGCCGCGGCCGGAACCCTTCTGCTCCAGCATCTTCGCCAGCGTGGCGATGATGCGCGCGCCGGTGGCGGCAAACGGATGGCCGACGGCAAGGCTGGAGCCATGCACGTTGAGCCTGGCCGGGTCGATCGAGCCGAACGGCGCGTCCAGGCCGAGCCGGTTCTTGCAGTAGTCGGCCGACTCCCACGCGCGCAGCGTGCACAGCACCTGCGCCGCGAACGCCTCGTGGATCTCGTAGTAGTCGAAGTCCTGCAGGGTCAGTCCGTTGCGCGCCAGCATGCGCGGCACCGCGATGGTCGGCGCCATCAGCAGGCCCTCGCCGTGCACGAAATCCACCGCGGCGACTTCGGCATCACGCAGGTACGCCTGCACTTTCAGGCCGCGCTGCGCGGCCCACGCGTCGCTGCCCAGCAGCACCGCGGCGGCGCCGTCGGACAGGCCGGTGGAGTTGCCGGCGGTAAGCGTGCCGTGGCCGGACGTCTTGTCGAACGCCGGCTTCAGCGAAGCCAGCTTGTCCATGGTCGAGTCCGGGCGCAGGAAACCGTCACGCTTCAGGCCGCGGAACGGGACCAGCAGGCCCTCGAAGAAACCGGCGTCGTAGGCGGCGGCCAGCTTGTGATGACTGTCCAGCGCCAGCTGGTCCTGCGCCTCGCGGGTGACATGCCACTCCTTCGCCATCTGCTCGCAGTGGTCGCCCATCGACTTGCCGGTGCGCGGCTCCGCTACGCCGGGAAACGACGGCTTCAGCTCGCTGAGCGAGAATCCGCGCAACGCCGTGCGCAGCTTGTCCAGCGGCGTCTTGGCGCGGTTCATCGCCAGCAGGCGTTTGCGCAGGCGGGTGCCGTAGACGATCGGCACGTCGGACGTGGTGTCCGAACCGCCGGCGATGCCGGCTTCGATCTGTCCGGCGGCGATCTTGTTGGCGATGATGATCGCGTTGTCCAGCGACGTGCCGCAGGCGCGCGCGGTGGTGATGCCCGGCGTGGTCGGCGCCAGTCCGGAACTGAGCAGAGCCTCGCGCGCCAGGTTCCAGTCGGACGAATGCTTGATCACCGCACCCATCGCCACTTCACCCAGTTCCACCCCGTGCAACCCGAAGCGCTCGACCAGCGCGCCGAGCACTTTCACCGACATGCCGAAGTTGCCGACGTCGGCATACGCCGTGTTGTTGCGGCAGAACGGAATGCGTACGCCGCCGATGATGCCGACGCGCCTTTGCGTGTTTTCCATGCTCAGAACAGTCCACCACTCAAGTTTGTCAAGGCTAACCCGCCATGCCGCGCGGCGAAAGCCCAAAACGCTGAATGGTAGAATTGGTTCCCTTTGCCCATGGATCACCGCCTCGTGGAAGCGCAAACGCTGCTCGCCCTGCCTGTCGTGCTGGCGCTGGAACCGGTCGCGGGCGAGCCGCCGGCGCCGCTGACGCTCTCCCGCGACGAGGCCGCGGAGCTGGCCTCCCTGGTTGCCGCCGACCTGCACGCGCTGGTGCCGCAGGTGGACGCCGCCCGGCTGGCGCTGGCCGGCGCGCTGTTCGACCAGGTCGAGTTGCTGCGGCCGGGCTTCCCGGTATGGGCCACGCTGGACGAGCTGGCGCGGCGCGTGCCGCGCGGCCATCTGGAGAACGTGGTGGCCTTCGGCAGCCATGAAGGACACATGCCGGCGCAACCGCTGGAACCGTCGCCGGTGTACGCCGAAGGCCCGATGCGGCTGTTGCCGATGAGCCTGCTGGCGCCGGCGGCATTGGCCGAGGAGCTGTCCGGGCAACTGGAGATCCAACTGGTCGGCCGCGGCGAGGCAGGCACGCTGACCGCCGACTGGCTGATGCGCAGGCTCGGCATCCGACTGGAGCACGTGCGCTACCTCAGCCGCAACGACTTGCTGGCGCTGACCTGCGTGCAGTACGAGCACGTCAACCTGGCGCCGCTGTGGGCGCTGCTGGAGACGGCGCTGCTGACCCCGTATCGCGAGGAAGCGACGATGAGCGCGCGCGGACTGGTTCTGCGCTACGCCGACGGCAAGGTGCTGGTGCAGTCGCCTGCGCAATGGCTGGCCGCGCAAACCGGCGACGCCATGGAGCGCGCGCACGGGTTCGCCGGCATCGTGTTCGAACTGCGCCAGTACGCCGCGCTGCTCGATGCCCATCAGTTGCCGCTGCAGTTGCAGCTGGACGCCGCGCAACAAACCGAAGCCACCCACGGCTACCTGCTGGAGACCTTGGCCGCGGCCGATCCCGGCTACGACGCGCCGACGCTGTTCGCGCACGAGGCGCCCGGCCTCGGCGTGATCGCGATCACCGTGGCGCAGCGCGGTGACGGCGGCCATGCGCGCGCGCTGGCGCACGCTTATCCGCTGCAGCCGCAGGCGCTGGGGCCATTGCTGGCGCTGCTGGCGGACCGTTACGGCAGCGCCGGCGAACTGCACGCGCTGGGCCGCGTCGTGCTGGATGGCGACGGCCGGCTCGGCGCGCCGCCCACCGCCCTGCACTGACACCCCCCAAGGGCGTCATTCGGGACATATGGGCAACGGCAGCAACTCGGCGCATGATGGGGCGGCGCCGACAGGGGGCGCCATGCTGACGGAATGACCATGCGGCCGCTCAAGCCTGCCGAGGTATTGCCATCGCTTCCGGATGAAACCGACTGGCCGGCCCGGGTGGCGCGCGGCACGCCGGCGCTGCTCGCCTATCTCGACCTCGAGCAGCGCTTCCGCTACGCCAACGACACCCATCGCCGCTGGCTCGGCATCGACCCGCAGCAACTGTTCGGCCGGCGCCTGATCGACGTGGTCGGCCGGCGCAACCACCAGCTGGCGGGCGCAGCGCTGGAGCGCGCCTACGCCGGCCACATGGCCAGCTACGAGGGCGAGCTGTACAACGGCGGCGAGCGGCGCTACGCGCACGGCAACTTCCAGCCCGACTTCGACGCCGACGGCCGGGTCTGCGGCATCTTCACCGCGCTGATCGACATCACCGAGCGGCGCACCCTGGAACTGCAGCTGCACGAGAGCGAGCAGCGCTTCTTCGCCGCGTTCCAGCACGCCGCGATCGGCATGGCGCTGACCCGTCCGGACGGCCGTTTCCTGCGCGTCAACGCCGCGGTCTGCCAGATGCTCGGCTACCGCGAGGAAGAACTGCTGCAGCTGGACATCGCCAGCCTCACCCATCCGGACGACATGGCGGCCGACGCGGAACTGATGGCGCAGCTGCTGGCCGGCCAGCGCGAGTCGTACCAGCTGGAGAAGCGCAACTTCCACAAGGACGGCCGCGTCGTGCACATCCTGCTCAGCGTGTCGCTGGTGCGCGACGAGCAGGGCGCGCCGCTGTACTTCGTCTCGCAGGTGCAGAACATCAGCCAGCGCAAGGCGTTCGAGGACGCGCTGCACCGCGAGCGCGAGCTGGCCGAGGTGACCCTGCGCTCGATCGGCGACGCGGTGATCACCACCGATCC
The DNA here is from genome assembly GCF_040548735.1 of Rhodanobacter soli. NCBI lineage: Bacteria > Pseudomonadati > Pseudomonadota > Gammaproteobacteria > Lysobacterales > Rhodanobacteraceae > Rhodanobacter > Rhodanobacter soli. The sequence goes on along the minus strand of NZ_JBEPSD010000001.1, from coordinate 2,014,709 downwards.
GCAGCTGTGCATCACTTCGCTCAACCCGATCGCCGAGGCGATGACCGGCTGGAACGGGATCGAGGCGCAGGGCCGGCCGATCGAGGAGATCTTCCAGCTGTTCGATGCCCAGCACGGCCACGCCGTGGCGAATCCGCTGCGCGCGGCGATCGAGCACAACACCATTGTCGACCTGGCCGGCCGGACCCTGCTGCGCCACCGCCACGGCTTCGACACGCCGGTGGAGGATTCCTCCGCGCCGATCCACGACCACGCCGGCAACGTGATCGGCGGCGTGCTGGTGTTCCACGACGTCAGCGAGACCCGCGCGCTGGCGCTGAAGATGATCCACCTGACCCAGCACGACACGCTCACCGGCCTGCCCAACCGCAGCCAGCTGCACGACCACATCGGCCAGGCGATCGCCACCGCGAACCGGCGCCAGCAGCGCGCCGCGCTGCTCTACATCGACATCGACAACTTCAAGCAGGTCAACGAACTGCACGGCCACGCGGCCGGCGACCGGGTGCTGCGCGCGTTGACCGCCCAGTTGCACGGCTGCCTGCCCGGCGACGAACTGCTGAGCCGCTACGGTGGCGACGAATTCGTGGTGATGCTGCCGCACCTGGAAAGCGTGGGCGAGGCGGCCAGCCTGTGCCAGATCCTGATCAACCACGGCGAGCAGACCCGCGTCGATGGTCTGTCCGAACTGTCGCTGCGCCTCAGCATCGGCATCAGCGTGTACCCGGACGATGCGGTCGAGCCGGAAGACCTGCTGCAGCACGCGGAGACCGCGCTGGTCGCGGTGAAGGCGCAGGGCCTGCACGGCTACCGCTTCTTCACCGCGTCGATGAACGAGCGCGCGCGGGCGCGCCGGCGGATCGAGACGGCGCTGCGCCAGGCGCTGCCGCGGCACGAACTGGACTTGCACTACCAGCCCAAGGTGGACGCGCAGAACGGCCGCATCGTCGGCGCCGAGGCGCTGTTGCGCTGGCACGCGAACGGGCGCGAGCAGTACACGCCGGACCAGTTCATCCCGGTCGCCGAGGATACCGGGCTGATCCTGCCGATCGGCGCCTGGGCGCTTCGCCAGGCCTGTCGCCAGGCACAGCGGTGGCTGAGCGCCGGGTATCCGATTCCGGTGTCGGTGAACGTGTCGCCGCTGCAGTTCCAGCATGCCGAGTTCTACAACTGGCTCGACGAGGTGCTGGACGAAAGCGGCCTCGAGGCCGGCCTGCTCGAACTGGAACTGACCGAGCGCATGGTGATGTCCGGCGGCGACGCCACTACCGGCCTGCTGCAGCGGATCAAGCGGCGCGGCGTGCGGCTGTCGCTGGACGACTTCGGCACCGGCTACTGCAGCCTGTCCTACCTGAAGCATTTCCCGATCGACGCGCTGAAGATCGACCGCGTGTTCGTACGCGACATCACCACCGACCGCGACACCGCCACCATCACCAGCGCGATCATCGCGATGGCGCGCAGCCTCAACAAGGACGTGATCGCCGAGGGCGTGGAGACGCAGGAGCAGGGCGCCTTCCTGCGTCACGCCGGCTGCTCGCAGCTGCAGGGTTTCCTGTACGGCGCAGCGGTGCCGGCGGCGGAATTCCAGAAGCTGCTGTTCGAGTCCGCCTGAAAAGCCCGCCCTACGAAGCAGGGCCCGGCAGCAGCGCCTCGTACATGAAGTAATGGCAGCGCTGCATGCCGAGCCCTTCGTAAGTGGCCTGCGCGCGCTGGTTCTCGGTTTCCACGTACAGGCGCAGGCCGACCGCGCCGGCGGCTGCGGCGCGTTGCGCGACGTCGGCGTACAACGCCCGGAACGCGCCGCCACGGCGCGCGGCGGGCACCACGTAGACGCTCTGGATCCACCAGAAATCGCCGTCGCGCCAGTCGCTCCATTCGTAGGTCACCAGCAGGCTGCCCACGGCCGCGCCGTCGCGCTCGGCCACCAGGTAGAAGCCGCGCTGCGGCCGCTCGAACACGCCGCGGATGCCGCGTTCCAGCGTCGCGGGATCGAGCCGCTTGTGCTCGGTTTCCCAGGCCATCGCCGCATTCCAGGCGGCCAGTTCGGGCAGGTCGGTGAGGGCGGCGGCGCGGATCTGCAGCGACACGGCATGGCTCCGGTGAGGGGATGGACGTACATCGTAGCGTGCGCGGCCTTCACACGCCGACGCGTAACGTGGAAGCGAAGCCGGCGGTTGCAGCCCATCGAGGCGGGCTCCTGCCGGCGTGCCGCCCGCACGGAGCGCGTCGTGTTCCGCTCCGGCACGAGCCCAAGGAAAACCTGCTTTGAACATCGGCAACCTCCTCGACCTGCTCAAACTGCGCCGCCTGCGCGCCTTCCGCCGCCGTCGCGCCGCCGCGCGCACGCGGCCGGAGCAGGAGCCGGCACTGCGCGCGGAGCTGTTCAGCACCGAACAGATGGAACGGCACGGTCGCGCCCTGGCCGCGCAGCACCGGCTCAGCCCGCAGGTCAGCATGGATTCGCTGCTGGCGCGGCTGGACGACAACGAGGCGGTGCTGACCCACACCTGCGAACGGCTGACCAGCGCCACCCGCAAGCGCCGTCGCATCACCCCGGCCGGCGAATGGCTGCTGGACAATTTCTACCTGGTCGAGGAACAGATCCGGATCGCCCGCCGCCATCTGCCGAAGGGCTACAGCCGCGAATTGCCGCGCCTGGCCAGCGGCCCGTCGGCCGGCCTGCCGCGGGTCTACGACATCGCGCTGGAAATCATTTCGCACGGCGACGGCCGGGTCGACACGCACAACCTGCTGCGCTTCATCGGCGCCTACCAGGAAGTGACTCCGTTGCGGCTGGGCGAACTGTGGGCGATCCCGATCATGCTGCGGCTGGCCCTGATCGAGAACCTGCGCCGGGTCGCTGCACGGGTGATGGCGGACTGGCGCGATCGCGGCAAGGCCGCGCGCTGGGCCGATGCGATGACCGCCACCGCCGAGCGCGACCCGAACTCGGTGGTGCTGGTGGTCGCCGACATGGCGCGCTCGGACCCGCCGATGAACGGCCCGTTTGTGGCCGAGATGGCGCGCCGGCTGCAGGGCCAGAGCCCGGCGCTGGCGTTGCCGCTGAGCTGGATCGAGCAACGCCTGGCCGCGTCGGGGCAGAGCATCGAGCACCTGGTGCAGCTCGAAGCGCAGCAGCAGGCCGCCAACCAGGTCACGATCGGCAACAGCATCGGCAGCCTGCGCACGCTGTCGGCGATCGACTGGCGCGACTTCGTCGAGCACTGCAGCCTGGTCGAGCGCTGCCTGCGCGAGGACCCGGCGGGCGTCTACGCGGCGATGGATTTCGCCACCCGCGACCGCTATCGCCACGCGGTGGAATCGATGGCGCGCCGGCACCGGCTGAGCGAACTGCAGGTGGCCGAGGCGGCGATTGCGCTGAGCCAGGCCGAGGCGCCCACCGACAGCACCGCGCCACCGCCGCAGCACGTCGGCTACTACCTGATCGACCGCGGCCGGCGCCGGCTGGAACAGCAGCTGGGCATCCGGCCGCCGCTGCGCGAGACGCTGCGCCGCGGCTTCGACCGCGCGCCGCTGCCGATCTACCTGGGCCTGCTGGCCTTGCTCACGTTCGCGTTCGCGCAACCGCTGGTCGCCGCCGCCGCGCACGAGGGGCTGTCGCCGTGGACACTGCTCGCGCTGGCGATTCCCGCCGTCATCGTGGCCAGCCAGCTGGGGCTGAGCCTGCTCAACTGGATCGCCACCCTGTCGATCGCGCCGCGGCAGCTGCCGCGCATGGATTACTCGCACGGCATCCCGGCCAGCGCGCGCACCCTGGTGGCGATTCCCAGCCTGTTCGCCAGCGCGCAGGACGTCGACGAGCTGGTCGAGTCGCTGGAGGTGCGCTTCCTCGGCAACCGCGACGACCACCTGCACTTCGCCCTGCTCACCGACTTCGTCGACGCGGACCGCGAGACCTTGCCCGACGACGAGGCGTTGCTGCGACGGGCGCAACGGCGCATCGAGGCACTCAACGAGCGCTATGCCGACGGCCGGGCCGACCGCTTCTTCCTGTTCCATCGCCCGCGTCGCTGGAACGTGGGCGAGCACTGCTGGATGGGCCACGAGCGCAAGCGCGGCAAGCTGGCCGACCTCAATGCGCTGCTGCGCGGCAACGCGCACGGCCGCTTCATGCTGATCGTGGGCGACATCGCGGCGCTGGACCCGGTGCAGTACGTGATCACCCTGGACACCGACACCGAGCTGCCGCGCGACGCGGCGCAGGCCTTCGTCGGCACCATCGACCACCCGCTCAACCGCGCCGTGTACGACCCCGAGCGGCGCCGCGTGGTCAGCGGCTACGCGATCCTGCAGCCGCGCGTCGGCATCAGCCTGCCCAGCACCGCGCGTTCGCGCTACGCGCAGCTGTACGGCAGCGACGCCGGCATCGACCCGTACACGCAGATGGTTTCGGACGTCTACCAGGACGTGTTCGGCGAAGGCTCGTTCATCGGCAAGGGCATCTACGCGATCGACCCGTTCGAGCGCACGCTGGACGGGCGCTTCCCGGAAAATCGCATCCTCAGCCACGACCTGGTCGAAGGCTGCCACGCACGCTCGGGCCTGCTCAGCGACGTGCAGCTGTTCGAGACCTACCCGGCCCGCTACGGCGCCGACGTGAAGCGCCGGCACCGCTGGATCCGCGGCGACTGGCAGCTGCTGCCGTGGCTGCTGCCGTGGGCGCCGACCGCGCACGCCGGCTGGCGGCGCAACGCGCTGACCGCGTTGTCGCGCTGGAAGATCCTCGACAACCTGCGCCGCAGCCTGGTGCCGGTGGCGGTACTGGCGCTGCTGGTCACCGGCTGGCTGCTGATTGCGCCGGTGCTCTCGTGGACCGTGGCCGTGCTGTCGATGGTGCTGGTGCCGCCGCTGCTGTCGGCCCTGCTCGACCTGGTGCAGAAGCCGCGCGAGGTGCAGCTCGACCAGCACTTGCGCGCCGGCTTGCGGGCCGGCATGCAGCACCTCGCGCGGATGGCGCTGGGGCTGGCATGGCTGCCACACGAGGCGCTGTACCACATCGATGCGATCGTGCGCACGCTGTGGCGCATGGCGATCAGCCAGCGCCACCTGCTGCAGTGGCAGACCTCCAGCGAGGTCGAGCGGCGCAGCGACAACGCGCCGGCCGCGTTGTGGCGGCAGATGTGGATCGGTCCGCTGCTGGCCGTGCTGCTGGGCGTGGCGCTGGTGTTGCAGCGTCCGCAGGCGCTGTGGCTGGCGATGCCGCTGCTGCTGCTGTGGCTCGCTTCGCCCGCGGTCGCGTGGTGGATCAGCCAGCCGCGCCCGCTGGACGCGTTCGCGCCGAATGCGGCGCAGCAGCGCTTCCTGCGCACGCTGGCGCGGCAGACCTGGGCCTTCTTCGACGCCCACGTCGGCGCCGCCGACCACTGGCTGCCGCCGGACAACCTGCAGGAGCAGCCCGGGCCGGCGATCGCCCACCGCACCTCGCCCACCAACATCGGCATGGCGCTGCTGGCGAACCTGGCCGCGCACGACTTCGGTTTCCTGAGCGGCGGCCGCCTGCTCGAACGCACGCGCCTGACCCTGGCCACCATGCAGCGGCTGCCGCGCCATCGCAGCCATTTCTACAATTGGTACGACACGCAGAGCCTGCAGCCGTTGACGCCGCTGTACGTCTCGGCGGTGGACAGCGGCAACCTGGCCGGCCACCTGCTCACCCTGCGCCCGGGCCTGCTGGCGCTGCCCGACGAGCCGGTGTTCCAGCCGCGCGTGCTGCGCGGCCTGCTCGACACGCTGGAACTGCTGCACGACGCGCTCGACACCGACGCCGCCCGCGCGCTGGAACCGCTGCGGCTGGCGCTGCTGGACGCGCTGGCCACGCCGCCGGACCGCTGCAGCGCCGCGCTGGCGCTGCTGCAGCGACAGCTCGATCACGTTCACCTGCTGACCCGGGACCTCGTCGCCGAACCCGTCAGCGACGCGGCGTTCTGGCTGGATGCGCTGCTCGGCCAGGTCAGCGAGTTCGTCGACGAAGCGCTCGCGTTCGAACTCGATCCGCCGGACGACGACAACGCCGGTTTCGTCGGCATTCCCAGCCTGCGCCAGTTGGCGCGCATCGAGCCGCTGTGCTGGCCGGCCGAGGCAGGCGCCGACGCGGTGCGCGAGCGCGCGTCCACACGCATCGCCGCGCTCGAGCAGCTGGCGCAGCAGGCCGGCGAACTGGCGCTGATGGACTACCGCTTCCTCTACGACAGCGCGCGCGACCTGCTGGCGATCGGCTACAACGTAGACCAGCGCCGGCTCGACGCCGGCTACTACGACCTGCTGGCCTCGGAGGCGCGCCTGGCCAGCTTCGTCGGCATCGCCCAGGGCCAGCTGCCGCAGGAGAACTGGTTCTCGCTGGGGCGCCTGCTCACCACCGTCGGCGGCGAGCCGGTGCTGCTGTCGTGGACCGGCTCGATGTTCGAGTACCTGATGCCGATGCTGGTGATGCCCAGCTACGAAGGCACCCTGCTCGACCAGACCTGCCGCGCCGCGGTCGCGCGGCAGATCGAATACGGCAACCAGTTGAACGTGCCGTGGGGCGTTTCCGAATCCGGCTACAACACGCTGGACGCGCACTTCACCTACCAGTACCGCGCGTTCGGCGTGCCCGGGCTGGGCCTCAAGCGCGGGCTGGGCGACGACGTGGTGATCGCGCCGTACGCCTGCGCGCTGGCGCTGATGGTGGCGCCGGCCGCCGCGACGAAAAACCTGCAGCGGCTGGCCGAGGCCGGCGCGCGCGGCCGCTTCGGCTTGTACGAGGCGATCGACTACACCCCGGCGCGACTGCCGCTGGGCCAGGACTCGGCGCTGGTGCGGCAGTTCATGGCGCATCACCAGGGCATGAGCCTGCTGGCGCTGGGCTATGCGCTGCTGGGCCGGCCGATGCAGCGGCGCTTCGAATCCGACCCGCAGTTCCAGGCCACCAGCCTGCTGCTGCAGGAGCGCGTGCCGAAGACCGCGGCCGAGTACCTGCACGCGTCTGGCTTCCCCGAGCTGGACGGCAGCCTGCAACCGGCCGAAGCGCGACTGCGCGTGTTCGCCGATCCCGACCGCCCGCGCCCGGCCGTGCAGCTGCTGTCGAACGGCCGCTACCACGTGATGCTGAGCAGCGCCGGCGGCGGCTACAGCCGGCGCGGCGAGCTGGCGTTGACGCGCTGGCACGAGGACATCACGCGCGACCACTGGGGCATGTTCTGCTACCTGCGCGACGTCGCCAGCGGCGACTACTGGTCCACCGCGTACCAGCCCACGCGAAGGAAGACCGAGCAGTTCGAGGCGATCTTCTCGGACGCGCGCGCCGAGTTCCGCGTGCGCGAACACGAGTTCGACGCGCACACCGAGATCGTGGTGTCGCCGGAAGACGACATCGAACTGCGCCGCACGCGCATCACCAACCGCAGCCGCACGCGGCGCACGATCGAGCTGACCAGCTACGCCGAGGTGGTGCTGGCACCGCCGGTCGCCGACGCGCTGCACCCGGCCTTCAGCAAGCTGTTCGTGCAGACCGGGCTGGTGCCGGAGCTGCAGGCGATCGTGTGCACGCGCCGTCCGCGCGCGGCCGACGAGCACGTGCCGTGGATGTTCCACCTGCTGGCGGTGCACGACGCCGACATCGACGCGATCTCCTACGAGACCGACCGCGCCCGTTTCATCGGCCGCGGCCGCAGCACGGCCGAACCGCAGGTGCTGGACCGCGAACAGGCGCAGCTGTCCAACAGCGAAGGCTCGGTGCTCGATCCGATCGTGGCGATCCGCTGCCGCATCACGCTGGAGCCGGAGCAATCGGCCACCATCGACTTCGTCACCGGCTACGCCGAGCAGCGCGACGGCTGCCTGCAGCTGATCGGCAAGTACCGCGACCGCCATCTCGCCGACCGCGTGTTCGACCTGGCCTGGACGCACAGCCAGGTGCTGCTGCGCCAGCTCAACGCCAGCCTCGCCGACGCACAGCTGTACGAGCACATGGCCACCGGCATCCTCTACCCGAACGCCAGCCTGCGCGCCGAGCCGGCCGTGCTGCGCGGCAACCGCCGCGGCCAGTCCGGGCTGTGGGGGCAGGCGGTCTCCGGCGACCTGCCGATCGTGCTGCTGCAGATCGCCAGCCCGTCACGGATCGAGATGGTGCGCCAGCTGGTGCAGGCGCATGCGTACTGGCGGTTGAAGGGTCTGGCGGTGGACCTGGTGATCTGGAACGAGGACCGCGCCGGCTACCGGCAGGAACTGCAGGACCAGATCATGGGCCTGATCGCCTCCGGCAGCGAAGCCAGCCTGCTCGAGCGCCCCGGCGGGATCTTCGTGCGCCCCGCGCAGCAGCTGTCCGGCGAGGACCGCGTGGTGATGCTGGCCAGCGCACGGATCATCCTCAACGATGGCCGCGGCAGCCTGGCCGAGCAGATCGGCCGGCGCCAGGTGGAAGCCCATGCACCGCGCTTCGAGCCGAGCCGGCCCCGGCGCATCGGCAGCGCCATGCTGGCTGCCAGCGCCAGCGCCCCGGCGACGCTGCAGCTGGCCAACCCGCACGGCGGCTTCAGCACCGACGGCCGCGAGTACGTGATCACCCAGGCCGCCGGCGACAGCACGCCGGCGCCATGGTCGAACGTGCTGGCCAACCCGTACTTCGGCACCGTGATCTCCGACAGCGGCAGCGCCTACACCTGGGGCGAGAACGCGCACGAGTTCCGGCTCAGCCCGTGGCACAACGACCCGGTCGGCGACGGCGGCGGCGAGGCGCTGTACCTGCGCGACGAGGAGACCGGCCAGGTATGGTCGCCGACCCCGTTGCCGTGCCGCGGCAGCGGCAGCTACGTCACCCGCCACGGTTTCGGCTACAGCGTGTTCGAGCACCACGAGGACGGCATCCGCTCCGAACTGTGGGTCTACGTGGCGCTCGATGCCTCGGTGAAATTCTCGGTGCTGAAACTGCGCAACGAGTCCGGCCAGGCGCGCCGGCTCAGCGTCACCGGCTACGTCGAGTGGCTGCTCGGCGACCTGCGCGCGAAGACCGCGATGCACGTGGTCACCGAGTCGGACCCGGCCAGCGGCGCGCTGTTCGCGCGCAACGCCTACAACAGCGAGTTCCCGAACCGGGTGGCGTTCTTCGACATCGACGACCCCGCCCGCGGCATCGATGGCGACCGCAGCGAATTCCTGGGCCGCAACGGCAGCATGCGCGCACCGGCCGGACTCGGCCGCACGCATCTCTCCGGCCGGCTCGGTGCGGGACTGGACCCCTGCGCGGCGTTGCAGTCCCGCGTGAACCTGGACGACGGCGAGCAGCGCCAGCTGATCTTCCGCCTCGGCCTGGGCCGCGACGCCGCCGACGCCAGCGCGCTGGTGCAGCGCTTCCGCGGCAACGGCAGCGCCGCCGACGCACTGGAAAAAGTCCGCGCGCACTGGGCGCGCACGCTGGGCGCGGTGCAGGTGCACACGCCGGAGCCGGCGCTCGACGTGCTCGCCAACGGCTGGCTGCTGTACCAGACCATCGCCTGCCGCCTGTGGGCGCGCAGCGGCTACTACCAGTCCGGCGGCGCGTTCGGCTTCCGCGACCAGCTGCAGGATTCGATGGCGCTGCTGCACGCCGCGCCCGCGCTGTCGCGTGCGCAGCTGCTGCTGTGCGCCGCGCACCAGTTCGCCGAGGGCGACGTGCAGCACTGGTGGCATCCGCCGCTGGACCGTGGCGTGCGCACCACCTGCTCCGACGACTACCTGTGGCTGCCGCTGGCCACCAGCCGCTACGTGCTGGCCAGCGCCGACCGCGGCGTGCTGGACGAGTGCGCCAGCTACATCGAGGGCCGCACGCTGCACCCCGGCGAGGAGTCGTACTACGACCTGCCGCAGTCCGCGGGCCTGCGCGAGACGCTGTACCAGCACTGCGTGCGCGCGATCGAACGCAGCATTGCCCAGCGCGGCGCGCACGGCCTGCCGCTGATCGGCGGTGGCGACTGGAACGACGGCATGAACCGGGTCGGCGAACAAGGCCGCGGCGAAAGCGTGTGGCTGGGCTTCTTCAGCTGCGAGGTCCTGGCCCGCTTCGCCGAGGTGGCCCGCCTGCAGCAGGACGAGGCCTTCGCGCTGCGCTGCGAGAGCGAAGTCGCCCAGTTGCGCATCGCGCTGGAACAGCATGGCTGGGATGGCGCCTGGTATCGCCGCGCGTACTTCGACGACGGCACGCCGCTGGGCTCCAGCGGCAACGACGAATGCCGGATCGACTCGATCGCACAGAGCTGGTCGGTGCTGTCCGGCATCGGCGCGCCGGAACGCCAGCAGCAGGCGATGGATTCGCTGGATGCCCACCTGGTGCGCCGCGAAGCCGGCCTGGTGCAATTGCTCGACCCGCCGTTCGACAAGTCGGCGCTCGACCCCGGCTACATCAAGGGCTACGTGCCCGGCGTGCGCGAGAACGGCGGCCAGTACACGCACGCGGCGATCTGGGCCACGATGGCGTTCGCCGAACTCGGCGACAGCGCGCGCGCGTGGGAACTGCTGCGCATGATCAGCCCGGTCAGCCACGGCATCGACGCCGCGCAGATGGACGTCTACAAGGTCGAGCCCTACGTGGTCAGCGCCGACGTCTACGCCGTCCAGCCGCACACCGGGCGGGGCGGCTGGAGCTGGTACACCGGCTCCGCCGGCTGGATGTACCGGCTGATCGTGGAGTCCCTGCTCGGCCTGCGCCTGGAAGCCGGCAAGCTGCGCTTCGCGCCGGTGCTGCCGCCCGAATGGGAAGGCTTCTCCATCGACTACCGCCACCACGACACCTCGTACCGGATCCACCTGCGCCAGAGCGATGCCGGCACGATGAGCACCGTGTGGCTGGACGGCGTGGCGCAGACCGATGGCTGCATCCCGCTCACCGACGACGGGGCGGAGCACAGCGTGGAGTTGAACTGGCCGCGCCGCCCATGAAGTCGGCTGCGGGTGCGACAACACCAGCATCACCGATCCAGCGGGCTCAGCACGCCGTGGCTGCCGCGGTTGAGCACATGCGTATAGATTTGGGTTGTCGCCACATCCTTGTGGCCGAGCAGTTCCTGGATGGTACGAATATCCTGGCCGGCCTCCAGCAAGTGGGTGGCGAAGGAGTGCCGCAAGGTATGGCAGGTGGCCGGCTTGACGATGCCGGCCTTGAGGCGCGCGTTGCGTACCGCACGCTGCAGGCCGGCCTCGTCCACGTGATGGCGCCGCCGCTCGCCGTCGCGCGGATCGCGCGATAGCTGGTCCGACGGAAACACGTACTGCCATCCCGGCTCGCGCGGCGCCGACGGATACTTGCGCGCCAGCGCATGCGGCAGCCACACCGCACCCAAGCCCGCCGCCAGGTCCTGCCGGTGGATCAGGCGCACCCGCTCCAGCTGCGCCTGCAGCGCCTCGCGCAGGCGCCGCGGCAACGGCACATGCCGATCCTTGCCGCCCTTGCCATCGCGCACGCAGATCTGGTTGAGCTCGAAATCCACATCCTTCACGCGCAGGCGCACGCACTCCATCAGCCGCATGCCCGAGCCGTACAACAACGAGGCCATCAAACCGAAGCGGCCATCCATCATCGCCAGCAGCCGGTTCACCTCGTCGCGTGAGAGCACCACCGGCACCCGTTGTGGCCGCTTCGCCCGCACCACCGTCTCCAGCCACGGCAGCTCGACCGACAACACCTCCTTGTACAGAAACAGCAGCGCCGACAGCGCCTGGTTCTGCGTGCCGGCCGCCACCCGGCCCTCGACCGCCAGCGTGCTCAAAAAGCCCTCGACCTCCGCCGCCCCCATGTCGCGCGGATGCCGCTTGCCATGGGCCAGGATGAACCGTCGAATCCAGCCCACGTACGCTCGCTCCGTCCGCAAGCTGTAATGCTTCAAGCGCAGCCGTGCATGCACCTGATCCAGCAACCGCGGCGTTTTCGCCCCTGTTACACCCTTACTTTCGCCCCGGTAACTCATACACCCTCAAAAGTCGCCGATAACAACGGCATGATGCCCGCCCGCCACGCGCAGGGCATCCGCGCAAGGCCATGATCCGATGTAGGAATTCGCCGCTTGTACGGTCAGGAGTGGCGCCGCATACTCGACGCAACACCTCACTTTTGGGGTCTACTTAGCGTTAGGCCCGCAAGGAAATTCAACGAATGCTTGTGTACTCGGAGCTTGGCAAGCAAGAGACTCGGCGCATGCAGCTACTCGGCATCCCGACGGTCATCGTCGTTGTTGCCTGCTCCATGACCATGGGAGCGCTCTGGAGCATTCTGTTCGCATTCGTAGCACTCATTCCTTACTCGTTCTTCTACACCAAGGCATACGCCGCGGTAGCTGCACGCAATGCATCACCGCCCGATTGGCGGTTCTACATAGGCGTGGTTCTGGTGCAACTTGTCTTCATCGCACTACTGGTGGCTCGCGCGCGGGCCTAACATCTCGTTCAAGGCGGACGGCTACGCCGCCGCTTAACTCCAGCGTTAGGCCTGCGTCCGGGAGATCAGCTCGCATGCTGCTAAACATCGACAAGCCCCTCCGCTGTTCGACGCTTCACGACGAAACTTGCTCACACGTTCCCAAGCCTCATGGCACAAGGTTCAAGCCACTTGGCACGCTGGGGCGAGACGGTGGCTGGTTCTCGGTTTCATCCGTCAGTCAAGCCAAGAAGGTTGCGGCACGTGAATTTCCGAGTGGCACGTTCAAGCCGTGTCAGTATTGCCAAGGGTCCTGACACGCATGCAGGCGCGCAGGCCTAACATTTCGTTCAAGGCGGACGGCTTCGCCGCCGCTTAACTCCAGCGTTAGTCGGCAGCTCGTGTTGGTTTGTCGTATGGTGTGTTTCGCCCAGCTTCGCGCGGGCTTGTCGTCCGTCGCCGCAGCAGCTTTTCGCGCAGCGTCGTCGCAAGTCCTCCGCTTTTGGAGCTGGTAGTTGTGGGTAGTCGGTTGTTCAAGCTGCGCGCTCGTCTTGGCAGTCGTTGTCGCCTGGGCAAGCCGCGTCGCAACCGTCTAACTCCTCGTCCAAGCGGACGGCTTCGCCGCCGCTTAACTCAGGCGTTAGGCAGCAATAGGGAATCACATGGACACAGGGACAAAGCAGTTGCTGAATCGCTGGGAGTCGCTACGTTCGGGAGCGGGGTTGGCCCGTGCAACGTCAGTTGCCCGCGCGCTCTGGCTTCTTGGTTTAGCTCTCTTCCTCGTTGTTGTCATTGGTCTCTACTGCATGCTTCCTCCTATCGTTCTCGTTGCAATTTCGGCCGTCATGGGCTGGGTCATCGCTGAGCGCAACGCCCTCAAATCGCGCATAGCTCAGTGGCCTACTTTTGCAAGCTATATCGATTGGGCACGGGTTAGTAATGACCTCGGTGGCAAATAGGTTGCCTAACAATTCGTTCAAGGCGGACGGCTTCGCCGCCGCTTAACTCCAGCGTTAGGCATCGTGTAGTCATGCAGGAAGAAATCACCAACGGCGTTATTGCTGTCGTCAAGTTCATCGCGTACTACGTCATCTGGTCGTTCGCTCTGTTCAACCTTGGCCGCGCGTCACTGCTTGTTGTTACGCTTGGGCAGTATCCGCGAGGCCTCGATGCTCAACGGCACGTCAATCAAATTTCGCTCGTCGGCGTTCTTGTACTCGTCATGGCTTGGTCGACTGTTGCCATCTACAACAACACACTTGGCGTCCATGCCTAACCACTCATTCGAGGCGGACGGCTTCGCCGCCGCTCAATTCCAGCGTTAGGTCTTTGCTTGTGCGGCAACGCGGCTAGGTGGGTTTCGTTCGTCAGCGCGTTGTCGTGTAGTGTTTCGTTTCGGCAAGTCTGTTTGGTGTTTGCGGTAAGTCGTCAAGTTTCAGAGCGTGGGGTCTGTGGCTCGTTGCTGTTACACGGCGTGGTGCAGTTCACCTTGTCGCGCTCTGGCCGCAAATCCCTAACCAGTCATTCAAGCGGACGGCTGCGCCGCCGCTTAATTCCAGCGTTAGGCCATGCGAAAAACTCTTCTCGCGTTAATCATCCTTATCGCAACGAGCTGTTCCAACAGTCCGTTTCGAAATGCGCCGCCGCAAGAGTCCGCTAGCCTCAGCCTCCCTAAGTCCGCCGATACATTGGCACCAAACCGGCTTGGCGGTATTTTCGCAATAGACGGGCGCTCCGTCGCGGCAGAAAGCAGAAATATTGTCTTTCTCTCACCAAGCTCACACAAGATCAGTTTTCTCTGCCCTGGCTGGATGTACGTCGACGGTTTTCCAAGCCTGCGGCACAAATTTTCCGTTGGCAAAAAGTACGAGCTATCCTGTTCCAGTGGCGCCGTCGAAATCAGGTTGCTTGGCGGCGCCTAACATTTCGTTCAAGGCGGACGGCTACGCCGCCGCTTAACTCCAGCGTTAGGCCGCAATGACACAGACCAACTCACGCATCTGGAAGATCTTGTGGTGGTCCTACTTCGCTCTAGTAGCCATCACCACGATTTCGTCATGGTTTGACATTCACTCGGTGTCAGATGCGTTGTTGGCTGTCTTCAACGCTTACGCACTTGTAGGTCTTTGGGGTTACTTACGTCGCGTCTCTATAGGTTGGCGTAAATTCTGGATCGTATATTCCGCTCTCTTTACAGCCTACGCTGTCTACGGCGTTGGCTTGGTTGCATCGCTTGCGTGGCAATCGCATGCTGCTATGTACTACTACATGGTCGTTGGGGCAGTTCTGCTGGTCGCTCCTCAGTGCTTGGCACTTTGGCGCTACGGGCTCTGCAGCGCCTCAATCTGGCAACCCACGCAAGTTGCGGCCTAACATCTCGTTCAAGGCGGACGGCTACGCCGCCGCTTAACTCCAGCGTTAGGCTTCTATGAAATGGATCGCAACAACGTGGCTATGGATTCGTCGGCTCTTCTGCTTCTTATTTGCGGCGTTCTTAGCCGGCGGAGCTGGCCTTACGGTATGGCGCTACTTCCACGGGAGTGTGCCGTTATCAAACGTTTTTTATAGTCTCGCGGCGGTAGGTGTTGCTGCTTGGTTCGTGTGGCTTGGCGTCTATGGTGCTTCGACAGGTAGCAGCGGCTTGTTCATCGTCGACGCTGAAGCCTCGAAGCAGATGCACAACACAAGAAAGCGTCGTTATGGCTGGCGTTGGTAGCGTCCGCCTAACATCTCGTTCAAGGCGGACGGCTTCGCCGCCGCTTAACTCCAGCGTTAGAGTCCCAATGAGATATCTGCAGCAATTTGCAAAAATAGAACTGGTTGCGCTCGCCGCGCTGGCGATTTTTGCGCTGGCATTCGCGTGCTTCTCCGCGGCGCAGGCATCGTTCGCGACTAATCCACTTTTTGGCGTCTTCGGCACAGGTGAGGTCGTCTTCGTCTATACGATCGTTACCGGTAGCTTGCCCGTCCTTCTCTTAGTCGCTCCGCTCTACTTCGTCCTTTGCCACTTTCATAAGGCAAGTTGGCTTTCCGTCCTTATCATCGGTATTGCGCCTGGCTGTGTCGCACTTTTCATCGCAACAGTTCCCGCTCTTTGGGCATTGCCCTGCGGAGCCTTTGTTGCAGCGTTTACTCATGCCATCTGCGGGCGGGGCTCTAACCCGTCGTCCAAGCGGACGCGTGTACCGCGCGCCGCTTAACTCCAGCGTTAGTCGGTAGCTCTTGTGGGTTCTTCGTGTGGTGCGTTTCGCCCAGCTTCGCGCTGGCTTGCCGTCCGTCGCCGCAGCAGCTTTTCGCGCAGCGTCGTCGTAAGCCTGGACATTCAGAGCTGATAGTTTTGGGGTAGTTGGTTGCTCATGCATCGCGCTCGTCGGCTGGTTGTTGTCGCCCGAGCATGCAGCGTCGCAACCGTCTAACATCTCATTCAAGCGGACGGCTACGCCGCCGCTTAATTCCAGCGTTAGCCTATTTAACGAGTCGAATCGATGAAAGTTATCACTGTTTTACTCCTGGCCTTGTTCTTCTCTCATGCCGCAAAAGCCTCAGAGCCACGTTGCTCGCATGAAGCTACAGAACAGGCCAATAAGCTGCTGACGTTTCACATGGGGGCGGCGTTTGATGGCCGAATGAGTTTTGAGTCGCCAAGGCAAAAGCCGTCGATAAAGAATCCCAGAGACGCAAAGCAGAAATTCAACGTACTTGAGGTCACGGCCAATGTGAGCCCCCATGGGCTATATCGCATGCGGTTCATCTACTTTGCTCCGCTTGGCTCAGACTGTACTTTGATGGGTCAAGAGATTCTGGAGTTTGCGCGCTTATGAGGCAATGATGGCTAACAATTCGTTCAAGGCGGACGGCTGCGCCGCCGCTTAACTCAAGCGTTAGGCCTCAAAGCATGACTTCTCTCAATAGGCCGCTTTCAAATCAAGAGAGTGCATTGGTGCGCTGGCTGCTGGAGCACGGCAAGCCCGAGGCAGCTCCCTTTCTTCAGCAGTTGGCACAGGCAACGGTTACTCCCTGGAAATGCCAGTGCGGCTGCGCAAGCATCAATTTTGTCGTGCAGGGCAAACCAGAGCCGTCTGGCGGTCTCAATCCACTCGCAGACTTTCTTTTCGGCTCAGATAGCGACCTCAGCGGCATCTTTGTTTACGAGCAGGCTGGCGTTCTCGCTGGTCTTGAAGTCTATGGTCTTGCTGGTGAAGCTCCTAAAGCGTTGCCTTCAATCGGCGCACTTCGGCCATGGTCGGATGCTGCACAATCGGCCTAACATTTCGTTCAAGGCGGACGGCTTCGCCGCCGCTTAACTCCAGCGTTAGGCTTCAAGAGCGCTTTCGGGTCAGTGGCAAGTCAACGCCAGCGTGTCGGCCGCGCTCCGCATCACCTTGGTTTCTTCGTTTGGCATCGGGCTGGCCTGCGTGTGTTGCGCGCGGGCGCTGGGGCAGTTCTTCGCAACTTGCGCGCGTGTGTTCGTTCGCGCATCCATTGCGTCTGTCGCACGCGCGATGTGTCGCAACGTCACCACTTCGTCAGCGGTTCGTCTGTCGTACGCAGGCCCTTACCATTCCGCGTTCTTGCAGTGCGTTTGGTGTGGCACTATCGTCGTCAAAGGTCGTGCTTCGGTGCCGCCTAACAGGTCGTTCAAGGCGGACGGCTTCGCCGCCGCTTAACTCTAGCGTTAGGCCGCATGAGCAAAGACCTCAGCAATGTGCATGTTCTTCTTGGTCAGCTTATCGACGGCTGGTGCGAGCGGCGCGCGCTCAATCCGCTCCGAGTCATCTTGTCGTGCTACCCACTCACGAACGGTTTCACGGAGGATTGGGTATTACTCGCAACGAGCTTAAAGACCATTCGTGTTCAATTCGCGAACGACCTTGCCACTGACGAGCTAGAGCAAGTTATCGAGCTTCAGCATCTTGCCGAGTCGGCTGCCTACCGGTGATCATGCTGCCTAACAACTCGTTCAAGGCGGACGGCTTCGCCGCCGCTTAACTCAAGCGTTAGATGGCACAACCGTGAATCGCGAACTCATAATTAGTGTTGAATTGCTCCAAACGCGAGAGCTGTTCTTGGGTATCCAAGGTGCTGGCCGGCCCTTCTATGAGTTTGTCTACCGTGAGGCCGCCGGCGTTTACTGGGATGGGGAAAGATCAGGGTTCAAAAGTACACCGCTCAAAGAATGGTCTTGCGCCATGTGGTTTGCGCAGATCGTCTCGATCGTGCGGCAGGGCCTTGGGGTTGAGCTTGTACTAGATCCAGCCGCAACTTGGCATGGTGTTTCCGAGTCAGACCGCGCAGAAATCCTGCGCAGTGCCATCTAACAAATCGTTCAAGGCGGACGGCTGCGCCAACGCTCAACTCCAGCGTTAGGCTTCTTCCTCCTCATCGTCGAGGCAATCACAAGAAATCGCTTGGCCATCGCATGCAGGGCAGCGCTCTACATCACAACCCGGCACGTGCAGTTGTCCCTTCACCACTGCACAGTCATGGCAAGGTCTTGTGCCCGCACCCCAGTCGTCAGTCTCATTGTCTCATCGTTTTTGGACGAGTGGCGTCGGTTCAAGGCGCTTAATGATGCAAGTGTCTCAAAAACCATTCTGGCAGCTGACCCTGCGGTAGAGCGAATTCAACAATGGCCTGGGATATATGAGCTCCGATCATCTGCCCTTGCCCACGGCTTCAGAAAGAAGGACAGATCGCTGGTGTGCATGGGCGATCTCTATGACCAAGATGTTGCACCGACTGCCTATGCAGAGCAGATTCTTCTTGCAGAATGCGCGGTCTATGCCATCGCGACAGCGATCTGCCAGCTTCATGACATCTACCAAGGCGGCCTTTCACAAGTCTATGGCTCTGGGCCGCACCATGTTAGCGACTGCGGAATACAAACTATGGAGGCGTTTGAGCAAGAAATTTTGGCTATCCGCCGTGCCATCACTTCGATCGATCCAGGCTTAGAGGCCTGCTTCAATGGAACGCGAGTCGCCCCCTAACAATTCATTACAAGCCGAACCCGCTTCGCGGGTCGGCTTAATTCAGGCGTTAGGTGCTCACCTTGACCACTTCCGTATCAATGGACACATCAGTAAGTCTCAAGCAAGCCTTCCTCATCATGCATGCGTATCTTGAGCAGCATTGGGTGTCCGTCGGCAAGCCCGCAGCTCTTGGTGTGCTACTCGGCCAAATTTCGCTCTGGGACACCGAGAGTGGTGGCAAAGAGCCAATGGACGGCTCGGTATTTCCTGACTGGTTGCGCTGTGCGAATTTGGTGTTGTCCGCTGAGGCCATTCCGCAGGGTTACACCGGCGCTGATATCCTCCTGGATGGCAAGCCACCCACAATAAAGGTGCTTCGTTGATGCTGTCTGCACCTAACCAATCATTCGAGGCGGACGGCTCCGCCGCCGCTCAATTCCAGCGTTAGGTCCTATGGCAACATCCCTTGAAACATTGCGTGGCGGTGCAAGAATCGGCTTGGCCAACGCAACATGGCCGTTCGCCAAGCTCCAGATCGCACCGGAGCAGCTTGTGCTTCAAGTGAAATTCCTCGGCACGTTTACCTTTACGCCCGACCAAGTCATCAAGGTCGCCCTTTTGGCATCATCCCTTTCTTCGGCAAAGGGGTTCGCATATTTCACCGTGTCGCCGGCTACCCAGACAAGATTGTCTTTTGGTACCTATGCGCAAACGTGCGGCCACTCGTTGCTAAGATCGAAGCATGCGGCTATGGCACCTAACTACTCGTTCAAGGCAGACGGCTACGCCGCCGCTTAACTCCAGCGTTAGGCACCTCAGGGGAGATCCATTATGGGTGAAACGGAAGAAGCAAATAGCCGCCGCGCCGACATTGCCATGCGTAATCGTCGCCGAACGCTGGAGTCCCGTGAGCGCAAGTTGACGATGGCTGTATTTGGGCTCATGGCTTACTCGGCGTTCGCAAACGTCGTCAGCGGCGCCATGCTTCTAACAACGTCGTCTTTGGATGCTGGCTTAGGTCTCATCCTTGGCGCTTTGTATTCACTTGGCGCTTATCGCATTTGGTTCAAAGACGATATCCGCTGGTGGCCCGTGGCAGTGCCAGCTGGTATCTCTGTTGCCGTCCTGATACTTGCCTGGCTCGGTGGAGTTCAGCACCCCATTCCGTTGCTGCTTAACACCGTTCTCCTCGTGCTCGTGCCTATCCGCAGGCGGGCCGTGGCAGCGGTGCCTAACATCTCGTTCAAGGCGGACGGCTCCGCCGCCGCTTAACTCCAGCGTTAGGCCCGCAAGGAATATCTACGGATGCTTGTGTACTCGGAGCTAAGCAAGCAAGAAACCCGGCGCATGCAGCTGCTCGGCATTCCGATGTTCATCGTCGTTGTCGCTTGCTCCATGACCATGGGGGCACTCTGGAGCATTCTCTTCGCGTTCGTTGCGCTTATTCCTTACTCGTTCTTCTACAGCAAGGCATACGCTGTAGTGGCTGCACGCAACTCATCGCCGCCTGGCTGGAGTGTGGTTCTGGTGCAACTTGCCTTCATCGCAGTATTGGTGGCTCGCGCGCGGGCCTAACATTTCATTCAAGGCGGACGGCTTCGCCGTCGCTTAACTCCGGCGTTAGACCTCATGTTCGAATCGCTCCGATACGGTTGGAAACCAAAGGACGTCAGGAACGCGTTCATCGGCCTGGTCGCCCTCGCAGTTATCGTGCTCGTTGCTGTTTTCCGGCCGGATGATGGCGTTGGCTTAGGCGTACCCCTGGAAGCTGTCGTCGTTTCGTCCGACCCCGTTAACGTGTCTAGAGCTTGCGGCGGGACGCGCGAGGTTGCGGTCGTCAGGCTTGCAAGCGGCCGGATTATTCAAGCGTCCGTCGTGCCTAGCCACCCCTTGTCAGTCGGCACACAGGTAGTCGTTAGCAAGCAACTTGGCACTTGCAACCCAACTAGATACGAGATTGCTCTTCGCAAGTAGGCTACGGTCTAACTGTTCATCCAAGCGGACGCGCAAAAATGCGCGCGCCGCTTAACTCCAGCGTTAGATGTTCTCGGCGTGAGGCGAGGAAGCACATGGGAAACCGGGACAAGCTCAAGCGCGCGTTCTTTCTTGCCGCCCAGATTGTGCTGTTTGCTGTTGCAGCAATTTGCCTCTACTACGCGCACGACAATTTTGCGATCCGAAGTGTCGGTTTACTTGCCATATTCGTGTCGCTTGCAATCATTCGGCGATCGCGGACATTGCCAGCGTCCCCGGAAGTGCGCGCAATGGAAAGCGCTTGGGCCCTGAAGCCATGGCATTGGCTGGTTGGGCTTGTTCTTGTTATCGCTGTAGTGGCCTCATACAAATGGCTTCAGCACGACGCCATGACAGGCGGTAAAAGTGCAATTCCTGTCTATGCCTTTGCAGCCGCGATTTTGCTCAGTGCCGGCTGGTGGGGCGGGCTTTTTGCGCGGTGGTTAAGCCAGCGACGTATCCATTAAGACCACACTCTCAGACACATCTAACTACTCGTTCAAGGCGGACGGCTACGCCGCCGCTTAACTCTAGCGTTAGGCACCTATGAAACTCATGGAAGTGACGAGTCGTATCCATCAACTCGATCCCGAGCAAACCATCTATGCCAAGGCACCTTGGCACGCTGACTCGGACGCTGTCGTTGCTGTAGAGGAGCAAGGTTCGCCCGATCCCGCCAGCCTGCGCGTCAAGGCTTCTCGTACTTCTTAGAGGTATCGGTGGCTAGCGAGGTCATTCCAGACTTGTCTCATGTCCAACCATCGTCCACTCTTGAGCAATGGTGCGAGCGGCTCATCCGCTACGCCGAGAACGATGCCTAACAACTCGTTCAAGCCGAACGGCTACGCCGCCGCTCAACTCCAGCGTTAGACGGCATCGGAGAATTCCATGATTTGCCGCATGTGGCACGGGGTCACACCACGCTCGAAGGCAGACGCCTATACGCGCTTCCTTGAGCAGCGCGCTGTTCCAGACTACCGCTCGGTTCCTGGCAACCTGAGCGTCGCCGTGCTTCGGCGGGATGAGGCTGAGGTCACGCACTTCCTGACGGTGACGCATTGGGAATCGGAGGAGAGCATCCGGGCTTTCGCGGGGAACGATTTGCTCAAGGCCAAGTACTACCCTGAAGATCAGGACTATCTGTTGGAGTTCGAGCCGCTCGTTCAACATTTCGTTGTGGCGGCCATCGAAAATGTCGTCTGACCATTCATTCGAGGCGGACGGCTACGCCGCCGCTTGACTCCGGCGTCAGGCTCCAGGTGCAACGATGTCGCCATTGAGCAATGCATTTGCGTTTCGGGGCGGCTGCCACTGCGGTCAGCTTCGCTTGGCCTTTTCAACCGCACTGGAGCCGGCAAGCATGGTTCCTCGGGCCTGCGACTGCTCGTTCTGCCGAAAGCACGCTGCCGCCTACGTTTCAGATCCGGCCGGGCGATTGTCCGTAACCCTGCAGAGCTCGGATGCGCTGCGGCGGTATCGGCAGGGATCAAATACCGCCGAATTCCTGCTCTGCGGTCGATGCGGCGTGCTGGTTGCCGTCGTCTTTGAGCACCATGCCCGCATTTACGGAGCTGTCAACGCACGGTCCCTGGAGGGGCCCACCGGCTTTGGGAGTGCCGTCCCGGCTTCGCCGCAATTGCTGGCTGCTGACGAAAAGGTCGCGCGATGGTCGCAACTGTGGATTCCGGATGTTGAGCTGGTCACGCTTGGCGCCTAGCATCTCGTTCAGAGCGGACGGCCTCGCCGTCGCCCAACGTCAGCGCCAGACGGCGACCCACGTTTCCCCGGGATCGGAATCTGCCATGAAATCCGACTTTCCAAGCTCCGATGAGTACTCGGCCGAAAGGGCACGGTATCCGGCCATGACTGTCGTGGACATTCGTGCGGAGCACGCCGGCATCACCGATGCCTACAGGAATCAGGTGCTGTTCGACATCAACAAGGAGTGCATGCGGCTTGCGGTGTTCGAGGGGGAATATCGTTGGCATCACCACCCGGATTCCGACGAGCTCTTTCTCGTGGTGGCGGGCGAACTCCAGATTGAATTCGAGAATGCTCCCCGGGTGACGCTCACCGAGTGGCAGGGCATGGTCATACCGGCGGGCACGGTGCATCGGACACGTGCCATGGGACGCACGGTCAACCTTACCTATGAAAGGCAGGGCGCGCAGACGGTCTTCATGGAAGCCCCGGTCTGACGACAGGTTGGTTCCTTCGTCTGGACAGCCATGCACGCAGAACGGAGTGATCCCAAGTGTCGCCCGGCCGCGCCGCGCACCTGCGAAGTCTCGCGACGGAACGCTGTCGTTCAATGGCAGCGCAAGTTCCTGCCCGGCCGCGTCAACTCCCGCGCGGCCTGGCTTATGCATTGACTTAACTTGTCGGCGTGCAGGCTGGAAGGTAAACCCGATGTCCGGCATGTTGGCGGAACCGCGCCATGCCGCGCGTACCTTGCGCGCCACGTCGGGCAACGAAGCCTGCCAACCCTACGGAGAGAATCATCCCCATGCCGACACCCCGCTCGGATGCCCTGGTCTTTTTCGGCGCCACCGGCGACCTGGCCTACAAGAAGATCTTTCCGGCATTGCAGGCGATGATGCTGCGTGACGGGCTGGACCTGCCGATCATCGGCGTGGCGCACTCGGGCTGGAGCGTGGAGCAGCTGCGCCAGCGCGCGCACGACAGCCTGGCGCAGGCGGCGCAGGAACAGGGCGGTGCGGTCGACGAGGCGGCGTTCGCGAAGCTGGCGGCGCAGCTGCACTACGTCGACGGCGACTACAACGACGCGGCCACGTTCCAGCGGCTGAAGCAGGCGCTGGGCGAGGCGCAGCGGCCGCTGCACTACCTGGCGATCCCGCCCAAACTGTTCGGCGTGGTGGCGAAGAACCTGCAGCAGGCCGGCTGCGCGGACGGCGCGCGGATCGTGGTGGAGAAGCCGTTCGGCCGCGACCTGGCCTCGGCGCGGGCGCTCAACCGCACGCTGCACGCGGTGTTCCCGGAGTCGGCGATCTTCCGCATCGACCATTACCTGGGCAAGGAGCCGGTGCAGAACCTCTTGTACTTCCGCTTCGCCAACACCGTGCTGGAGCCGGTGTGGAACAACCGCTACGTGGATCGCGTGCAGATCACCATGGCCGAGCAGTTCGGCGTGGACGGCCGCGGCGCGTTCTACGAAGGGGTGGGCGCGATCCGCGACGTGTTGCAGAACCACCTGCTGCAGGTGACCTCGCTGCTGGCGATGGATGCGCCGATCGGCAACGACCCGGAGGCGCTGCGCGCCGAGAAGCTGCGGCTGTTCCGCGCGATGCGCCCGCTCGACCCGGCCGAGGTGGTGCGCGGCCAGTTCAAGGGCTACCGCGACGTGCAGGGCGTGGCCGCCGATTCGAACGTGGAGACCTTCGTGGCGCTGCGCCTGCACATCGACACCTGGCGCTGGGCCGGCGTGCCGTTCTACATCCGCGCCGGCAAGAAGCTGCCGATCACCACCACCCAGGTGGTGGTGGACATGAAGGCGCCGCCGCTGTCGGTATTCGACGCGGTCGGCGCGGAGCAGTCGAACTACTTCCGCTTCCGGCTCAGCCCGGAGGTGATCATCGCCGAGGGCATGCGGGTGAAGCAGCCCGGCGAGGAGATGCGCGGCGAAGCGGTGGAGCTGGTCGTGCGGCATGACCTGGCGCCGGAGAAATCGCCGTACGAGCGCCTGCTCGGCGACGCGATCCGCGGCGACAACGCGCTGTTCACCAGCGACGAATGCGTCGAGGCGGCGTGGGCGGTGGTCGACCGTGTGCTCGCCCGCGAGGGGCCGGTGGGATTTTACGAGCCGGGCAGCTGGGGTCCAGCCGAAGCGGCGCGCATCGTCAGCGGCGACGAAGGCTGGCACGATCCGCAGGCAGAGGAGGGCAAGCCATGTTGAACACCCGTACATCCGAGGCCGCCGCGGTGATGTTCCTGCTCGACGTGGACAACACCCTGCTCGACAACGACCGCTTCGGCGCCGACCTCGGCGACACCCTTGAGCAGGCGTTCGGTCGGGCCGGCCGCGAGCGCTACTGGGCGATCTACGAGGAACTGCGCCAGCAGTCCGGCTTCGCCGACTACCTGGGCGCGCTGCAGCGCTTCCGCGCCGGCCTGGACAACGACCCCTCGCTGCTGCAGATGTCGTCCTACCTGCTGGACTACCCGTTCGCCGACCGGCTCTACCCGCACGCGCTGGAAACCGTGGCATACCTGCGCACGCTGGGGCCCACCGCGATCCTTTCCGACGGCGACGTGGTGTTCCAGCCGCGCAAGATCCAGCGCGCCGGGCTGTGGACCGCGCTGCGTGGCGAGGTGCTGATCTACGTGCACAAGCAGCAGATGCTGGTGGCGATGCAGCAGCGCTACCCGGCCGCGCATTACGTGATGGTCGACGACAAGCCGCACACCCTGGCCGAGATGAAGCGGCGCCTGGGCCACAAGCTCACCACGGTGTTCGTGCGCCAGGGCCATTACGCGGCCGACAGCGCCGGCGAAACCATCGACCCGGCAGCCGACCTCACGATCGCGTGCATCGGCGATCTGCGCGAGCGTAAGCTTGGTGATTTCCTGCCGAGTGCGCCGGTGATCCCCCTGCCGGCCCACTGAAGCACCCCATCCCCGAATCGAACTGGAGTCATGGAGACAAGCATGAAAGCAACCCGCCAATTGCACGAACTCGGCCAAAGCCTGTGGCTGGACAACATCACCCGCAGCCTGCTCGACGACGGCACGCTGGCGCGCTACGTCGCCGAGGACTCGATCACCGGGCTGACCTCGAACCCCAGCATCTTCGACGCGGCGATCGGCAACGGCGACGCCTACGACGCCGGCATCCATGCCAAGACACTGGCCGGGCTGAACGGCGAGGCGCTGTTCACCGAGCTGGCGCTGGAGGACCTGCGCCGCGCCGCCGACCTGTTCAGACCGGTGTTCGACGCCACCGCCCAGGTCGACGGCTGGGTCTCGATGGAGGTCTCGCCGCTGCTGGCCGCCGACACCGCCGGCTCGATCGCGGCGGCGCGCCACATCCACCACCAGGGTCAGCGCGACAACCTGTTCGTGAAGATTCCCGGCACCCCCGAAGGCGTGCCGGCGATCGAGGAGGCGATCTTCCTCGGCATCCCGATCAACGTGACCTTGCTGTTCTCGTGCGCGCAGTACCAGGCCTCCGCCGAGGCCTACCTGCGCGGCATCGAGCGCCGCATCGCGGCGGGCCTCGATCCGCGCGGGAGCTCGGTCGCCTCGCTGTTCGTCAGCCGCTGGGACGTGGCGGCCAACAAGCAGCTGCC
This sequence comes from Rhodanobacter soli, assembly GCF_040548735.1. Taxonomy (NCBI): domain Bacteria; kingdom Pseudomonadati; phylum Pseudomonadota; class Gammaproteobacteria; order Lysobacterales; family Rhodanobacteraceae; genus Rhodanobacter; species Rhodanobacter soli. The sequence goes on along the minus strand of NZ_JBEPSD010000001.1, from coordinate 1,989,036 downwards.
GGACGAGCTGCACAACAAGCTGGGCATCGCGGTGGGCCAGCAGACCTACCGCGCCTACCGCGAACTGCTGGCATCGAAGCGCTGGCAGAAGCTCGCCGCCGCCGGCGTCCGGCCGCAGCGCCTGCTGTGGGCCAGCACCGGCACCAAGGACCCGTCCGCGCCGGACACGCTGTATGTCAGCGCGCTGGCCGCGCCAGACACCATCAACACGATGCCGGAGAAGACCCTGCACGCGTTCGCCGACCACGGCCAGCTGCACGGCGTGCTGTCCGATGACGGCGGCGACGCGGACGCGGTGCTGGCGCAGATCGCCAAGGCCGGCGTGGACATCGACGCGCTGGCGCTGAAGCTGCAGCAGGACGGCGCCGAGGCGTTCGTCTCATCGTGGAACCAGCTGCTGCAGCGGATCGCCGACAAGGCCAGCGCGCTGGCCGAAAAATCCAAGGGACCCGCCCTGCCATGAGCGAACCGCGACTCACCCGCCTGCCGTCATGGCAGGCGCTGCAGCGTCATGCCGACGCGATCGGCCACAAGCACCTGCGCGAGCTGTTCGCCGCCGATCCGCACCGCGGCGAGCAGCTCGTGGCCGAAGAGGTCGGCCTGTACCTCGACTATTCCAAGCAGCGCGTCGACGCCGACACGCTGCGCCTGCTGCGCGAGCTGGCCGAGGCCTGCCGGCTGCCGCAGCGGATCGCGGCGATGTTCAACGGCGAGCGCATCAACACCACCGAGAACCGCGCCGTGCTGCACGTGGCGCTGCGCGCGCCGGCGGGCGAGAAGATCCTGGTCGACGGCCGCGACGTGGTGGCGGACGTGCACGACGTGCTCGACCGCATGGCCGCGTTTTCCGACCGCGTGCGCAGCGGCGCGTGGCTGGGCCACGGCGGCAGGCGCATCCGCAACGTGGTCAGCATCGGCATCGGCGGCTCCGACCTCGGCCCGGTGATGGCGTACGAGGCGCTGCGCGACTACAGCCGGCGCGACATGACGTTCCGCTTCGTCTCCAACGTGGACGGTACCGATTTCGCCGAAGCCGTGCGCGACCTCGACGCGGCCGAGACGCTGTTCATCGTCTGCTCGAAGACCTTCACCACGCTGGAGACGCTGGCCAACGCGCATGCCGCGCGCGCCTGGTGCCTCGCGGCGCTGGGCGACGAGTCGGCGGTGGCGAAGCACTTCGTGGCGGTATCCACCAACGCCGGCGAGGTGACGAAGTTCGGCATCGACACCGCCAACATGTTCGGCTTCTGGGACTGGGTGGGCGGGCGCTACTCGATGGATTCGGCGATCGGCCTGTCCACCATGCTGGCGATCGGCCCGGAGCATTTCCGCGCGATGCTGGCCGGCTTCCACGCGATGGACGAACACTTCCGCCACGCGCCGCTGGAACGCAACCTGCCGGCGCTGATGGGCCTGCTCGGCATCTGGAACAGCAACTTCCTCGACGCCGCCACGGTGGCGGTGCTGCCATACGAGCAGTATCTGAAACGCTTCCCGGCGTACCTGCAGCAGCTGACGATGGAGAGCAACGGCAAGCGCGTCACGCTGGACGGCAGCGCGGTCGACTATGCCACCGGGCCGATCTACTGGGGCGAGCCGGGCACCAACGGGCAGCACTCGTTCTACCAGCTGATCCACCAGGGCACGCGCATCGTGCCGTGCGACTTCATCGGTTTCGGCCAGCCGCTCAACCCGCTCGGCGACCAGCACGACCTGCTGATGGCGAACCTGATCGCCCAAGGCGAGGCGCTGGCGTTCGGCAAGACCGCCGACGAAGTGCGCGCCGCCGGCACCGATGCGGCGCTGGCCCCGCACCGCACGTTCCCCGGCAACCGTCCCAGTAGCACCCTCCTCGCCAAGAAGCTCACCCCGCACACGCTCGGCACGCTGATCGCGCTGTACGAGCACAGCGTGTTCGTGCAGGGCGTGATCTGGGACATCGACTCGTTCGACCAGTGGGGCGTGGAGCTGGGCAAGCAGCTGGCGAAGACCACCATCGCCGAGCTGACCGCGCCCGATGAGCCGGCGCTCGCGCACGACAGCTCCACCAACACCTTGATACGCCGCTATCGCCAGCTGCGCGACAGCCAGACAACGGAAGGTCCATGAGCCAGCAGATCAGTCCCCTCGCCGGCAAGCCGGCACCGTCGTCGATCCTGGTCGACATCCCGCAACTGCTGGCCGCGTATGCGGACCTGAAACCCGATCCCGCGGTGCCGGCGCAGCGGGTGGCGTTCGGCACCTCCGGCCACCGCGGCAGCTCGTTCGAGCGCAGCTTCAACGAGGCGCACATCCTGGCGATCAGCCAGGCGATCTGCGAGTACCGCCGTTCGAAAGGCATCGACGGCCCGCTGTTCATCGGCGCCGATACCCACGCGCTGTCGCAGCCGGCGTTCGAGAACGCGCTGGAAGTGCTGGCTGCGAACGGCGTCGAGGCGATGATCTCCAGCGGCGGCGAATACACGCCGACACCGGCGGTGTCGCACGCGATCCTGGTCCACAACAAGGGGCGCACGAATGGCCTCGCCGACGGCATCGTGATCACGCCGTCGCACAACCCGCCGGACAACGGCGGCTTCAAGTACAACCCGAGCAACGGCGGCCCGGCCGACAGCGACATCACCAAGTGGGTGGAGAACCGCGCCAACGCCCTGCTCGAAGGCGGGCTGAAGGACGTGCGCCGGATGCCGTACGCGCAGGCGCGCAAGGCAGCCACGACGCACGAGCACGACTACCTCAACAACTACGTCGCCGACCTCGCCAACATCGTCGACTTCGACGTGATCCGCAGCGCCGGCGTGCACATGGGCGTCGACCCGCTGGGCGGCGCCGGCGTGCACTACTGGGCGCCGATCGCCGATCGCTACAAGCTCGACCTCACCGTGGTCAGTTCGGTGGTCGACCCGCAGTTCGCCTTCATGAGCGTGGACTGGGACGGCAAGATCCGCATGGACCCGTCGTCGAAGTATGCGATGCAGCGGCTGATCGGCTTGAAGGGCAAGTATGACGTCGCGTTCGCCTGCGACACCGACCACGATCGCCACGGCGTCGTCACCCGCAGCAGCGGACTGATGGAGCCGAACCACTACCTGTCCGTGCTGATCGACTACCTGTTCCGGCATCGCCCGCAATGGGGCGCGAATGCTGCGGTGGGCAAGACCGTGGTCAGCACCGCGCTGATCGACCGCGTGGCGAAACGGCTGGGACGCCGACTGTATGAAGTGCCGGTGGGCTTCAAGTGGTTCGCGCCCGGCCTGTTCGATGGCTCGCTCGGCTTCGGCTGCGAGGAAAGTGCCGGCGCCTCGCTACTGCGCCGCGACGGCACGGCCTGGGCCACCGACAAGGACGGCCTGGTGCCGGCGCTGCTGTCGGCTGAAATGACTGCACGCGAGGGCAAGGACCCGGGCGAGCTGTACGCACGGCTGACCGGCGAACTCGGCAAGCCGTACGCCAGCCGCGTCGATGCCGTCGCCACGCCGGCGCAGAAGGCGAAGCTGACCAAACTGTCGCCCGATCAACTGCAGACCCACCTCCTCGCCGGCGAGAAGATCGAACAAGTCCTCGACAAGGCACCCGGCAACGGCGCCGCGATCGGCGGCATCAAGGCGATCGCCGCCAACGGCTGGTTCGCCGCGCGGCCGTCCGGCACCGAGGCGATCTACAAGATCTACGCCGAAAGCTTCAAGAGCGAGGAACACCTGCAAGCGCTGCTGAAGGAAGCCCAGGGCATCGTCGACGCCGCGCTCGCCTGAGCCACCGCACACCACCACCGGAGATACCGCCATGTCCCACAACCTCGACCAGCAATGCATCGACCTGCTGCGCTTCCTGTCGGTGGACATGGTGCAGAAGGCCAACAGCGGCCACCCCGGCCTGCCGCTGGGCGCCGCGCCGATGGCCTACGCGCTGTGGACGCGGCAGCTGAAGCACAACCCCGCCAATCCGCACTGGCCCGACCGCGACCGCTTCGTGCTCTCCGCCGGCCACGGCTCGGCGCTGCTGTACAGTCTGCTGTTCGCCACCGGCTACGACCTCACGCTGGACGACCTCCAGCACTTCCGCCAGTGGGGCAGCAGGGCACCCGGGCATCCCGAGTACGGCCACACGCCAGGCGTCGAGATCACCACCGGCCCGCTGGGCCAAGGCCTGGCGAACGCGGTGGGCATGGCGATCGGCGAGGCGCACCTGGCCGCGCGCTACAACCGCGACGGCCACAGCGTGATCGACCACCGCACCTGGGCCATCGTCAGCGACGGCGACCTGATGGAAGGCGTGGCCAGCGAGGCGGCCTCGCTGGCCGGGCACCTCAAGCTAGGCAAGCTGATCTGCCTGTACGACGACAACTACGTGACGCTGGCCGGCGGCACCGACATCACCTTCTCGGAGGACCGCGCGAAGCGCTTCGAGGCCTACGGCTGGCAGACCATCCAGGTGGCCGACGGCAACGACCTGGCGGCGATCGACGCCGCGCTGCTGGAGGCGCGCGCCGACACTACCCGGCCCACGCTGATCCTGGTGCGCACGCATATCGGCTACGGCTCGCCCGAACAGGACACGTTCAAGGCGCACGGCTCGCCGCTGGGCGTCGAGGACGTCAGGAAGACGAAGGAGAAGCTGGGCTGGCCGGTCAAACCCGACTTCCTGCTGCCGCCGCCGGCGCTGGCGCATTTCCGCGAGGCACTGGATCGCGGCGTGGAGGCCGAGCGCGCCTGGAACAGCCGCATGGACGTCTATACCAAGGCCTTCCCCGAGCTGGCAACCGAGTTGCAAGGCCGCCTGGAAGGCGAACTGCCGGCGGGCTGGGACGCGGACATCCCGGTGTTTCCCGCCGACGCCAAGGGCCTCGCCACCCGCGTCGCCGGCGGCAAGGTAATGAATGCGATCGCACCGAAGCTGCCCGCGCTGGGCGGCGGCTCGGCCGACCTCGACCCGTCCACCCACACCGCACTGAAGGACCTGGGCGACTTCAATCCGCCGCTGGCGCCGGGCGAAGACAACCAGGGTTCGGACGGCGGCGGCTGGAGCCACGCCGGGCGCAACCTGCACTTCGGCGTGCGCGAGCATGCGATGGGCGCGATCGTGAACGGGCTGGCCGTGCACGGCGGTTTCGCGCCGTACGGTTCGACCTTCCTGATCTTCTCCGACTACATGCGCCCGGCGATCCGCCTGGCCGCGCTGATGGGCATCCACGTGGTGCACGTGTTCACCCACGACAGCGTGGCGCTGGGCGAAGATGGCCCCACCCACCAGCCGATCGAACAGCTGGCCAGCCTGCGTGCGATCCCCAACCTCACCGTGATCCGCCCCGCCGACGCGAACGAGACCGCGGTGGCGTGGAAGGTGGCGCTGGAAACGAAGAAACGGCCCGTGCTGCTGGCATTGACCCGACAGAACGTGCCCACGCTGGACCGCCGCCGCTACGCCAGCGCCGACGGCCTGCGTCGGGGCGCATACGTGCTCAGCGACGCGCCGGACGGCAAGCCCGCGTTGATCCTCATCGCCAGCGGTTCCGAAGTCGGCCTGATCGTCGAAGCCGCCGAAAAACTGCAGGCCGACGGCATCGCCGTGCGCTGCGTGTCGATGCCGAGCTGGGAACTGTTCGACGCGCAGCCGCAGGCCTATCGCGATCAGGTGCTGCCGCCCGACGTGCCGGCACGGTTGGCGGTGGAGCTGGGCGTGCCGCAAGGCTGGGACCGCTATATCGGCGCGCACGGCGACATGCTCGGCATCGACCACTTCGGCGCCTCGGCGCCGGCCGACGTGCTGCTGCGCGAGTTCGGCTTCACGGTCGCCAACGTGGTGGCGCGGGCGCAGGCCTTGCTGGCTGGATGACGCCCTTGCGACGGCATCCGGCTGGCCCTCATCCTGTGGCGTGACTGCGCGGTCGGCCGGCGGCTGCGGCGGCCGTGGGGCAAGCGCGGGATTGTAGATTCGGTCGGGTGACCAGGGGGTTGCTGTGCCGGCACCTGCCAGCTACCGGCCAACCCGTTCGGCATCGATCCGGTGCCCGTGACCATCGCCCTATATATCTGAACTCATCAGTCTGCTATTTTGCCGGCCCGGCGTCCCTTGCGCAGGTTACCTCCTTGTCTCTTCTTCTGTCTGATGCGAAACCCGCCTCGTTCGCCGGCTGCGCTTTCACGCTGCTGGCCGGTCTGGCGCTGGCCGGTTGCGCGGTGGGTCCCGACTACCGGCGCCCCGACGCTCCACCGGTGGACCGCTACACGGCGCAGCCCTTGCCAACCGGCACCGCGGCGACGAAAGCCGCCGGCGGCGACGCCCAGCGTTTTCTGCAAGGCCGCGACGTGCCGGCGCGCTGGTGGACGACGTTCGGCAATGCCGAGCTGACCCGCCGGGTGAACACGGCGCTGGAGCACAGTCCCACCGTGGCGTCGGCCCAGGCCGCGCTGCGCCAGGCGCAGGAAAATGCCAACGCGGCACGCGGCGGGCTGTTCCCGTCGCTGGACGCCGGCGCCGGCGCCACCCGCCAGAAACAGTCCGCCGCGCAATCGGTGGGTCCGGGCGGGCGCGGCCCGTTCACCGTCTACAACGCCTCGGTCAGCATCGGCTACACCCTCGATCTGTTCGGCGGCGTGCGCCGCGGCATCGAGGCGCAACTGGCGTTGGCCGATTACCAGCGCGCCCAGCTCGACACTACCTACTTGACCCTGGCCGCCAACGTGGTCACCGCTTCGCTGCAGGAAGCCTCGCTGCGCGAGCAGTTGCGTGCGACCGAACAGATCCTCGACCTGCAGGGCAAGAGTCTGCAGATCGCGCGCCAGCAACAGCAGATCGGTTCGAAGTCGTTGTCCGACACGCTGGCCGTGCGCTCGCAGCTGGCCGCCACCGAGGCCACCCTGCCGCCGCTGCGCGCCCGGCTCGCCGCGACGCGGAACCAGCTGGCCACCTACCTGGGCACCACGCCGGCGCAACTGGAGTTGTCGCCACTGATGTTGGATGCGATCGGCCTGCCGCGCGACATCCCGGTCAGCCTGCCCTCGGGCCTGGTCGAGCAGCGCCCGGATATCCGTGCGGCTTCGGCACAACTGCACGCCGCGTCGGCCCAGGTCGGCGTCGCCACCGCGGCGATGCTGCCGCAGATCACCCTGTCCGGCAGTGCCGGTTCGCAGGCATTGCGCGCAGGCGACTTGTTTTCCGCCGGCACCGGCGCCTGGTCGCTGGGCCTGGGCCTGACCCAGCCGCTGTTCCACGGCGGTGAGTTGCTGCACAAGAGGCGCGCCGCCCAGGCTGGCCTGGACAAGGCCGTGGCGGACTGGCAGCAGACCGTGCTGGTCGCGTTCCAGAACGTCGCCGATGCGCTGCAGGCGCTGCAATACGATGCCGAAGGACTGGCCGCCCAGGCCGCCGCCGAGGACGCGGCATCGCAGCAGCTCGCCCTGGTCGAACGCCAGTTCCAGCTCGGTTCGACCGGTTATCTCAACCTGCTCGATGCCCAGCGCAGCTACCAGCAGGCACGTATCGCCCTGATTCAGGCGCGCGTCGCGCGACTGGCCGACACCGCCGCGCTGTACGCCGCCCTCGGCGGCGGCTGGCGCAGTGATGCCGACATGGCCGGCCCCGCGGCCGGCACGTCCACCCCACCCACTACGTCCCACTGAGGAGTTCGCGCATGCCCACGCGCGTCGACAAGAAGCCCAGCACCACCAAGCGCATGATCTGGATGATCGTTGGCGTGCTGCTGCTGATCGCGCTGATCGCCGGCATCAAGGTGCTGCTGGTCATGCACATGATCCACAGCATGCCGAAGCCGGCACCGTTCACGGTCAGCACCACCACCGCCCGCGAACAGCCATGGCAACCCGCGCTGAGTGCCGTCGGCACCCTGCGTGCGGCCAACGGCGCCGACCTGGCGATGGACGTGGCCGGCCTGGTCACCGGGGTGAACCTGAAATCCGGCCAGGACGTAAAGCAGGGCCAGGTGCTGCTGCAGCTGCGCGACGGCGACGACGTGGCCCAGCTGCAACAACTGGAGGCCGCGGCCCAGCTGTCCCAGCTCACCTTCGAGCGGGCGCGCAAGCAGCTTGCGGCGCAGGCGATCAGCAAGGCCGATTACGACACCGCGGCCGCCGATCTCAAGGGCCGGCAGGCCGCGGTGGCGCAGCAGAAAGTGGTGGTGGCCAAGAAGCAGCTGCGCGCGCCGTTTGCCGGCCGTGCCGGCATCATCACCACCAGCCCCGGTGACTACCTCAGCGCCGGCACCGCGGTGGTGACGTTGCAGCAGCTCGATCCGCTGTTCGTCGATTTCTACGTGCCGCAAAGCGAACTGGGCCGCCTGCAGGTGGGCCAGGCCGTGAACCTGAAGCTGGATGCGTATGCCGACCGCGGCTTCACCGGCAAGCTCAGCGCGATCAGCCCCAAGGTCGACCTCGGCACGCGCAACGTGCAGGTCGAGGCAACCGTGCCCAACCACGACAAGGCGCTCACCCCGGGCATGTTCGCCAAGGTCAGCGTCGACGTCGGCAACGAGCAGCCCCGGCTGACCCTGCCGCAGGCGGCGATCGTCTACAACCCGTATGGCGACACCGTGTACGTGGTGCAGCCGTCCAAGGGCAAGGACGACAAGGGCCAGCCGCTGCCGCCCACGGTGAAGCAGACCTTCGTCACGGTCGGCGAGACCCGCGGCGACCAGGTGGCGATCCTCAAGGGCATCGAGCCGGGCACCGTGGTCGTCACCAGTGGCCAGATCAAGCTGAAGAACGACGCGCCGATCGCGATCGACAACCGCGTGAAGCCCGCCGACAGCGCCCATCCCGCGCCGCAGGAGCACTGAGCGAACCCCATGAAATTCACCGACCTGTTCATCAACAAGCCGGTGCTGGCGGTGGTCGTCAGCCTGCTGATCCTGGTCCTCGGCGTGCGTGCCGTCAGCAGCCTGACCGTGCGCCAGTACCCCAAGACCGAGAACGCCACGGTCACCATCAGCACCGCGTACTACGGTGCCGATGCGCAGACCATGGCCGGCTTCATCACCCAGCCGCTGGAACAGGCGATCTCGCAGGCGCAGGGCATCGACTACCTGTCCTCCAGCAGCGTGCAGGGCGTGTCCACCATCACCGCGACCCTGCGCCTGAACTACGACGCCAACCGCGCCTTGACCGAAATCACCACCCAGGTGAATTCGGTGAAGAACCAGCTGCCGCCGCAGGCGCAGCAGCCGGTGCTCAACGTACAGACCGGCGAGACCGTCGACGCGATGTACATGGGCTTCTACAGCGATGTGCTGCCCACCAACAACATCACCGACTACCTGGCGCGGGTGGTGAAACCCAAGCTCGATTCGATCGATGGCGTGCAGACCGCCGAGCTGCTCGGCGCGCGCCAGTTCGCCCTGCGCGCCTGGCTCGATCCGGCCAAGATGGCGGCGCATGGCATCACCGCCACCGATGTGAACACGGCGCTGGCCTCCAACAACTATCTGGCCGCGGTCGGCTCCAGCAAGGGCCAGGCGGTGACGGTCGACCTGACCGCCGACAGCAACCTGCATTCGGTCGACGAGTTCAAGCAGCTGGCGATCAAGCAGGGCAACGGTGCGATCGTGCGGCTGCAGGACGTGGCCACGGTCTCGCTGGGCTCGGAAAACTACGACTTCAACGTGGCCTTCAGCGGCAAGCGTTCGGTGTTCATCGGCATCAAGGTCGCGCCCGACGCGAACGTGCTGGACGTGGCCAAGCGCGTGCGCGAGGCGTTCCCGGAGATCCAGAGCCAGCTTCCCGGCGGCCTGACCGGACAGATCGTGTACGACGGCACCGAGTTCGTGAACAGCTCGATCAACGAGGTGGTCAAGACCCTGGTCGAGGCGCTGCTGATCGTCACCCTGGTGATCTTCCTGTTCCTCGGTAGCCTGCGTGCGGTGATCATCCCGGTGATCGCGATGCCGCTGTCGCTGGTCGGCACCTTCTTCGTGATGCTGGCGCTGGGTTACTCGATCAACCTGCTGACCCTGCTGGCGCTGGTGCTGGCGATCGGCCTGGTGGTGGACGACGCGATCATCGTGGTGGAGAACGTCGACCGCCACATGAAGGAAGAGGGCAAGACGCCGCTGCAGGCCGCCCTGTTGGCGGCGCGCGAGCTGGGTGGGCCGATCATGGCGATGACCGTGGTGCTGATCGCGGTCTATGTGCCGATCGGTTTCCAGAAGGGGCTGACCGGTGCGCTGTTCAGCGAGTTCGCCTTCACCCTGGCCGGCGCGGTGACGGTGTCGGCGGTGATCGCGTTGACGCTGTCGCCGATGATGACCTCGAAGTTCTTCCGCAACGAGCAGGAGAGCGGCCGCTTCGTGCAGTTCATCGACCGCCAGTTCGATCGCGTGCATCAGGGCTATCAGCGCGTACTACACAACACGCTGTCGACCAAGTCGGTGGTGATCGTCATGAGCGCGCTGCTGCTGCTGGCCACCATCGCGCTGGGCGTCACGGCCCAGTCCGAGCTGGCCCCCGAGGAGGACCAGGGCATCGTGGTCGGCCAGATCGTGGGCGCGCCGAACACGACGGCGCAGCAGATGAATGTCTATGCGACGCAGATGTTCGAGCTGTCCAGGCAGTTGCCGGAATACGAGCAGATGTTCCAGCTGACCGGCGTGCCCACCATCAACCAGGGCATCGGCGGCGTGCTGTTCAAGCCGTGGGACCAGCGCCACCGCAGCGCACATGAGCTGCAACAGGTGCTGCAGGAGAAGTGGAACGGCATCGCCGGCGGCCGGGTGGCCGCGTTCCAGTTCCCGCCGCTGCCCGGCGCATCGGGCCTGCCGATCCAGGTGGTGATCACCACCACCGAGCCGTTCGAGAACCTCAACGAGGTGGCTTCCCAGGTGCTGCAGAAGGCGCAGGCCAGCGGCAAGTTCTACTTCGTCGACTCCGACCTCAAGGTCGACAAGCCGCAGAGTACGGTCAGCCTCGACCGCGACATGATCACCACGCTCGGGCTGACCCAGCAGGACGTGGGCGCCGCGCTCGGCTCGGCGCTGGGCGGCGGCTACGTCAACTACTTCTCGATCTCCGGCCGTTCGTACAAGGTGATCCCGCAGGTATTGCAGGCCGACCGCCTCAACCCGAACCAGGTACTGGACTACTACATCCGCGTGCCGGACGGCTCGGTGATCCCGGCGTCGACCGTGGCCAAGATCACCAAGCAGGTGGTGCCGCAGTCGCTGAACCGCTTCCAGCAGTTGAACTCGGCCACGATCTCCGGCGTCAGCGGGATGTCGCAGGGCGATGCGCTGACCTACTTGCGTGACCTGGTGAAGCAGGTGGCGCCGACCGGCTACAACGTGGACTACGCCGGCCAGTCGCGCCAGTTCACCCAGGAGTCCGGCGGTTTCGGCAACACGCTGCTGTTTGCCGTGATCATCGTGTTCCTGGCCCTGGCCGCGCAATTCAACAGCCTGCGCGATCCGATCGTGATCCTGGTCTCGGTGCCGCTGGCGCTGTTCGGCGCGCTGATCTTCGTCAACCTGTTCACCAGCCTCAACATCTACACCGAGGTCGGCCTGGTGACCCTGATGGGCCTGATCAGCAAGCACGGCATCTTGATCGTGCAGTTCGCCAACCAGTCGCAACTGAACGGCATGTCCAAACGCGAGGCGATCGAACACGCCGCGGCGGTGCGCCTGCGGCCGATCCTGATGACCACCGCGGCGATGGTGCTGGGCGTGCTGCCGCTGGTGATCGCCTCCGGCGCCGGCGCGGCGGGCCGTTTCAACATGGGCCTGGTGATTTCCACCGGCCTGGCGATCGGCACCGTGTTCACCCTGTTCGTGGTGCCGGCGTTCTACCTGCTGCTGGCCGCCGACCGCCACGGCGGCAAGCCGTCGGATGAGCCGCGACTGGCGGCACCCGGGCCGACGGTACAGGCCTGAGCAACGGACAAGAGAAAGGCGCGGTCACCCGCGCCTTTCTCTTGTCCTTGGGTGACTCAGTTGCGCGATTGCAGCTTCGACAGCAGCCGCAGCAGTTCCAGGTACAGCCAGACCAGGGTGACCACCAGCGCGAACGCGCCGTACCACTCCATGTATTTGGGCGCGCCCGACTGGGCACCGGTCTCGATCAGGTCGAAGTCGAGGATCAGGTTGAGCGCCGCGATCACCACCACCACCGCGCTGAACGCGATGCCGACGCCGCTGCTGCCGCTGATGAAGCCCATCGAGTGGCCGAAAAAGCCCATCGCGAAGTTCGCCAGGTACAGCAGCATGATGCCGCCGGTGGCGGCGACGATGCCGAGCTTGAACTTCTCGGTAGCGCGGATCAGCCCGCTGCGATAGGCCAGCAGCATCGCCGCCATGGTGCCGAAGGTCAGCCCCACCGCCTGCATCACGATGCCGGGATAGCGCATCTCGAAGATCGCCGACAGCGCACCGATGAAGACGCCTTCCACCACGGCGTACAGCGGTGCGGTGATCGGCGCCCAGGTCTTCTTGAACACGGTGACCAGGGCCAGCACCAGGCCGCCGATGGCGCCGCCGAGCACCAGCGGCAGCATCGCCGGCAGGCTGTCCGGGCCACTGAAGCGGCTCCAGCTGACCATCGCGCCGACCAGTACCAGGATCAGCAGCAGGCCGGTCTTGTTCACCGTGCCGTTGATCGTCATCGCCTCGTCGCCGCGCGTGAAGACCGCGCCGCTGGCAGCGTCGAGGAAGGTGTTCTTGTTGAGCGCCGGATTGCCGCTTTGCATGATCTGCTCCTGTGGTTTGCCGCCATCGTAGCGGCTTTGCCGGCGCCCTGCGCCAACACGCCGTTGCGCCGCCGCGTGGAAACTACGCGACAATACGGTCTTGCCGAACCGCGCGGAGCCCCGATGAATCCTTCCACCCTGCGTATCGCCACCCGCAAGAGCGCGCTCGCGCTGTGGCAGGCCGAGCATGTCGCCGCGCTGCTGCGCGCGGCGCATCCGGGGCTGACGGTGGAGCTGGTGCCGATGAGCACCCGCGGCGACGAGGTCCTGGACCAGCCGCTGGCCACGATCGGCGGCAAGGGACTGTTCCTGAAGGAACTGGAGGTGGCGATGCTGGAGGGCCGCGCCGACCTCGCCGTGCATTCGCTGAAGGACGTGCCGGCGCAGCTGGAGCCGGGCTTCGCGCTGCCGGCGATCCTGCCGCGCGCAGATGCCGCCGATGCGTTCGTCAGCAACCACTACGCCGACCTCGCCGCGCTGCCCCACGGTGCGCGCGTCGGCACCTCGTCGTTGCGGCGGCAAGCGCAGTTGCGCGCGTTGCGACCCGATCTGATCCTGCTCGACTTGCGCGGCAACGTCGGCACCCGGCTGGGCAAGCTCGACGCCGGCGACTACGACGCGATCGTGCTGGCCTGCGCCGGGCTGGAACGCCTCGACCTCGCCGCGCGCATCCGCTCGCGACTGGCCGCACCGGACTGGCTGCCGGCGCCGGGCCAGGCGGCGATCGCGATCGAGGCGCGCGAAGGCCAGGCCGGCGTACTGGCCTTGCTGGCCGCGCTGGACGATGCCGACACCCGGCTCACCGTGAGTGCCGAGCGTGCGATGAACCAGGCCCTGGGCGGCAGCTGCACGGTACCGATCGGTGCCTGGTGCATGCTCGGCGAACACGGCCTGCACCTGCACGGCATGGTCGGCGACGCCGCCAGCGGCCAGCTGCTGCATGCCGAAGCCAGCGCCCCCAGCGACCAGGCGATCGCGCTAGGCCGGAAGGTGGCGGCAGCACTGCTGGCGCAGGGCGCCGGCAGCCTGCTCGGACTCTGAGGCGGCGCATGACGCAAACGGCCCTCCCGCTCGCGCGGAAGGGCCGTCATGGCCGCGTTTCGGACGTACCGGCTTAGAAGCTGTAGACCAGGTTGGTGGTGGTCAGCGTGTCGGTCTTCTTGGTGCCCGGCAGCACGTCGCTGTTGTGGCGCACCTGGAAGCCGACCTTCAGCGCCAGCTTCCTGGTCATGCTGACCGCCAGGCCCGCGTCGTTCTGCAGGTAGGTGTTCTTCGAACCCGCTTCCATCAGGAGCGTGTCCTCGAATGCGGTGTTCTCGGTGAGCTTGTACTTGTAGTTGGCCAGGCCGCGGGCAACCATCTCGCTCTCGGTCGGCTGCTGCTGGTGTATCACCACGCCGTCGACCACCGTGTCGACGTCGGCCGGGCGGTAACGTTTGTAACCGGGACCGATTTCGAACGACAGCTCGTTGCGCCCGTCCTTCAGTGCGATGTAGCCGTAACCGAGCGAGACGATGCCCTGCCACAGGTTCGCGCCGAAGTCGTCGTGCTCGTAACGGGCGGCACCGACGATGTAGCTGCGCGGATCGAGCTTGAGGCCGACCGAGGCGCCGCCGTCATAGCGGTTCGCGGTGGTGTTGAACTGCTCGACGGTGTTGCCGGCCGCATCGACCACGGTCTGCTGGCTCTTCGAGCGCAACGCGTCGATGAAGAAGTTGTTCTTCCACTGCTCGTTTTCCTGGCTCAGGCCGAGCTTGGCGTTGACGTTCTCCGAGCGGGAGTTGCCGGTGGCCGAAGCAAAACCGAATTCGCCCGAACCGGTCCAGCCGCCGTTGTTGGCCGGGTTGGCATCGGTGTCCTGGGCCTGGACGGCGAAACTCGCGAAGGCGGCCAGCAGCAGGCCGGCGATCAAGGTCTTTTTCATCAGGGGACGGTCCATTTGTTAAACAATAGTAAGACAGCTACCTTAACGGGACGGCTTGAACTTGCAATGAACGGCGCTGCAAAGCCATCCGCGCCATCTCACCCGGCCGCCGGCAACTCGCCCGCCAGCGCCGTTTCGTAGACGCGCTGCTCCAGCATCTTGCCCAGCAGGCAGCTGGGCACCGCCACCGCGGCGGCCAGCAGGCCGCCGCCGAAGCGTTCGGTCAGCAGCAAGGCGGCGCACGGCAGCACATAGATGAAGATCGCCGCCACGAAGCGCGCCGGCGGCACCTCGTGCACCTCCATTTCGCCGCCCACGCCATGCGGCACGCCCAGGGATTGCCAACGCATGCCTTCGAGCAGACCCAGCAGCAGGGCCAGCGCCAGCAGCAATAATATCCATGGATACGCGCTCTGCGGCGGCTCCAGCCCGCCTTGCACCATCATGCACAGCCACAACCACAGCCCGCCGCCATACCAGGCGGTGACCAGCCGGCTCACCGGCAGCGACGACGACACCCGCTGCAGGCCGGGCGACAACCGGCTGCGATAGCGGTAAGCGGTATAGACCAGGCTGACCAGGCTGCACAGCATCAGCGCCACGCCGGCCAGGCGCATGGCCGGGGTATGCCCGTGGCCGTCGCCCAGGATGATCACCAGCAGCACCGGCAGGAAGGTCACCAACGCCATCAGTGCCGCCCGCGAGGCCCCGCGGCTGCGGCCCGGCGGCCAGCCGTACCAGTCCGACGTTGCCGGCAGGTGCAGGCGAACCAGCAGCAGGCCCGCTCCGACCAGCGCGGTGCCGAGTATCAGCGGCATCCGCATGTCGCAGCGGCCGATCCGCTCCATCCCCAGCGCCAGGCCCATGCCGAGCCAGATCCACAGGCCGTAGCCGCTGATCGCCAGCACCCGCAGCAGGATCTCCGCATAGCCCGACGGGCGTACATCGGCCACCGTGGCATCAGGCATGGCGACCGGGGGTAGCTCGTGGAGAACTGGCATGGGGCGTCCGATGGGAGGCGACGGCGATGCACGCGGCGACTTGCGGCCGCCACAGGCCGCCGCCATGCTACACAACGCCTCTTCCCCACGATATGCCGACGACCCCATGGATCGCTACGAACGCATACTGACCCTGCACCGACTGCTGAAGTCGGCGCACTACCCGATTCCGCTGTCGCGCCTGCTCGGCGAGCTGGAGTGCTCGCGCGCCACGCTGTACCGCGACGTGGCCTTCCTGCGCGACGCGCTGGGCGCGCCGATCGAAAGCGCCGGCACCGACCAGGCCGCGTTCCGCTACGAAGTGGGCGAGGGCGAGAAGTTCGAGCTGCCCGGGCTGTGGCTGACCTCCGACGAACTGGCCGCGCTGCTGGCGCTGAACGAGCTGATCGGACGCTCCGGCCCCGGCGTGCTGGCCGGTGCGCTGGCGCCGTTCAAGTCGCGCATCGAGGGCCTGCTGTCGCACCAGGACAGCGGCAAGGCGCTGCCGATCGAGCGTATCCGCGTGATCCCGTGGGGCGAGCGCAAGCTCGACCAGCAGGTGTTCCGCATCGTCGCCGGCGCGGTGCTGGAACGCCGGCAGCTGCGCTTCCGCTACCGCGCGCGCACCACCAACGCGGACAGCCGCCGCACGGTGTCGCCGCAGCGGCTGACCCACTACCGCGACAACTGGTACCTCGACGTGTGGGACCACGACCGCCAGGCGCTGCGCAGCTTCGCGGTCGACCGCATCGCCGACGCGCAGGCGCTGGACACGCCGGCCACCGACGTGGCCGACGCCGAGCTCAACGAGCTGCTCGCCTCCAGCTACGGCATCTTCGCCGGCAAGCCAAAGGCGTGGGCGACCATCCGCTTCTCGTCGCACGCCGCGCGCTGGGTCGCCGACGAGCACTGGCACTCGCAGCAGAAGGGCGAGTGGCTGCCAGACGGCCGCTACGAGCTGAAGCTGCCCTACTCCAACTCGAAGGAACTGCTGATGGACGTGCTCAAGTACGGCCCGGACGCAGAGGTCGTGGCGCCGCTCTCGCTGCGCGAGGAAATGAAGATCCTGCTGCAGCTGGCCCTCGGCGGTTACCAGTCGCCGCAGGGCTGAGCGATGAACGCCACCGACATCGCCACTGCCACCCCGACGCCCGTGCCGCACAGGCCGACGGTGGCGCTGGCGCTCGGTGCCGGCGGCGCGAAGGGGCTGGCGCACATCGGCGTGATCGAGGAAATCGAGGCGCAGGGTTTCCAGATCGTGGCGATCGCGGGCGCTTCGATGGGTGCGCTGATCGGCGGCATCCATGCGGCGGGCAAGCTCGACGTGTATCGCGACTGGGTCTGCGCGCTGGCCAAGCTCGACGTGCTCAGGCTGGTCGACTGGACGTTCACCGGCGGTGGCCTGATCAAGGGCGAAAAGATCATCGAGACCATGCGCGGGCTGATCGGCGACGTGCAGATCGAGGAACTGCCGCTGGCGTTCACCGCGGTCGCCACCGACCTCGAGCGCGGCCGCGAAGTGTGGCTGAGCCGTGGCGGCCTGTTCGATGCGATCCGCGCATCGATCGCGATCCCCACGGTGTTCCGCCCGCACCTCATCGACGGCCGCCGGCTGGTCGACGGCGCCCTGCTCAATCCGGTGCCGGTGACGCCGCTGATCCGCGAAACCGCGGACTACCTGATCGCGGTCAGCGTGGACGGTCCGGCGGTGACGGTCACGCCGCCGGAACCGCCGATCCAGCCCGCAGCGGCGGAAAACGGCTATCGCCGCCGCATCGGCGAGTTCATCGGCCGGATGATCCCGCGTGGTGAAATCCGCCCGCGCGAGCCGGGCACGTTCGAACTGCTGGCGCAGTCGATGGACCTGATGCAGGCGAATCTGTCGCGTCTGCGCCTGGCCGCATACGCGCCGGACCTGCTGATCCAGCTGCCGCACAACATGGCTCTCGCCTACGAGTTCTACCGCGCGCGCGAACTGATCGAGCTGGGCCGCGTGCAGGCGCGCGCGGCACTGGCGAACTGGCCGCGCGCCGGCACGCCGCAGCGCGAGGCCTGAATCGCGCCGCGCCTCGGCCTCAACGCGGGCCGTGCGTGTGCAACCAGTTCTCCAGGTACGCCTTCATCGCCACCGCGTTGTTGTGTTCTTCGTCGCGTGCGCCGTAGAGCAGGGTGACGTGGTGTCGCGCGGCCCGTTCGGCCAGCGGCTGCCAGTACTCGGCCAGCGCATCCAGCTCGCTGGCGTAGCGGTGGCGGAAACCGTCCCACAGCGCCGGGTCATGTCCGAACCACTTGCGCAAGGCGGTCGACGGCGCCAGTTCCTTCGCCCACAGGTCCAGCGGCACCGCCTCCTTCTTCAGCCCGCGCGGCCACAACCGGTCGATCAGCACGCGATAGCCGTCGGCTTTCGCGGCCGGTTCGTAAACACGCTTGATGGTGATGCTCATGGGCGTCTCCCGAAAGGAAGATCCCCAGCATACGACGACCGGTTCAGACCGACGTGACCTGGATCAGAGTTCCTCGACCCGGGTCACCTTGCCGCGACGCATCAGCCACGCCACGCCACGCAGGTCGGCCAGGCCCACCCACAGCCGGTCCAGCATGCCGTACTTGGACACGCCGGCGGTGCGCGGGCGATGGCCGACCGGCACGCTCTGGCTGGCGAAGCCGGCGCGCTTGACCAGCGCCGGCAGGTAGCGGTGCATGTGGTCGAAGTAGGGCAGACGCAGGAACACCTCGCGCTCGAACAGCTTCAGGCCGCAGCCGGTGTCCGGGGTGGCGTCCTTCAGCATGCGCGAACGCACCGCGTTGGCGACCTTCGAGGAGATGCGCTTGTTGAAGCTGTCGCGGCGGGTGGTGCGCCAGCCGGCGAACAGCCGCGTTTCGGCCGATGCCGCGTCGCGCGCGGCGAGCAGCTTCGGGATGTCGGCCGGATCGTTCTGGCCGTCACCGTCCAGCGTGGCGATCCATGGCGAAGCCGCCGCGCGCACGCCGTTCCACACCGCCGTGCTCTGGCCGCTGCGGGTGACGTGGTGCAGCACGCGCAGCTCCGGATGCAGCGCCTTCTGCGCGGCCAGCACGGCGCGGCTGTCGTCGCTGGAATCGTCGTCGACGTAGATGACTTCGTAGTCGACCCGACCGCGCAGGGCGGCGGCGATCTCGGCCAGCAGCGGCGGGATGTTGTCGCGCTCGTTGAAGACGGGGACGACGACGGAGAGTTGCGGCATGGGGGAAGCCTTTCAGCGGGGGCAGATGCCGCGCCTGACGCAGCAACGGGTCAGTTTAATGCCAAAGCGCAGACTGCTGCTCCCCCTGCAAGGCAGGGAGAGGCTGGCGACCGAAGGGAGTCCTTCAGGTGAGGGGGCAGGCATTTGACTCAAGATCAAGAGCACCCCTCCCCAACCCTCCCCTGCAAAGCAGGGGAGGGAGCAAAGGCTCGGCCTAGCGGATCTTGCCGAGGATGCCTTCCAGCTCGTCGTTGCTGTGGTAGTGGATCACCAGCTTGCCGTGGCCGCCGCGGCCCTGGGCCAGTTCGACCCGAGTGGCCAGGCGTTCGGCCAGTTCGCGCTCCAGCGCGGCGATGTTCGGATCGCGCGCGGACGCGTGCTTGGCCTTGCCTTTCGGCGCGGTCTGCGCGCGGCGCGCGGCTTCTTCCAGCTCGCGCACCGACCAGCCGAGGGTCGAAGCCTGGCGCGCCAGCGGCACGGCGATGGATTCGTCCAGGGTGAGCAGGCAACGCGCGTGGCCCATTTCCAGCTTGCCGTCGTCGAGCAGGCGCTTGATCGACTCCGGCATCTCGGTGAGCCGCAGCATGTTCGACACCGAGGCGCGCGAACGGCCCACCGCGTCGGCGGCCTGCTGGTGGGTGAGGTCGAAGTCGTCGATCAGCCGCTTCAGCGCGTCGGCTTCTTCCAGCGGGGTGAGGTCCTGGCGCTGGATGTTCTCGATCAGCGCCATCGCCGGCACCGCTGCCTCCGGCACGCTCTTCACCAGCGCCGGCAGTTCGCTCAGCTGGGCGCGCTGCGCGGCCCGCCAGCGGCGTTCGCCGGCGATCAGCTCGTAGCTGTTCTTGCCGATCTCGCGCACCACCACCGGCTGGATCAGGCCCTGCGCCTTGATCGACGCGGCCAGTTCGTCCAGCGCCTCGTCGTTCCAGTGCCGCCGTGGCTGGTACTTGCCGGGCTGGATCTGCTGGATCGGCAGGATGCGCAGTTCGCCTTCCTGGGTCAGCACCGACGGCGCGGCGTCGCCGTCGCCGCCGAGCAGGGCATCCAGCCCGCGTCCCAATCCACGTTTTTTCGCAGCTGCCATGCCTTATTCCTGGTGGTTCGCGGCGGGCGCCTTGAGCACCGGGCCGCCGTCGTCATGTGGCGATACCGCCGCCTCGAATGCCTCGACCGGATCGGCCGCCGAGCGCGGCAGGCCGCGCTCGCGCCGGATCACCTCGCCGGCCAGGCCGATATAGGCGATTGCGCCGCGTGAGCTGCGATCGTACAGATGGATCGGCTGGCCGTGGCTGGGCGCCTCGGCCAGGCGCACGTTGCGCGGGATGATCGAGCGCAGCACCTTGTCGCCGAAATGCTGGGTGAGCTGGGCGGAGACTTCGTTGCCGAGGTTGTTGCGCACGTCGTACATGGTGCGCAGCAGGCCCTCGATCTCCAGCGTGGGGTTCAGCCGGTGGCGCACTGCCTTGACCGTGTCCAGCAGGCTGGACAGGCCTTCCAGCGCGAAGTATTCGCACTGCACCGGGATCAGCACGCCATCGGCGGCGGTCAGCGCGTTCAGCGTGAGCAGGTTCAGCGAGGGCGGGCAGTCGATCAGGATGGTGTGGTAATTGGCCGAGACCTTCGCCAGCACTTCCTTCAGCCGGTGCTCGCGCGCCAGCGCATCCATCAGCTTCAGTTCGGCCGCGGTAAGGTCGCCGTTGCCCGGCAGCAGGTCGTAGTGCGCGTCGGTGGGCACGATCGCCGCGGCGATCTCCACTTCCTCCAGCAGCACTTCGCAGCCGCTTGCCTTGATGTCGCGCTTGTTGATGCCCGAGGCCATCGTGGCGTTGCCCTGCGGGTCCAGGTCGACCAGCAATACCTTGCGCTTCGCGGCGGCCAGCGCAGCGGCGAGATTGACGGCAGTGGTGGTCTTGCCGACGCCGCCTTTCTGGTTGGCGACAGCGATGATGCGGGCCATGGATGGATAGCTACCGTACGCGTGGAGAGGGTGGAGCGTGGGCGACAGAAACGTCCGAGGCGAAAAGCTCTCTGCGCGAGGACAGTTTTTCGACGATTCGCCGGCCCATAGTGGTTCTATGGGCCAAGAAGCGGCGGAAAAGTGGACCGCGCAGAGGGCTTTGCAGCCCGGACGGTTTCTGCCGTCCACGCTCCTAGTGTAATGCCTCACCCCGCCGAGCGCTGCCCGCGCTCAGGCGCCGATCCGTGCCCCGCTGGCGGCATCGAACAGATGCAGATGTTCGGCCACCAGGCCCAGCGCCAGCGTGCTGCCCGGCTCGGGCAAGGCCCGCGGCGCGACCCGCGAAACCAGCGCCCGGTCGCCGTGACGCAGGTTCAGGAAGATCTCGTTGCCGACCGGCTCGATGACTTCCAGCTGCGCACTGAGCGCGGCGGTGGCGGCATCCTGCGGCTGCAGGTCCTCCGGGCGGATGCCCAGCACCACCTCGCGGTCGCGCCACGGCTGCCATGCCGCCGCCTGCGCCGGCTCGCCCAGCGCGATGTCGCCGTGCGCGGTGGCCAACTTCCAGCCATCGGCCAGCCTGAGCGTGCCGTGCAGCTGGTTCATCGCCGGGCTGCCGACGAAGCCGGCCACGAACAGGTTGGCCGGTTTCCCGTACAGGTTCATCGGCGTGTCGATCTGCTGGATCACGCCGCCGTCCAGCACCACGATGCGCTGGCCCAGGGTCATCGCCTCGATCTGGTCGTGGGTGACGTAGATCATGGTGGCCCTGAGCTGGCGGTGCAGTCGCGCGATCTCCACCCGCATCGACAGGCGCAGCTTGGCGTCCAGGTTGGACAGCGGCTCGTCCAGCAGGAACACCTTGGGGTCACGCACCAGCGCGCGGCCCAGCGCCACGCGCTGGCGCTGGCCGCCGGACAGCGCGGCCGGACGCGAAGCCAGCCGCGACTCCAGCTCCAACGTCTTCGCCGCCGCCGCCACGCGTCGGTCGATGTCGGCCTGCTTGTGGCCGCGCAGCTTCAGGCCGAAGCCGAGGTTCTCGGCCACCGTCATGTGCGGGTACAGCGCGTAGTTCTGGAACACCATTGCGATATCGCGATCCTTCGGCGCGACCTCGTTGACCACGCGGCCGTCGATGCTCAGCGTGCCGCCGCTGATCGATTCCAGCCCGGCGAGCATGCGCAGCAAGGTGGTCTTGCCGCAGCCGGACGGCCCCACCAGCACCAGCAGCTCGCCGTCGGCGATCTCGAAGCTGGCGTCGGCCACCCCGACGTGACCGTTCGGATAAACCTTGCGCAACTGGTCCAGACGCACGGCAGCCATGAATTCTCCGGGGTTGGCCACGACGGCCGTCATCGCCGCAGCATGCACTTGTCTGCACATCGGCGAAACATTCGGCTATTCTGCCGATGTAATCGTTTACATCAAGCACTTTGGCTGCAGGAACCCCCATGACCCGCCCCAGCTTCCGCTTTCCCGACGGCTTCCATTGGGGTGCGGCCACTTCGGCCTATCAGATCGAGGGCTCGCCACTGGCCGATGGCGCCGGCCCCAGCATCTGGCAGCGCTTCGCGCATACGCCGGGAATGATGGTCAACGGCGACACCGGCGACGTCGCCTGCGACCACTACCGCCGCTACAAGAGCGACGTGCAGTTGATGAAGGCGCTGGGCCTCCAGGGCTACCGCTTCAGCATCAACTGGGCGCGGGTGCTGCCCGAGGGCACCGGCCGGGTCAATCCGAAGGGGCTGGATTTCTATTCGCGGCTGGTCGACGAACTGCTGGAGAACGGCATCGCACCGAACGCCACGCTGTTCCACTGGGACCTGCCGGCGGCGCTGGACGACCGCGGCGGCTGGCTCAACCGCGACATCGCGCACTGGTTCGCCGACTACGCCGAAGTGATGTTCAAGGCGCTGGACGACCGCGTGCCGCGCTGGTCCACGCTCAACGAGCCCTGGGTGGTCACCGATGGCGGTTACCTGCACGGCGCGCTGGCGCCGGGCCATCGCAACAAGTTCGAGGCGCCGATCGCCGCGCACAACCTGATGCGCGCCAGCGGCGCCGGCATCCAGGCGTATCGCGCGCATGGAAAGCACGAGATCGGCGTGGTGTTCAACATCGAACCGAAGTACCCGTACTCGGACAGCGCCGAGGACCTCGCCGCCACCCGCCGCGCGCATGCCTACATGAACCAGCAATTCGCCGACCCGGCCCTGCTGGGCAGCTATCCGCCGGAGCTGAAGGAGATCTTCGGCGAGGCATGGCCGGATTTCCCGGCCGACGATTTCGAGCTGACGAACCAGCCGGTCGATTTCGTGGGCATCAACTACTACACCCGCGCGGTGGTGAAGCACGACGCGAACGCGTATCCGTTGCGGGCGGTCCCGGTACGCCAGCCGAACAAGACCCACACCGAGACCGGCTGGGAGGTGTTCGAACAGGGCCTGACCGACACGCTGACCTGGTTCAAGCAGCGCTACGGCGACATCCCGCTGTTCATCACCGAAAACGGTTCGGCGTTCTACGACCCGCCGGTGGCCGAGAACGGCGTGCTCGACGATCCGCTGCGCACGAACTACCTGCGCAAGCACCTCAGGGCGCTGCACGACGCCATCGCGGCGGGCGTGAATCTGAAGGGCTATTACGCGTGGTCGCTGCTGGACAACCTGGAGTGGTCGCTGGGCTTCTCCAAGCGCTTCGGCCTGTACCACGTCGACTTCGCCACCCAGCAGCGCACGCCGAAGGCCAGTGCGAAGCTGTATGCGCAGGTGATCGAGAGCAACGGCGGCGTGCTGGACGAATAAAGCCGCGGATCAGGCGCGGCCGAGCACCAGCAGATGGCGTTCGGCCGGCAGCCCCGGTACCGCCAGCTCGTGCGTGCCGCGCAGCTCGAAACCGGCCGGGATGCCGGGCAGTTCGTCGTCCGGCCGCTTGCCCTTCATCGCCAGCCAGATCCCGTCCGGCGCCAGCAGGTGGCCGCCCCAGCCGAGCATGTCGGCGAGACTGGCGAACGCGCGCGCGGTGACGCAGTCGTACTGTCCCTGCACGTCTTCCACCCGCGACTGCACAGCGCTCACGCCGTCGAGTTTCAGCGCTCGGATCGCCTCGCGCAGGAAGCGCACCTTCTTGCCATTGGAATCGACCAGCAGGATCTCCCGCCCCGGCGCGGCGATCGCCAGCACGATGCCGGGCAGGCCTGGACCGGTGCCCAGGTCGGCCAGGGTCCGGCCCTGCACGTACGGCAGGATCGCCAGCGAATCGAGCAGGTGACGGGTGACCATCTCCGCCGGATCGCGCACCGCGGTGAGGTTGTAGGCAGCGTTCCAGCGCTGCAGCAGGGCCTGGTAGTCGAGCAGCCGCGGCACCGCCTCCGCCGGCAGCTGCAGTCCCAGCGCGGCGATGCCTTGTTCGAGTCGTGCCTGCAAGGCGTCGCGCGTAGTCATCGGGTCACTCAAGAGGCGTGGGGCGCAAAGTATCCGCGGCGCGACCGGCATTGCCAACAAAAGAAAACCCGCCGAGGCGGGTCGAAGACTTGCAAATCCCCTGCGGCGCGGGCGCTCTCGGGCGCCCTGGCGCACTACCCGTGGTCAGGCGACGTCGAGGTCGACCCGGGTCACCATCATGCCGCGCTCGCGCAGCGCGCTGTTCAAGGCCTGCTTCACCCGTGCGCCGAGATCGCGGCGATCGGCGCTATCGGCCGCCGGCTCGCTGCGCAGCGCTTCCTGGGCGCCGCGGCGGATCAGCTGGTCGACCTGCTCGAATACCGCATCGGCCCGCTCCGGCTCCAGCACCTGCCAGTACACCGTGCCGCGCACGTCGTGCGCCTCGGCCAGCGGCTCCTCGAAACGCAGGGTCTGGCCGGCCAGGTTGATCTTGTGGGCGACCCGGTCAAACAGCGGCAACACCAGATGCGTACCCGACTGCAGCACGCGCACCAGCTTGCCGCGGCGATACAGGCTGTAGACCCGCCCGGCCGGCACGCGCCGGACCGCGCTGAGGATCAGCACGGCGCACAGGAGCAAGAGGGTGGACAGCAGGGTCATGGTATGCAAATCAGTTACTTGGTGAGTGTTTCTTCGCTATCACGGCAACTTGAGGATACAGCCGACTGAGCGGACATAGATTAACCCTGATTTAACGACAGGAAGAAATTTTTAACAACAGGCAAAAACGACCCGAATTGAGACGTCGTCCGCAAATGCCGCGCATTACGCTCCAGCCCGGCACCCGCCTCATCCGCGGCATGCTGCATTGCCATAACGCGATCCGCCCGATCCAATCACGCATTTTCCGCTCCGCCAGCCACTTGTCCGGCCCACTCATGAAAACGTTTGCGTAAACCTTCCGCAGCGCAGCAGAAGCCTTGTTAGCGGATGCTTTACAAGGCTTCATGAAAACGATTACGTTGTCGCCGCAATGGAGTTCGGCACTCGGGGCAACTCGCATGGCAACAGTGACAATCAAAGACGTGGCGCGCGAGGCCGGGGTTTCCGTGGCCTCGGTATCGCGTGCGCTGAATGGGGGTGGCGGCGTCACCGCGGCCACCAGCCAGCGCATCCACGACGTGGCCACGCGCTTGAGCTACGTGCCGCACGCCGGCGCGCGCAGCCTGATCACACGGCGCACGCACACGATCGGCGCGCTGCTGCCGGACCTGCACGGCGAGTTCTTTTCCGAACTGATCCGCGGCATCGACCTGGCCGCGCGTGCGCGCGGCCTGCACCTGCTGGTCTCCAGTTCGCACGACGGTGCCGAGGATGCCGCCGCCGCGCTGCGCGCGATGCAGGGCCGCGTCGACGGCATGCTGATCCTGTCCGGACACGTCGATGCCGCGTTCCTGCGCGCCAACCTTCCCGCCAGCGTGCCGGCCGTGCTGCTCAACAGCGCGGTGAAGAGCAAGGCGTACGCGGTGCTCAACATCGACAACTACGGCGGCGCCTACGCCATGGTGCGGCATCTGCTGGAGGCGGGCCACTCCAACGTGACCTTCATCGCCGGTCCCGCCGGCAACTTCGACGCGCAGCAGCGCGAGCTCGGTTATCGCGCGGCGATGGCGAAGTACGCCCCGCACGCACCGCTGGACGTGGTGGCGGGCGATTTCAACGAGGAGTCCGGCTATCGCGCCGGACAGCAGCTGCTCGCACGCAAGCCGCGGCCCGACGCCGTGTTCGCCGCCAACGACATGATGGCCGTGGGTTGCCTTTATGCCTTCAAGGAAGCCGGCGTGGACGTGCCGCGCGAGATCGCGCTGGCCGGCTTCGACGACATTCCGATCGCGCGCTACGTCACGCCGCCACTCAGCACGGTGCGCGTGCGCATCGTCGACCTGGGCCGCAGCGCGCTCGAACAGCTGGCGGCAATGTTGGAGGAATCCCGCCCGGACGCGGCATCCGCACATACGCTCGACTGCGAGATCGTCACCCGCGAGACCTGCGGCGCGGCGCGGCAGCCTGGGGCAGCAAAAGGCAAGGTTTTCGGTTCGGGGAATCGGTCATCCGGTACGGGAGGGAAGTCATGAAAGCATCCATACAACTCAGAAAGAAACTGCTCGCCAGCCTCATCAGCACCGCGGTGATCGCGGTGGCCGGCGTCCCGATGGTCTCGTGGGCGCAGTCCGCCAACGCGAACCTGCGCGGCAAGGCGCCACCCAGCGCGACCATCACGGCGAAGAACGTCGCGACCGGCGCCCAGCGACGGACCACCGCGAACGCAGACGGCAGCTACGCGCTGGTCGGACTGCCGCCCGGCACGTACACCGTCGACGCCGGCGCCGGCACCGAGCAGACCGTGCGCCTGTCGGTGGCCTCGACCGCCACTCTCAACCTGACGCAGGCAGCCGCCGCACCGGCTGGCGCCGTCAATGCCACCACCCTGACCGGGGTTTCGGTGACCGCGACGGCCCTGACCGAGGTGAAGACCTCGGAAATCGGCAGCACGGTTTCGCTGCATCAGATCAACACTACGCCGCAGATCACCCGCAACTTCCTCGAGTTCGCCGACACCGTACCGGGCATGGCGTTCAACGTCGAAAACGGCAAGACCTCGATCAAGGCCGGCGCGCAGCCTGCCGCCAATGTCAACGTATACATCGACGGAGTCGGTCAGAAGAATTACGTGCATGGCGGCGGCATCTCCGGCCAGGCCGGCCCGAACCACGATGGCGACGTAGGCAATCCGTTCCCGCAGCTGGCGATCGGCGAGTACCGCGTGATCACCTCGAACTACAAGGCCGAGTACGACCAGATCTCCTCCGCTGCCATCACGGCCGAGACGAAGTCCGGCACCAACGAGTTCCATGGCGAGGTGTTCAATACCTTCACCAGCGACCGCCTCCGCGCCGAGACGCCGGCCGAAAGCGATGCGCACAACAAGGCCCGTGGCGTGAGCCGCGAATACGGCGGCGCCTTCGGTGGCCCGATCATCACGGACAAACTGCACTTCTTCGTGACTTACGAGGGGAAGAAGTTCTCCACCCCGACCACCACCACCGGCTCGGGCCACACCTACAACAATGTTTCGTACAACGATTTCCTGCCTGCCGATGCGAAGGCCCAACTCGGGCCGACCGCATTGCCGTTCAAGGAGAACCTGTACTTCGGCAAGATCGACTGGGAGCCTACCGACCGCGACCGTTTCGAGCTGAGCACGAAGATCCGCAAGGAAACGCAGATCTACGGCGCTGGCCTTACCACCGCTGCCTCGGCCAATTACAACTACAAAAACGACGACAAGCGCTTCGACGCCCGCTGGCAGCACAGCGCGGATTCATGGTTCAACGAGCTGCTGTGGACCTACGAGAGCACGCTCGACACGCCCACACCGATCACCGACGCGCCGGCCACCACCTATTTCTGGAACGCGCCCGCCCCGGCGGATACGATCCTGATGATCAACGGTCAGGATCCGCGCCAGTATTTCGAGGCCTCGCAGAAGGGCAACGGCATCCAGGACAACCTCACCTTCAACGACCTGACGTGGCACGGTGACCACGTGGTCAAGATGGGCGTGAAATACAAGGAAGTGACGCTCTCCGATCGCGACAGCGCCACGAACGCCAACTACTTCTACAACGTGTCTCCCGACGGTACCGAAGCGACGCCGTACAAGGTGGTATTCGGCAAGGTCAATTCCGGCCTGCCGCTGACGGCGGTATCCAAGAACAAGCAGTTCGGCACCTATATCCAGGACGACTGGTCGGTCAACGACAAGCTCACCGTGAACCTGGGCGTGCGCTGGGACTACGAGAAGTCGCCGCAGTTCCTGGACTACCACACACTGCAGCCGATCGTGGACGCAATCAACGCGCCGACGTACGATTTCAACGGCGAGACCATCAATCAGTCGTACGCGCAGAGCCTCGCTGCCGGCGGCATCAACATCAACAACTACATCAGCACCGGCCACAACCGCAGCGCACAGAAGAACGAGATCCAGCCGCGTCTCGGCTTTTCCTACGACCTCAACGGCGATGAGGAACACGTGATCTTCGGTGGTGCCGGCCGCGCCTATGACCGCAACCTGTTCGACGTGATCTCGCTTGAGAACAGCAAGAACGCGCTGTCCGAGCCGACCGTCGATTTCGAGAACCCGACCGCCATCGACGGCTGCGGCCCGGGCAAGGCCAACGGCACGTCCTGTTTCGCGTGGGATCCGAAGTACCTTGACGCGGCCAACCTGCAGGGGCTGGGTTCGGGTGTGAGCGAAGTCGACATGATCAACAACAACATCAAGTCGCCGTACTCGGACCAGTTCAGCCTCGGCATGCGCAACAAGCTGGGCGACTGGAACACCAGCGTCACCCTAGCGCGCATTCTCCAGTACGACGGCATCATCGGTACGCTGGGCAACCGCTATCCCAACGGCAAGTTCTACAACTACGAGAACTTCACCAACCAGTGGGGCGGCGCGGGCGTGCCGGGCATCGGCAATCTGATCCTGTTCGACAACGGCAAGACGACCTACAACACCCAGCTGCTGCTGTCGGCCGAAAAGCCCTATACCCGCGAGAGCGGCTGGGGCATGACGATCGCCTACACCCACACGCACGCCACGCAGAACCGCTTGTATTCGGACGGCTACGCGTTCGACCTGCCGGGTATCCAGTACTACCCGTTCCAGACTTCCAGTGCGGCGCCCAAGCACCGGCTGGTGATGACCGGGGTGGTGGATGCGCCATGGGGCATCACCGTCGCCGGCAAGCTGACCCTGGCCACACCGACGCCGGTATCCGCGATCGGCTGCTGCAACCTGTGGCCGAACTCGGTCGGTGTCCAGGGCGAAATGTCGGCGGCTTACCCGGTCGTGGGTATACCTAAGGGTTCGCACTTTCTGGTGGGTGGGCCGATCTTCGGCTATCGGGATATCGACCTGCAGGCCACCAAGAACTTCGATCTCGGTCGCGACATGGTGCTCCAGCTGCGCTTCGATGCTCTGAATGTGCTGAACTTCAAGAACTACAACGACACCATCGACAACTACACAGGTGCCGCGTACAACCCGAGCTACAACCGGATCGGCAACATTCTCGGCGTACCGCGCACGTACAAGCTGACGGCGGATTTCAGGTTCTGAGCTGAGCGGTAGCGGAATCCCCTGCAGCCATGACGTTCTGCAAGGCCCGCTTCGGTGGGCCTTGCTTTTGATGATGCAAGGCTCCCCAGCGCCCCCATCGAACGGATCATCCTGCGCTTCGTCTTTCAGACCACTCCAAGCAGAAGGCCATGACGAACCAACGCATCAAGAACATCGTCATCGTGGGCGGCGGCACGGCCGGCTGGATGAGTGCCGCCGCACTGGCCAAGGTGCTCGGCCCCGGGCATTCGATACGACTGATCGAATCCGAGGAGATCGGCACCATCGGGGTCGGCGAGGCCACCGTGCCGCACCTGTCTCTCTTCAACAAGCTGCTCGGCATCGACGAAGCGGAGTTCGTCAGGGAAACCAGGGGCACGTTCAAGCTGGGCGTCCAGTTCGTCAACTGGCTGAAGCCCGGCAAGACCTATGTCCACGGTTTCGGCACCTCCATCGGCCTCGATATCGGCATGCTCCCGTTCCACCAGTACTGGCTGCGGGCCTTCAAGAGCGGCAACGCGAGCGAGATCGGCGACTACTCGTTGAACACCTTGGCGGCAGCGCACGGAAAGTTCATGGTCTCGGCGGTTGATGCGCCGCCGAATACGCCATTGGCGAATATCGCCTACGCCTACCACTTCGATGCCGGTCTGTACGCCCGCTATCTCCGCCGCTATGCAGAAGCCCGCGGCGTGCAACGCACCGAGGGAAAGATCCGCGAAACCCTGTTGCGGCCGAGCGATGGCTTTGTCGACGCCGTGGTACTGGAGAGCGGCGAGAAAATCAGTGGCGAGCTCTTCATCGACTGCTCCGGTTTCCGCGGCCTGCTGATCGAGCAGGCGCTGCATACCGGCTACGAGGACTGGAACCACTGGCTGCCAACCAATCGGGCGGTGACCGTGGCCTGCGAACGGACCGGACCGCCGACACCGTATACACGCGCCACCGCGCAGACCGCCGGCTGGCAATGGCGCATCGCTCTGCAGCACCGCGTGGGCAACGGCCACGTCTATGCCAGTCCGTACATCAGCGATGACGAGGCGGCGGCAACATTGCTGCGCAATCTTGATGGCGCTCCCCTCGGTGAGCCGCGGCTGCTTCGTTTTGTCGCCGGCACGCGCAAGAAGGTGTGGAACCGCAACGTCGTGGCCATCGGCCTCGCCAGCGGCTTCCTCGAACCGCTCGAATCGACCGGCATCTTCCTCATCCAGTCGGCCATCACGCGGTTGCTGACCCTGTTCCCCGACCGGAATTTCAGCGAGGCCGTCATCGATCGCTACAACGCGCTGTCACGTTTCGAGCTGGAACGCATCCGCGACTTCCTGATCCTGCACTTCCACGCCACGCAACGCGACGACACGCCCTTCTGGAACTATTGCCGCACGATGGAGATTCCCGAAACGCTGCGCAGCGTGATGGCGCTGTTCCGGGAAGGCGGGCAATTCATCCGCAACGCCGAGGAACTGTTCGGTCTGGTGAGTTGGGTCGAAGTGATGCTTGGCCAAGGCATCATGCCGACGACCTGGCACACGGGCGCCGATCAGATGTCGGAAAAGGACCTGAACGAATTCGTCGCACACGTGCAGCAGGTCATTGCCACCTGTGTCGACGCCATGCCTCCGCACCAGGCGTTCATCGATCGCTATTGCAAGGCCGCTGGTGTCTGACTCCGCTGCGGCAATGCCGTGGCGCGGATTGGCGAACGCCATCGGCTGCCATGGCGGCCACGCCGTGATCCCGATACGCCATTGAAGAGAGGGTTGTGATGATCTTGTCCAGGTTTCTTTTCCATACGCGAGTAACCATCCTCTTCGCGCTGCTGGTCATCGGTGCGGGTTGGCAGTCGCCCGCCACGGCGAGGCAGCCGGCTCTCGGCTACGCCGATCTCGCCCCACAGCGGCAGGCGCTGGTCAACGACCTCGAGAGGCGCAGCTTCGACTGGTTCTGGCAGGGTGCGGATCCGAAGACCGGGCTGGTGCCCGATTCGTATCCGGGCCAGTCATTCTCCTCGATCGCCGCGGTCGGCTTCGGGCTGACCGCCTACGGCATCGGCGCCGAGCGCGGCTACATCACGCGCGGGCAGGCAGCGGCGCGCACCCTGGCGACCTTGCGCTTCTTCGCCGCTGCGCCGCAGAACGACAGCGAGGACGATGCCACCGGCTACCACGGCTTCTTCTACCACTTCCTCGACATGAAGACCGGCCGGCGCGCGATGCGCTACGTCGAGTTGTCCAGCGTGGACACCACCCTGCTGCTCGGCGGCGTGCTGTTCGCGCAGTCGTACTACGACCGCGACACGCCGCAGGAGACCGCGATCCGCCAGCTCGCCGACACGATCTACCGCCGCGTCGACTGGCCCTGGATGCAGCCGCGCAAACCGCTGATCAGCATGGGCTGGACGCCGGGCGGCAAGTTCATCCCGGCCGACTGGAAGGGCTACAACGAAGGCATGCTGGTGTACATCCTCGCGCTCGGCTCGCCGACCCATCCGGTCGGACCCGAGGCATGGGCGGCATGGTTGTCCACCAATCACCTGACCTGGGGCACGTTCCAGGGCCAGACCTTCCTCAACTTCGCGCCGCTGTTCGGCCACCAGTACAGCCAGAGCTGGGTCGACTTCCGCGGCATCCGCGACGCCTGGGGCCGCGAACACGATCTCGATTACTTCGAGAACAGCCGCCGCGCCACCTACGCGCAGCGCAGCTACGCGATCGCCAACCCCGGCCACTGGACCGGCTACGGCACCAACGTGTGGGGCCTCACCGCCAGCAACGGGCCCGGCGGCCTGGTCGTGAAGAGTGCCGAGGGCGATCGCACCTTCTACGGCTACACCGCGCGCGGCGCCGGGCTCGACGACATCACCGACGATGGCACCGTCGCGCCGACCGCAGCGGCCGGCTCGATCGCGTTCGCGCCGGAGATCGTGGTGCCGGCGCTGGAAACCATGAAGCAGCGCTACGGCAAGTACATCTACGACGACTACGGCTTCGTCGACGCGTTCAACCTCAGCTTCCATACCCCGACCACGCTGCGCACCGGCAGACTGGTACCCGGCCTGGGCTGGGTCGACACTCTGCAGCTGGGCATCGACCAGGGCCCGATCGTGCTGATGATCGAGAACTGGCGCAGCGGCTTCGTGTGGAACGTGATGAAGAAGAATCCGTACATCCGCAAGGGACTCGAACGCGCCGGCTTCGAAGGCGGCTGGCTCGCGGGAACACCGGAAAAATGACGCACGGTCCGCGCCCACGGCGATCGCGGCGCGGCCTGTGGCTGGCCGCGATCGCCGTGGGCAGCGCGCTGCTCGGCAGTTGCGCGCCGGCGCCGGCGGGGCACCAGCTCACGCTCTGGACGATCGGCCGCGAAGGCGAGGCGATCATGCAGCTGCTGCCGGCGTTCGAGCGCGCGCACCCGGACATCCGCGTGAAGGTGCAGCAGCTGCCGCTGACCGCGGCGCACCAGAAGCTGCTCACCGCGTTCGCCGGCGGTTCCACCCCCGACCTCAGCCAGCTCGGCAATACCTGGCTGCCCGAGCTGGTGGCGCTGCATGCACTGGAGCCGCTGCAGGCGCGCGTGGACCACTCGGACGTGGTGCGGGCGGACGACTACTTCGCCAGCATCTGGGCCACCAACGTGATCGGCGGCACGCTGTACGGCGTGCCGTGGTACGTCGACACGCGGCTGCTGTTCTACCGCAAGGACCTGCTGCGGAAGGCCGGCTTCGACGCGCCGCCGCGCACCTGGGCCGAGTGGCGGCGCATGCTCGCCGCGCTGAGCGACCCGCAACGCCACGTCTACGGCATCCTCCTGCCGACCAACGAGTACGAGCAGCTGATGTCGCTGGCGCTGCAGCAGCCCGAGCCGCTGCTGCGCGATGGCGGCCGCTACGGCAACTTCGAGAGCGCCGGCTTCAAGCGCGCGCTGAGCTTCTACGTCGACACGTTCAAACTGAAGCAGGCGCCGGCGATCACCAATGTCGAGGCCGGCAACCCGTGGACGGAATTCGGCCGCGGCGTGTACGCGTTTTATCTGTCCGGGCCATGGAATATCGGCGAATTCCGCACGCGCCTGCCGGCCGCGCAGCAGGACGACTGGGCCACTGCGCCGCTGCCCGGCCCGGCCGGCGCCGGCATCGGCGCGGCCGGCGGCTCCAGTCTGGTGATCTTCCGCGCCTCGAAGCACAAGGACGCCGCCTGGCAACTGATCGAATACCTGTCGCAGCCGGCCGTGCAGCAGCAGTTCTACGAGCTGCTCGGCGACATGCCGCCACGGCGCAGTTCGTGGCAAGGCGGCGCATTGCGCGACGACCCGAAGGCACGCGCGTTCCGCGAGCAGCTGGAACAGGTGAAGCCGACCCCGCCGGTGCCGGAGTGGGAGCGCATCGCCAACGAGATGCAACTGGTCGCCGCCGAGGCGATCGCCGGCCAGCTGACCATCGACCAGGCCGCCGCCGAGATCGACCGGCGCGCCGACACGATCCTGGCCAAGCGTCGCTGGGTGCTCGACCACGCGCAGCCCGACCACGCCAGGGAACACCCGCCATGAATTCGCCGCGCAGCGCCTGGCTGTTCCTGGCCCCGGCCCTGGTCGTGCTGGGCGTGTTCTTCCTGTTGCCGGTGCTTGGCGCGCTCATCCTCAGCCTCACCGACTACGACCTCTACGCGCTGGCCGACATCCGCAACCTGCGCTTCATCGGCCTCGGCAATTACTGGGAGCTGCTGCATCGGCCGCTGTTCTGGTCGGCGCTGGGCCACACGGCGTACTTCGTGGCGGTGGGCGTGCCGCTGTCGATGGGTGCCTCGCTGGGCGCGGCGCTGTTGCTCAACTCGCCGCTGGCACGCTGCAAGCCGCTGTTCCGCACCGCGCTGTTCGCACCGGTGGTGACCACGGTGGTGGCGGTGGCGGTGATCTGGCGCTATTTGTTCAACACCAAGTACGGCATGGCGAACTACCTGCTGGGCCTGCTCGGCATCCACCCGGTCGACTGGCTGGGCGACCCGCACTGGGCGATGCCGACGATCATCCTGTTCGCGGTGTGGAAGAACTTCGGCTACAACATGATCATCTTCCTGGCTGGGCTGCAGGCGATCCCGCCGGACCTGTACGAGGCCGCGCGCATCGACGGCGCCTCGGCGTGGCGGCAGTTCCGCCACATCACCCTGCCGATGCTCAAGCCGACCATGCTGATGGTCGGCATCCTCACCGTGTCGGGCTACTTCCAGCTGTTCGCCGAGCCCTACGTGATGACCGAGGGCGGTCCGCTGCAGAGCACGGTGAGCGTGCTGTACCTGATGTACGACGAAGGCTTCAAGTGGTGGAACCTCGGCTCCGCCTCGGCGGTGGCGTTCCTGCTGTTCCTGCTCATGTTCGCGGTGACCGTACTGATGGTGAAGCTGTCGCGACGCGGCGAGCACCCCGACGGAGGGCCGGCATGAGCCCGCGACTGATGAAGGCGCTGATCAACGGCCTGCTGATCGGCGGCACGGTGGTCGCGCTATTCCCGCTGCTGTGGATGCTGTCGGTGTCGTTCATGGCGCCGGGCGAGGCCAGCGCGCTGCCGCCGCCGTTGCTGCCGAAGCACCCGGGCTGGGCGAATTACCGCGAGCTGTTCGTGCGCGCCGGCATGGGCCGCTACCTGCTCAACAGCGTGCTGGTCGCCGGCGCGATCACCGCGCTGTCGCTGGTGCTCAACCTGATGGCCGGCTACGCCTTCGCCAAGCTGCGCTTCGCCGGCCGCGAGCGCTTGTTCCAGGCGCTGCTCGGTGCGCTGGTGATCCCTGCCCAGGTGGCGATGCTGCCGCTGTTCCTGCTGCTGAAATACGTCGGCCTGGTCAACAGCTACGCCGGCGTGGTCGCGCCGGCGATGGCCACCGTGTTCGGCATCTTCCTGGTGCGCCAGTACGCGCGCGGCATCCCCGACGAACTGCTGGAGGCCGCGCGCATCGACGGTGCCGGCGAGTGGCGCATCTTCGTGCAGATCGTGCTGCCGCTGCTGAAGCCGATCATCGTGACGCTGGCGATCTTCAGCTTCCTCGCCGCCTGGAACGACTTCATGTGGCCGCTGATCGTGCTGACCGGGCAGGAGCACTACACCCTGCCGATCGGGCTGGCCTCGCTGGCGCGCGAGCACGCGCAGGACAGCGAACTGATGATGGCCGGCTCGGTGGTCACCGTGCTGCCGGTGCTGCTGCTGTTCCTGTCGCTGCAGCGCTACTACCTGCAGGGACTGCTGCTGGGCAGCGTGAAGGGGTAGCGATGCCGGTGCGCGCATGGTGATCGTGGTGATGGGTGTTTCCGGCAGCGGCAAGAGCACGCTGGCCCGGGCGCTGGCCGAGGCATGGAACTGGGATTTCCAGGAAGGCGACGAGCTGCACCCGCCGGCGAACATCGACAAGATGCGGGCAGGCCTCGCGCTCGATGACGACGACCGCCGGCCGTGGCTGGAGCGCGTGGCGGCATGGATCGCCGCCGAACTGGCCCGTGGCCGCGATGGCGTGGTGACCTGTTCCGCGCTCAAGCGCCGCTACCGTGACCGGCTGCGCCGCGCCGGCGCCGGGGTGCGTTTCGTCTGCATCGAGCTGCCGCCTGCCGAACTCGAGCGGCGCCTGCGCCGGCGCCGGCACTTCATGCCGGCCTCGCTGCTCGACAGCCAGCTGCGCACGCTCGAGGTTCCGGACGCGGCCGAAAACGTGCTGGTCATGGCGGGCGAAGATGCCACCGAGGACATCGTCGCGGCGGTAGGCCGCTGGCTGGAGCAGGACGATGCCGCTGGCTGAGCCGGAACGGCCGGCCCTCGTCCCGCCGGACGGACGAGGGCACGGCGCGGCCTCCGCTGCCTAGAACTTGCCGGCGCGGAAGTCGGCGATCGCTTCGTGGATCTGCTCGGGCGTGTTCATCACGAACGGCCCGTAGCGCGCCACGCTTTCGTTCAGCGGCTTGCCGGCGACCACCAGCAGGCGCGCGGGCTTGTCGCCGCCGGCCAGCTGCAGTTGCTCGCCGTCGGACAACACGCCCAGCTCGCTGCGCTGCAGCTGCTCGCCGCCGACCAGGGCCGACTCGCCGTCGAACACATAGGCGAAGCCATGATGCCCGGCGGGAAGATCCAGCGTGAACTGCGCGCCCGGCTGCAGTCCGATGTCCAGGTATACCGGCGCGGTGACGATGCCCTCGACCGGACCGGCGGCGCCGGCCAGTTCGCCGGCGATCACCTTCACTTCGACGCCTGCGGCCGGCTGCACCACCGGAATCCGCTCGGGGCCGATGTCCTGGTAGCGCGGCGCGGTCATCTTGTCGGCCGCCGGCAGGTTCACCCACAGCTGGAAGCCCCACATCAGGCCGTTTTCCTGCTGCGGCATTTCCGAATGCAGGATGCCGCGGCCGGCGGTCATCCACTGCACGCTGCCGGGCGTGAGGTCGCCGCGGTTGCCGTGGTTGTCCTGGTGCTGCATGCGCCCGGCCAGCATGTAGGTGACGGTCTCGAAGCCGCGATGCGGATGCTCCGGGAAACCGGCGATGTAGTCGCCGGCGCTGTCGGAACGGAATTCGTCCAGCAGCAGGAACGGGTCGAGCATGTCCAGTCCGGGCTGGCCGATCACGCGCTTCAGCTTCACGCCGGCGCCGTCGGACGTGTCCATGCCGCGGATGCGGCGGGTGATGTGGCGGTCGCTCATGGCGTACTCCAGATAAAAGGGAACTGGCAGCCAAGATGGCCCGGTTCGCCCACTTATCCAAGTACCCGGGCAGGAACGGATTGTTTCAACGGCGCAACGCTGGCCTCCGGCCTCAATGCACCCAGTGCCCGCTGCGCTGGCGCGGCGGAGTGCCGTCGTCGCCGGTGTTGGGCTGCTGCTGACGCACCATCGCCTCGACTTCGGCCTCGGTGGCGGGCTTGGCCTGCCAATACTGGTTCACCGCGCCGAGCACGGCCGGCACCTGCGCCAGGCATTCGTCGTATTCGTCGTCGCTGAGCTTCTCGAACTCGGTGTCCGCGCTGAGGATGCCCTCGTCCACCGCCAGCGCCATCACCGGGCCGAGCAGTTCCATCAGCTGCGGATCCTCGGCCAGGCGGCCCTCCCACAGCCCGGCGCGCAGGTCGATGCCGCGGCTGAAACCTTCGCACCAGCCGGCGGCGGACAGCATCGGGCCGCCTTCCATCTCGACCTCGCCAAGGATCGGCTCGTAGGCCTCCACCTCGAGCTCGGCGACGATCGAATCGTTGAGCTTGGCCAGCAGCGCCAGCACGCGGTTGCCTTCGTCCTCGTCGGCAAACGGTTCGTGCAGCACTTCGGGCAGCCATTCGTCCGGCAGCACCAGCAGCGGGCCGACCGCCAGCGCGCTGAGCAGGCCGTGCACGCCGTCCAGCAGCAGGTCGCCTTCGCCGGTGTGCGCACGCAGGTAGCGATCCAGCTCGTCCAGTTCGTTGTCGTCCAGCGAGCTGGGCCATTCGGTTTTTGCGGTCATTACTTCAGATGTCCAGTTCCAGCGTCACCGGCGTGTGGTCGGAAGGGCGCTCCCAGCGACGCGGTTCGCGGTCGATCGCCGCCGCCGTGGCGGCGGATTTCAATGCCTCGCCGATCAGGATCAGGTCAATGCGCAGGCCCATGTTGCGACGGAACGCGGCCTGCCGATAGTCCCACCAGCTGTAGTGTCCGGCCTCCGGCTGAAACAGCCGGAAGCTGTCGTGCAGGCCGAGGTCGGTGATCGCCTTGAGTCCGGCGCGTTCCGGCGGCGAGCACAGGATGTCCTCGCCCCAGGCGACCGGGTCGTAGACGTCGCGGTCGTCCGGGCAGATGTTGAAATCGCCCAGCACGACCAGGTTGGGGTGACGTTCCTGCTCGCGCGCCAGGAACTCGCGCACCTTGGCCAGCCAGTCCAGCTTGTACGCGTATTTCTCGTCGCCGACCGCCTTGCCGTTGACCACGTACAGGTCGACCACGCGCACACCGCCGATGGTGGCGGCGAGGATGCGCCGCTGCGGGTCGGCCAGGCCGGGGATGTCGGTGACGACATCGCCGAAACCGTCATGGACTTCGGCGCGGGCCAGGATCGCCACGCCGTTGTAGGTCTTCTGGCCCGAGTACACCGCGCGATAGCCGGCTGCCGCCAGTTCGTCGACCGGAAATTTCGCGTCTTCGAGCTTGGTTTCCTGCAGCGCCACCACGTCCGGCTGCGCGTCGGCCAGCCACTGGGTCAGGTGCGGCAGGCGCACCTTCAGCGAATTGACGTTCCACGAAGCGATCTTCATCGCGGCATTGTAAGGGAAGCGCCGTCGGGGGTTGCCGGGAACCGGAAAGCCACCCGGCCCGGCAGGCCTCACTGCCGTGGACCTGCTGCCGCGCTGTCGGCCGGAATGGCGCCGTACCGCGGTTCATGCCCGGAAACAGGAGGCTTTTGGCCGGCCCGGCAGGCCAGTTCGCGGAAGTTTGCGCAAAAAACCACCGAAACCCGGCATTCCAGTGTATGCTGATCGAGCAAGAGTCCAAGGTAACTCGGATTTCCTGCTTCTATTGCGGTCAAGTGCGCTTCGCTCCGAGCCGCAAACCATCCATGCTTCAAAGGTAATGTTACATGTCGGATCGTCAGAGCGGTACAGTCAAGTGGTTCAACGACGCCAAAGGTTTTGGCTTCATCACCCCGGAAAGCGGTGACGACCTGTTCGTGCATTTCCGCGCGATCCAGGGCACGGGCTTCAAGTCCCTGCAGGAAGGCCAGCGCGTCACGTTCGTCGTCACCAAGGGCCAGAAAGGCCTGCAGGCTGAGGAAGTCCAGGTTGCCTGAGTCCTTCGGGATTTGAGCGAATCTGAAAAGCCCGCTTCGGCGGGCTTTTTTTCGTCTGCAGCCAGGCAGTGCCCAAACTCGGGCACCGCCCGACCCGCCACGATCAGGCCAGCCCGTGGCTGCGCAGCAGCGCCTCCGGATCCGGCTTGCGGCCGCGGAAGGCGATGAAGCTTTCCAGCGCCGGGCGGCTGGCGCCGACCGCCAGAAACTCGCGGCGGAAGCGCTCGCCGGTGGCGCGGTCGATCACGCCATGCTCCTCGAACTCGCCAAACGCGTCGGCGCTGAGCAGCTCGGCCCACAGGTAGCTGTAGTAACCGGCCGCGTAACCGCCGGCGAAGATGTGGCTGAAGCCGTGCGG
This sequence comes from Rhodanobacter soli, assembly GCF_040548735.1. Taxonomy (NCBI): domain Bacteria; kingdom Pseudomonadati; phylum Pseudomonadota; class Gammaproteobacteria; order Lysobacterales; family Rhodanobacteraceae; genus Rhodanobacter; species Rhodanobacter soli. The sequence goes on along the minus strand of NZ_JBEPSD010000001.1, from coordinate 1,949,555 downwards.
GAAGCGCTGCCACGCCGGTGGATGCATCACGGCGACCTGCTTGCGCACCTGTTCCAGCACCGCCAGCGGACGGGCGCCCTGCGCCGGGTCGTACTCCAGGTGCAGCAGGAAATCGAACAGGGCGAATTCCAGCTGGCGCACCAGGAACAGGCCGGCGTGGAAATGCCGCGCGGCCAGCATGCGTTCGAACAAGGCGTCCGGCAGCCGCTCGCCGGTCTGCCAGTGCTTCGCGAACAGGTCCAGCGCCTCGCGATTCCAGCCGAAGTTCTCCATGAACTGGCTGGGCAACTCCACCGCGTCCCATTCGACGCCGTCGATGCCGCCGATCGAGGGCAGCGCGATCTCGGTGAGCAGGTGATGCAGGCCGTGGCCGAACTCGTGGAACAGGGTCAGCACGTCGTCGTGGGTGAGCAGGGCCGGCTTGCCCTCGGTGGGCGGCGCGAAATTGCAGGTGAGGAAGGCCACCGGCAGCTGCCGTTGCCCACCGTCGTCGAAGCGGGCGCGGCAGACGTCCATCCACGCGCCGCCGCGCTTGCCGTTGCGCGCGTACAGGTCGACATAGGCGCCGGCGAACACGCGGCCGTCGGCGTCGCGCACGTCGTAGTAGCGCACTTGCGGATGCCACACGTCGACGCCGTCGCGCGGGGCGAGGGTGATGCCGTACAGCTGCGTGGTGAGGCCGAACAGGCCGTCGATCACCGCCGGCAGCGGGAAGTACGGCTTGAGCTGTTCCTCGTCCAGCGCGTACTCGCGCTGGCGCAGTTTCTCCGACGCATAGGCGACGTCCCACGGCTCGAGGTTGTCGAGCTTCAGCTCGGCATGGGCGAACTCGCGCAACGTGGCCAGCTCGCGCTGCGCCACCGGCTTCGCGCGCGCGGCCAGGTCATGCAGGAATTCCATCACTTCGGTCGGCGAGACGGCCATCTTGGTCGCCAGCGATTCCTCCGCCGCGTTGGCGAAACCGAGCAGCTGTGCCGCCTCGTGACGCAGCGCCATGATCCGCTCGATGCGCGCACTGTTGTCGAACTTGCCCGCGTTCGGACCCTGGTCGGAGGCGCGCGTCTGGTAGGCCCAGTACACCCGTTCGCGCAGGCCGCGGTTGTCGGCGTAGGTCAGCACCGCCTGCACGCTGGGTTGCTTCAGGGTGACCAGATAGCCGTCCAGACCCTGGTCCGCGGCGTACTGGCGCAGCACCGCGCGGCCGGAATCCGGGATGCCGGCGAGGTCGCGTTCGTCGGTGACGTGCTCGTGCCACGCCTCGCTGGCGTCGAGCACCGCATTGGAGAATTCGGTGGAGAGTTTCGACAATTCCACCCCGATCTCGCGGAAGCGCGAACGCGCCGGCTCGTCCAGCGCCACGCCGGACAGCCGGAAGTCGCGCAGCGCATGTTCGACCAGCGCGCGTTCGGGGCGCGGCAGCATGGCGAAGTCCGGCGCGTCCGCCAGCGCCTGCACCGCGGCGTACAGCTCGCGGTTCTGGCCCAGCTCGATCGCGTGCTCGGTGAGTTGCTCCTCGGCCGGTCCGTACACCGCGCGCAAGGCCTCGCTGTCGGCCACCGAATGCAGATGCGACACCGGCGCCCAGGCCCGCGCCAGACGCTGCTCCAGCCGCTCCTGGGTCAGCATCACCGTGGCGAAATCGCGTGGCGCGCCGGGCGCGACCAGCGCGTCGATGCCGGCGCGGTAGTCGGCCAGGATCGCATCGATCGCCGGCGCAACGTGCTCAGGAAGGATCTGCGAGAACGCCGGCAGGGTGTCGTCGGCCAGCAGCGGGTTGTCGTGACTCATGAACGCTCCTTTTCAGGCCATCAGCGTGGCGATCGCGCAAGGCGAAATCAAGCATGACGATGTGACGGCCAGGCCACGCCGCTAGAATGCCCGGATGAACCCCCTGCGCAGCTTCAAGGGCATCGCGCCCACCCTCGGCCAGCGCGTCTACGTCGACCCTGCCGCCAGCGTGATCGGCGACGTGGTGCTGGGCGACGACGTCTCGATCTGGCCGGGCGCGGTGCTGCGCGGCGACGTCAACCACATCCGCGTCGGCGCGAGAACCAGCATCCAGGACGGCAGCATCGTGCACGTCGCCCACGCCGGCCCGTACGGCCCGGGCTTCCCGTGCCTGATCGGCGAGGGCGTCACCGTCGGCCACGCCGCCGTGGTGCATGCCTGCAGCATCGGCGACTACTGCCTGATCGGCATGCACGCCAGCGTGCTGGACGGCGCGGTGGTGCGGAAATACGGCTTCGTCGGCGCCGGCGCGCTGATCCCGCCGGGCAAGGTGGTCGGCGAGCGCGAGCTGTGGCTGGGTAACCCGGCGAAATTCGTGCGCCTGCTCAGCGACCGCCAGATCGAGCACCTGCATTATTCCGCCGACCACTACGTGCGCCTGAAAGACGAGTACCTGGCATCCGCCTGATGGCACCGCGACGCGTACTGTTCCTGTGCAGCCGCAACCGCCTGCGCAGCCCCACCGCCGAGCGCGTGTTCGGCACCTGGCCGAACCTCGAAACTGACTCCGCTGGCTTGGCCGACGATGCAGAGACGATACTGACGGCCGAGCAGCTGGACTGGGCCGAATTGATCGTGGTGATGGAAGCGGCGCACCGGCGCCGGCTGCAGTCACGTCACCGCGTCCGCCTCCGGGGCAAGCGCATCGTCTGCCTGGACATCGCGGACAACTACGGTTACATGCAACCGGAACTGGTCGAACTGCTGCTCCGGCGCGCCGGCCCGCTGCTGCGCTGAACGCCGTGGCCGCCGGATGAGCGGCCACGGCGCCTTGCTCACCAGCCCAGCAGGCTGTTGCCGCCGTCCGGCGAACCGTCCGGATGGCTGAACCACCACACCTGATTCTGCCCGTTCGGGCAGCCCATGCCTTCGGCATTCGTCGTCACCACGCCGCCGACGCTGGCCACGTCCTTGCGATAGCAGCCGCCGAGCGAATCGTGGAAGGCGAAGCTCTGCATGTTCTGCTGGTTCGAGTGCCCGATGACGCTGAAGTTGGCATCGAAGTCCAGCGTGTCGCTGGCGTCGACCGTGTTGCTCACCTTGGCCGCATAGATCGTGCGGCCCAGCAGGCGATGGTCGCTGTCGTTGGTGTAGCCCTGGTGCAACAGCGTGGCCTGGATGTAGTTGCCGTCGTCGGTGGTCTGGAAGCTGTAGTCCAGGTGCAGCGGATAGCGCAGGGACTGGCGAAGCTCGCTGGTGACGAAGCGGCCGACCCGGCTCTGGCTGACGCTGTCGACCGAGGTGGTCTGGTCGGTGACCTGGCGGTAGGTGGCGGCGTCGATGGTGAAGCTCTGGGTGTCGTCGAAGCCCACGGTTTGTTCCACCCGCGTGTTCACGCGACCGTGCGAGGTATTGGCATAGCCCTCGATCACGAAGTGCCGGCTCAACCCGGTGGTGATGTCGCCGCTGACATTGCCGTCGGCGTCGGTGACCAGGGTGTCGCCGATGGTGGGCGTGGGCGGCTGCCCGGCGAGCGTGTTCTTCACGATGCCGCCCACCACGCGACTGGCGTGCGGGTCGAGGTAGAGCAGCAGGCTGGCGCTGGCCAGGAAGTAGTGATGGGCGCCGGCGACGCTGAGCGCCACCTCATGCGGGTTGCCGTCGCTGAGCACGCCGGCGAACGGCGTCAGGTCGACCCGGTACGGCATGAAGTTCAGCGCCTGCACGCCCGGCGTGGGACGCCACAAGTAGGGATCGATGCCGCCGGTGTAGATCCACGGATACACCGGTGCCACGCCGGCGGGCTGGCCGTCGATGCTCACCTCGGCCTCGCGGAAGTTGCCGCCGCCGCACTCCTGCACCCGGGCGGCGTACTGGTCGGGCACGCAGGTGTACCAGAATTCGTCGGCGTTCTGGCTCTGCGCGAACACGTCCAGGTAGGCACGCTCCACGTTGCGCGGCAGGTCGAGACTGCGGCTGAGCTTGCTGTTGCCGTCGTCCAGCAGGGTGGCGTCGCCCACCGGATCGCTGCCCAACGGCAGCACCGCATCGGGCACGCGCGGGGCAGGCGCCGCCGCCGTGGCCGGATAGAACAGCAGGCGCGCACTGCCATGCAGCACGCCGGTATAGGTGTCGTTGACCACGTTGCCGAGAATCACCTGCCCGTTGCCTGCCTGGCGCAACAGCGCGCTGTAGTCGGTGAGGTCGCGCTCCACGTGCCAGCTCGGCGACACCGTGGCGGAAGGCTCCTGGGTGGTGCCGTAATACAGATTCACCCCGTCCAGCCAGATCTCCGCGGTGCGGTCGAACTGGCGCCCGGCGGTGACCGAGAAATCCGCCTCCAGCACCACTTTCGACCAGCGCGTGCCGCAACCCTCGGGCGGCGCGTAGGTGTAGGGGTGGGTGCTGAAATCGGCAAACGTGTCGTCGCTGTACAGCTGCACCGCGCAAGGCGTACCTGGTGGTCGCGGCACGGCCGGATCGGCCACGGTGACCCCAGTCGAACCTGGCGGACTGGTATCGGCCACGGCGTCGAAGGCCGGCATGGAAAGCGCGAACACGAGCCCGGCAAGCAGCGGGCCGCCCTGAAGAAACCCCTTCGGCAACATGCGTGTGTCCTCACGTGATGGTGCCCCCCGTACCGCCGAAACTAGCACACGGCGGATGCCGCAACTGCGTACCGGCGATCACATGGCCGGACGCGTCGCCAGCGGCCGGGTCACCGGGCCTGGACCGCCTGCGCCGCGGCCTGGCGGATGCGTTCGGCTTCGGCCTCGTGCTGCCGCATCACGATGTTGCGCGCGGCGGAGAGCTTGCCGCCGAGCAGGGCCAGCGTGAAGTTGTCGCGGTCGAATTCGCGCAGCAGGTCGATCTCGCGCCGCGCCTCCTCCAGCTCCTTGCGGTTGATGGTGTGCTCGATCTCGTCCGCAGCGCGCGGGAAGGATTCACGCAATGCCTCCTGCGCCACCCGGTTCTGCGGTTCCAGCTGCAACACGCTGAGGTAGAACTCCCAGGCATTGCTGCCGGCCGGCGCCAGCAGGCGGCCGTCGCGCATCGCATCGCGAGCCAGCCCGAGCAGGATGCCGCTGCCGCTTTGCGCATCATCGGCCGGCGTATCCGCCCATCCGGCGGACGACGCCGTGGCATCGTTCGGTGCGGCGCTCGCGGTCGCCCGGCTGTACCAGAAAATGCCGCCGGCCGCGGCCAGCAACGACAGGCAGAGCAGGGTGAGCGCGGCGTATCGGTGCGATACGGCGGAAAGGAAACGGGGCATGACACCTGCTGCACAAACGACGGCCGCGCGCTGGAGTCTCCGTCATCGACGTACTCCCGGCGGATGCCGCCACGTTAGCGAGGCGGTGTTTCAGTCGTGTGGCGGCACGGCTTCAACGCGTCGTCGTGGCCGCTTCCAGCCGCGCCAGCCAGGCCAGCGCATGGGTGCGGTCCGTACCGCACATCGCCGGCTCCGCGCGCAGGCTGGCACACACGGCGGGACGCTCGGGGCGGCCGAAGATCGCGCAACGGTTGTCGTCGGTGAGCTGCACGCAGCGGGCGCCAGCCGGCTTGCCATCGGGCATGCCGGGGATCGGCGAGCTGATCGACGGGGCGATGCAGCAGGCACCGCAGCCGGCGCGGCATGCGAATGCGTTCATGCGGACTGCCGACGCAACGCCTGGTACACCGGCTCGGTATCCGGTCGCTGGCCATGCCACAGCTCGAACGCATCGGCAGCGGTCTCCACCAGCATGCCGAGGCCGTCGAACGCGTAGCGCGCACCCGCGGCCGTCGCCCAGCTCAGGAAGCTGCTGGCAGCGGCGCCGTAGGAGAGGTCGTAGCACAGCGCGCGCGCGCCGACCAGCGAGGGCGGCAGCTGCAGCGACACGCCCAGCACGCCAGCCGAGGTGGCGTTGATGATCATGTCGTAGCTGCCGATGTCGGCCAGGTCGGACCAGTAGCGGGTATGCGCGCGCGCCGGCTCGCCGATCGCGTCGGCCAGCGCATCGGCGGTCTCGGCGGTGCGGCTGACGATGGTCAGCGTCTCCACGCCGGCATCCAGCAGGTTCCAGGCCACGCCATGCGCGGCGCCCCCGGCGCCCAGCAGCAGGGCGGTGTGGCCGCGCAGGTCCACGTTGTGACGCTCGGTGAGGTCGCGCACCAGCCCGTCGCCATCGGTGTTGTGCGCGGCCAGCCGACCGTCGGCCAGCGGGGTCAGCACGTTCGCGCTGCCGGCGCGGGTAGCCGCCGTACTGCGCTGCGCCGCCAACGCATAGGCAGCAGCCTTGTGCGGCAAGGTGACGTTCGCGCCGCGGCCGCCAGCGGCGAAGAAGCGCTGCACGACCGCCACGAAGTCGGCGGGCGCGGCGTCGACCGCGCGGTACTCCAGCTCGATGCCGAACTGCCGCGCGAAGGCCTGGTGGATTTGCGGCGACAGCGAATGGCTGATCGGATGGCCGAACACGGCGAACTGGGCGGCTGGCATGGGGATCCCCTGATGGTTACCTGGCTTCATTCTACAAGCCGCCATCACGTCGCAATCGGTGAGATGGGAACACGGCAATGTGCGGTCACTTTCCCGCGGAGACCGCCCATGCCCACGCCAGCCTTGTCTTCCCCACACCATCAACGCCTGCTCGGCGCCGCCGTGCTGTGGCTGCTTGGCGGCAGCGCGTTGCTGCTGAGTACGCTGGTGCCGGCGCATACCGACCTGCTCGGCTGGACGCCGGCGTTCTGGCTGGTCGGCGCGCCGCTGGTCGTGCTGCTGGCGCTGGAACCTTCACTGCCGCGGCAGTTGCTGGCGCTGTGCCGGCCGCACCGGCGCATGGTTCGCAGCGTGGCCTGGCATTAACCACGGACGCACAGGGGATAGCGCCGGCCCACCTTTCAGTGGGTACTGCCGCCCTGGCGCTTGCGCTCCATCCGGCGCAGGAACTCCTGCATGATGCGCAGGTACAACTCGTCACCGAGGTGGGCGTCCTCGACGCCGGCGTCGATCGACGGGTTGTCGTTGACCTCGATCACCACCGGCTTGCTACCGACCCGTTTCAGATCGACGCCGTACAGGCCGTCACCGATCGGCTGGGTCGCCTTCAGTGCGAGTTTGACCACCTCGGCCGGCGCATCCTTCACCGCGATGGTCTCGAAGCCGCCGGATTTCGCGGTGCCCTTGGCGCCGTGGTTGTAGATCTGCCAGTGGCCGCGCGACATGTAGTACTTGCACGCGTACAGCGGCTCGCGGTTGAGCACGCCGATGCGCCAGTCGAATTCGGTATAGACGTATTCCTGCGCCAGCAGCAGCGCGCTGTGCTGGAACAGCCCGCTGGCCGCTTGCGCCAACGCCTCTTCGTCTTCCACCTTGACCACGCCGCGCGAGAACGAGCCGTCCGGGATCTTCAGCACCAGCGGAAAACCGAGCTTGGCGACGACTTCCTTCATGCCCTTGCTGTCGTCGCGATAGAGGATCTCGGTGCGCGGCACCGCCAGCTTGCGCGAGACCATCAAATCGTTGAGGTAGATCTTGTTCGTGCAGCGCAGGATCGAACTGGGGTCGTCGATCACCACCATGCCTTCCTTCTCCGCGCGGTGGGCGAAGCGGTAGGTATGGTTGTCGCTGGCGGTGGTCTCGCGGATGAACAGGCCGTCGTACTCGGCCAGGCGCTGGTAGTCGTTTTTGCCGATCGGGTCGACCTCGATGCCGAGCTCCTTGCCGGCGGCGACGAAGGATTTCAGCGCCTTCTTGTTCGACGGCGGCATCTGTTCCTTCGGATCGACCAGCATCGCCACGTCGTAGCGGAACTGGCGCCGCGCGCGCGGCTTGCGCCACAGCTTGCGCGAGAAGCGGTCGAGCTCCTCGGCGAACGCATCCTCCTGCGCGTCGTCCAGCGTGTGCAGGCCAACCGGCTTGATCGAGCTGACCTGCCACACGCGGTCGCGCTCGAACTCGATCCGCAGCAGCGGACAAGGAAACGTCTCGAACACCTGCCGCGCCAGATCCTGCAACGCCGGATAGGCGGTCTCGCCGAAGTAGACCAGGATGCCGAAGTCGGTGGTGTCGCGGCCACCGGCCGGCAGGAAGTGGGTCAGCTTCTGGTTGAGGTCGTCGATGTCCACGCCGTACAACGAGCGCCGGCGCAGGTCGTTCACCGTGCGCACCGACGGCATCACCTTGTGCCCGCGCGCCTCGGCCAGCAACGACACGTAGTAGCCGGCGCCGAGGTACTTGTAGCTGCGGCACAGGTTGATCACGTGGGTGCGTTCGTCGTCGCTGCCGACCGGCTTGCGCAGGTAGTCCATCGCACTCATCACGTCGACGGACGGATAGTACGAACTCCAGTCGGAGGCTTTTTCGACAACGATGACCAGACGGGTCATGGCACCACTCGGGCGATACGGCGATGGCGGGGCTGCCCCTGCGCAGGGCGCGGCAGGATGTGCAAAACGCGCAGTTTGGCACAGCGCCGCCGTGGCACAAGGGAAAGCGCTGAAGCGCGAATGAACGGGACACGCCATGTCCCGCCGCGGATGGAAAACACATCATCCGCCCGCGGGCTGCTAGAGTCCGCGCGTGCCGACTACCCTGCCCCTGCCGTACGACTACGCCCGCCGTGTCGTACCGGAATCCGCCGACATGCCGCCCGCTCCCGCCAGCCTGCGCGTGCGCCGCGCCGCCTCGTCCGACCTGGATGACCTGGTCGCGCTGGAACTGCGCAGCTTCAGCAGCGACCGGCTGAGCCGCGCGCAATACCGCCGCCATCTGGACAGCGACTCCGCCCTGGTGCTGGTGGCCAGCGCCAACCACCACCTTTTCCTCGGCAGCGCCGTGCTGTTCTTCCGCAAGCGCAGCGCCGTGGCGCGCCTGTACTCGCTGGCGACCCGGCCCGAGGCGCGTGGCCAGGGTGTCGGCGCAGCCTTGCTGGAAGCGGCCGCGGTGGCCGCCCGTCGCCGCGGCAGTCGCGCGCTGCGGCTGGAAGTGCGCACCGACAACGCCGCCGCGATCGGTCTGTACGAGCGGCACGGCTTCCGCCGCATCGGCCGCTACGCGCGGTACTACGGGGACGGAACCGACGCGTGGCGCTACGAGAAGACGCTGGGGTGAATGTCGCCTGCCTCAACCGCCAAGCGGTTGCCCGATCTTTCGCTCGGTCGCCTCGTCGGGCCGCGCCACCAGTGCGCCGGTGCGCATCAGGCTGACGCTGTAGTGGCCCTGGTCGACCAGCAGCAGGAAGGCGCCGCTGCCGTAGACGGTGTCGATTTCCGGCACCCAGCGCGGGTACTGCTTTTTCAGGTTGAGCAGGTCGAATGCGCCCGCTTCGCCGAAGCCGATCACCGTGCGCGGCGCCTCGGCCTCCTGCGCCGGATCGTCATAGCGGCCGGACAGCCGGTCGAGCCGGTACAGCGGCGGCACGCCGGCCAGCAGAGCGGGCAGTTTCCACTTCAGCACGATCGCCTCGACGCGCCAGTCGTCGCCGGCCAGCTGCACCTGGCGCGTGCTGCCGTCGGGCCAGGTGAGGGTGAGTGCCCAGCGCTGCGGCGACAGGATGCGTGCGTCGATCTCCACCACCGGCGCCTCCTCGCCAAGCAGCCGGTAGCCGCGCAGCGCATAGCCGGTGCCGGCCAGCAGCAGGGTCAGCGCGAAGCAGGCCAGGCACAGCAGCGCACGCCAGCAGGCGGCGAGCCGGCGGCCGCCGTGCAGTCGCTGGCGCAAGGCCACCAGCTGCACCAGGGTGACCAACCCGAACACCGCCGCCAGCACCAGCAGCACGGTCATCGGCATGCGCAGCAGCGCGCTCCAGTCCATCGTCGTTACCTCATCGCCTCGTCGTGCGATCCGTCCGCGCATCATAACGGCGATGCCGCGGCCGGTTCACCGCGGCTCGCTATACTGCAGCCGTCTTCAGGAATTCCGACCATGCGCCGATCCCTCTTGCTGCTGCCGTTCTGCCTCGCCATCGCCACGCTTGCCGGCTGCGGCAACAAGGGCCCGCTGGTGCTGCCGACCCAACCCGCCTCGACATCGACCACGGCGAAACCGGCCGCGCCCGCGCTGCCGGCCACCGTCGACGATCCGGCTACCGACCAGTACTGATCCGTCCATGCAACTGCGCTTCTCGAAAATGCACGGCATCGGCAACGACTTCGTCGTGCTGGACTGCCGGCAGCGCGCGTTCCCGCTGGACGCGGTGCAGATCCGCGCGCTGGCCGACCGCCATACCGGCGTGGGCTTCGACCAGTTGCTCAGCATCGAGCCGGCGCGCAACCCGGCCTGCGCGTTCTTCTACGGCATCTGGAACGCCGACGGTTCGCCGTCCGGCCAGTGCGGCAACGGCGTGCGCTGCGTGGCGGCGTGGCTGCACCGCGCCGGCGCGCTGGCGCTGGGCCACAGCGTGACGATCGAGAGCCCGTCCGGCCCGGTGACGGTGCGCCTGCTCGGCGCCAACGAGGTCACCGTGGACATGGGCGAGCCGGTATTCGAACCCGCGCGGATCCCGTTCGCGGCCGACGCCACGGCCGATCGCTACGAAATCGTCGTGGACGACGAGCGGCTGGACATCGGCGCGGTGTCGATGGGCAACCCGCATGCGGTGGTTGTGGTGGAAAACCTCACCGCCCCCGCGCTGCAGCGGCTCGGCCCGCTCCTGACGAACCATCCACGCTTCGCGCAGGGCGCCAATGCCGGCTTCGTGCAGTGGCTCGATCGCCGCCACCTGCGCCTGCGCGTGCACGAACGCGGCGCCGGCTGGACGCGCGCCTGCGGCACCGGCGCCTGCGCCGCGATGGCGGTGCTGCACCAGCGCGGCGACGTCGACGACGCGGTGGCCGTCGAGCTGCCCGGCGGCACGCTGCGGATCGACTGGGCCGGCCCCGGCCACACGTTGTGGATGACCGGCCCGGCCGCGTTCGCGTTCGAGGGTGAATGGCCGGTTCCGGCCGCCAGCACCTGACGCGGCGGTTGAAGCGCGCCCGCGTCCATCGCACACTCCAGCCGGACGGTGCGCATCTTTCGCGCGCCCCGCAACGGTTCGAGGACATTCACGCATGACCGCCACCCTGCTCGACGACGCCACCCAGGCCCGCGTGGTCGCCGCCTACCTGAAGCGCCATCCGGAATTCCTCAGCGAATATCCCGAGCTGGCCGCCAGGCTGACCATGCCGCCGCGCGAGCAGGGCGGCGCGGTATCGTCGCTGGCGGTGTACCAGCTGCAAAGCCTGCGCGACAAGAACGCGGAACTCGAACGCCAACTGGCCGAACTGATCGCGATCGCCGCCGAGAACGAAAAGCTGATGGAACGCGTGCACGCGCTCACCGTGGCGCTGCTGCGCGCGAACACGATGGAAGTAACCGCGCGCACGGTGATCGCCAAGCTCGGCGCGGATTTCCACACCGAGCAGGTGCGCCTGCTGCTGTTCGGCGACGAGCCGCAGCTGCCGCGCGCGGAATGGCTGCAGCAGATCCCCGGCGGCGCCGACGCACTGCCGGAGTTCGCCGAGTTCCTGCGCAAGGGCGAGCCGGTCTCCGGCCGCCTGTCGGCCGAGAAGCTCGAGCGCCTGTTCGGCGCCGACGCCGGGCAGATCCGTTCGGTCGCGATGATGCGGCTGGGCGACTGCGGCATCCTGGCGATCGGCAGCACCAACCCGGACCGCTTCCAGCCCGGCATGGGCACGCTGTTCCTTAAGATGATCGCCGCCACCATCACCGCCGCGCTGGCACGCTCGCGGGATATCTCCTGAGCCGGCGATGACGCCCGAACAACAGGTCGAGCAATGGCTCGCCCGCCTCGCCGACGAGCGCCACGCCTCGCCGCACACGGTCGCCGGCTATCGCCGCGACCTGGCCAAGTTGCTGCGCTTCATGCAGGAACAGCGGCTGGCCTCGTTCGATGCGCTGGACGCGAACCGGATGCGTACGTTCGTGGCCGGCGAGCATCGCACCGGGCTGGCGCCGAAAAGCTTGCAACGCCTGCTGTCGTCGTGCCGCAGCCTGTTCCGCCAGCTCAACCGAGAAGGCGGGCTGGCGAGTGATCCGCTGCTCGGCGTGCGCGGCCCCAAGGTGCGCCGCAAGCTGCCGCAGGTGCTCGACGTCGACGAGGCCGCCGCGCTGGTGGAGACCGACAGCGGCGGCAAGCTGGCCGTGCGCGACCGCGCGATGCTGGAGCTGTTCTACTCCAGCGGCCTGCGCCTGTCCGAGTTGTGCGGCCTGCGCTGGCTCGACCTCAACCTCGACGAAGGCGAAGTGCGCGTGCTCGGCAAGGGCAGCAAGACCCGCATCGTGCCGGTCGGCCGCCACGCGGTCGCCGCGTTGCGCGCCCTGGGCGCGGAAGAAGGTACGCCGGCAGACAGCCCGATCTTCCGCGGCCGCGGCGGTGCGCCGATCAACCCGCGCACGGTGCAGCTGCGCATGAAGACGCTGGCGCTGCAGCAGGGCATCCCCAAGCACATCCATCCGCACCTGCTGCGGCATACCTTCGCCAGCCACATGCTGGAATCCTCCGGCGACCTGCGCGCCGTGCAAGAGCTGCTCGGCCACGCCGACATCGCCACCACCCAGATCTACACCCACCTGGATTTCCAGCACCTGGCGCGGGTCTACGACGCGGCGCACCCGCGCGCGAAACGCAAGCCCTGACGCCATGCTCCTCCCCCTGCAAACCGGGGGAGGAGCCAGGACGCCCACCCTCGACATTGAAGCGAAACCGCTGCGGCCCCATCTCGTTCGCTCAGGCACACTCTTGCGGAGCTCCCATGGAATCGTTTCACGCCACCACCATCGTCTGCGTGCGCCGCGAAGGCCGCGTCGTGATCGGCAGCGACGGCCAGGTCACGCTGGGCAACACGGTGATGAAGGGCAATGCGCGCAAGGTCCGCCGGCTGGGCAAGGCGGGCGACGTGGTGGCCGGCTTCGCCGGCGCCACCGCCGACGCGTTCACCCTGTTCGAACTGTTCGAGCAGAAGCTCGAGAAGCACAACGGCAACCTCACCCGCGCCGCGGTGGAAATGGCCAAGGAATGGCGCACCGACCGCCGCTTCGGCCGGCTCGAGGCGATGCTCGCGGTGGCCGACAAGGAGGCGTCGCTGCTGATCTCCGGCAACGGCGACGTGGTGGAACCCGAGCACGGCCTGATCGCGATCGGCTCCGGCGGCCCGTTCGCGCAGTCCGCGGCGATGGCCCTGCTCGAGAATACCGAACTGGATGCACGCACCATCGTCGAGAAGGCGCTGAAGATCGCCGGCGACATCTGCATCTACACCAACCACAACGTGTCGATCGAAGAGTTGTGATTCGGGATGGCGGGAATCGTCCGAGCCCGCCAGCCTGATCATCCCGCGGCTTTGCAAATCCCGAATCCCGAATCCCGGCGAAACCCATGTCCGAATTGACCCCCCGCGAAATCGTCAACGAACTCGACCGCTACATCATCGGCCAGCACGACGCCAAGCGTGCGGTGGCGGTGGCGCTGCGCAGCCGCTGGCGGCGCATGCAGCTGCCGGCGGAGATGCGCAACGAGATCACCCCGAAGAACATCCTGATGATCGGCCCCACCGGCGTGGGCAAGACCGAGATCGCGCGCCGCCTGGCGACGCTGGCCAATGCGCCGTTCGTGAAAGTCGAGGCGACCAAGTTCACCGAGGTCGGCTATGTCGGCAAGGATGTCGAATCGATCATCCGCGACCTCGCCGACGTGGCCTACAAGCTGACCCGCGAGCATGCGATCAAGCGCGTGCGCACGCAGGCCGAGGACCGCGCCGAGGATCGCATCCTCGATGCGCTGCTGCCGCGCCGGCAGACGCCGACCGACTGGACCCACGATCCCGCGCCGACCATCGACAGCGACACCCGCCAGAAGCTGCGCAAGCAACTGCGCGAGGGCGCGCTGGACGAGCGCGAGATCGAGCTGGACTTCGCCATGAACCTGGGCGTGGAGATCATGTCGCCGCCGGGCATGGAGGAAATGGGCGCGCAGTTGCGCCAGATGTTCCAGAACCTGGGCGGGGCCAAGACGCAGAGCCGCAAGCTGGCGATCAAGCTGGCCCGGCCGCTACTGATCGACGAGGAAGCCGGCAAGCTGCTCAACGACGAGGAGATCCGCGCCCAGGCGATGGAGTCGGCCGAGCAGAACGGCATCGTCTTCATCGACGAGATCGACAAGGTGGCGCAGCGTTCCGACTACGGCCATTCCGGGGTCAGCCGCGAGGGCGTGCAGCGCGACCTGCTGCCGCTGGTGGAGGGCTCCACCGTGTCGACCAAGTACGGCCCGATCAAGACCGACCACATGCTGTTCATCGCGTCCGGCGCGTTCTCGCTGGCCAAGCCGTCCGACCTGATTCCCGAGTTGCAGGGCCGCCTGCCGATCCGCGTCGAGCTGTCCGCGCTGAGCGTGGACGACTTCAAGCGCATCCTGCGCGAACCACACAACGCGCTGACCAAGCAGTACGTGGCCCTGCTCGGCACCGAAGGCGTCGGCATCGAATTCACCGACTCCGGCGTGGACCGGCTGGCCGAGGTGGCGTTCCAGGTGAACGAGCGCACCGAGAACATCGGCGCCCGCCGGCTGCATACCGTGATGGAGCGCCTGCTGGAAAAAATCTCCTTCGAGGCCGCGGACAAATCCGGCGAAAAATACCTTATCGACGCCGAACAGGTAGATAAAAACCTCGGAAGCCTGGCCCAGAACGAGGATCTCAGCCGCTACATCCTCTGAACAAGCCGGTCACCCCCATCTGCTAAAATAGGCACCGTGAGCAACATTATTGAACTGAAAAACACCGGCCAGCGCGCCCAGTTGCGCGAGGCGCAGCAGAAGCAGACGCTGGTGCGGTTGTGGCGCGAGGAGCTTGAACACGGCAGCTTCTGCGGCTACGTGGGTGGCGTGGGGCGCGAATTCTTCCTGCTCTGGGTGGTCGGCGACGGCATCACCTACGACGGCATGTACGTGATGCGCCATCGCGACGTCAGCGAGCTGGAAGCGCCCGACAAGCACCACGTGTTCTTCGAGAAGGCGCTGGCGCTGAAACACATCCTGCCGCGCATGCCGCGCGGGTTCCCGCTGGACAATATCCGCGAAGTCATCCAGGCCGCCGGCGCGCAGGCCGCGGTGATCGGCGTGCATGTGGACAGCGAGGACGAGTCCGAGGTCTGCTACATCGGCCGCCTGATCGACGTCGAGGAAGACGGCTTCAACATGCAGGAGCTGAGTCCCGACGCGGAATGGATGCGCGAGCCCTCGTTCTTCGCCTGGGACGAAGTCTCCACCGTCAGCATCGAGGACAGCTACGCGCAGTCCCTGCTCGCCGTGGCCGGCCCCGCGCCGGCCCTGCTGCCCGGGGACACCGGCTTCGGCCGCGCTCCATCCCCCTGAGTGAAGCCGGGCGAGACCGGGGCGGACCTTCGCGGGCCGCTTCTCGGGCATGCGGCACGTCGATGATTCCAAGGCCATCGCGCCAGCGGTTAAGCTCTCACGTTCATCGTGAAGCCAGCGCGCTTTGGCGGGGGACAACAGATGACACGCATCGTCGTCGTCGGCAGCATCAATATGGATCTGGTCACCCAGGCACCGCGCTTCGTCGGCCCCGGCGAGACCATCCTGGGCGAACGTTTCCTCACCGTGCCCGGCGGCAAGGGTGCCAACCAGGCCGTAGCCGCGGCGCGGCTGGGTGCCGACGTGGCGCTGGTCGGCGCCACCGGTGACGACGCCTTCGGCCGGCAACTGCGCGAGGGTCTCGCGATGGAGGGTGTCGACCTCAGCCATGTCGCGCAACTCGCCGACAGCGCCAGCGGCACCGCCTCGATTACTGTCGCCGGCGGCGAGAACCAGATCATCGTGGTCCCCGCCGCCAACGCACGCGTTACCCCGGCGCAAGTCGAACGCGCGCAGACGCTGATCGCGCGCGCCGACGCCGTGCTGGTGCAGATGGAGATCCCGCTGGCAACCGTCGAAGCCACCCTGCGCCTGGGCCACCGCCTCGGCGTGCCGGTGATTCTCAACCCCGCCCCCGCACAGAAGCTGCCGATCGACTGGCTGCAACTCGCCCGCTACGTCACCCCGAACCAGCATGAACTGGCGATCCTGCTCGGCGCCGATCCCGACGAGGATTTCCGCACGTTGATGCAACGCGCGCCCTGTCCCGTCGTGCTCACCCGCGGCGGCGAGGGCGCCTGGTACCGCGAGCAGGGCGAACCGATCCACCAGTCCGGTTTCAACGTCGAGGTGGTCGACAGCACCGGCGCCGGCGACACCTTCAACGCCGCGCTGGCCGTGTTCCTCCACGAAGGCCTCGCCGCCGCCGTACGCAAGGCCTGCGCCGCCGCCGCGCTGTCGGTCACCCGGCTCGGCGCGCAGGGCGGCATGCCGGGCGTGCATGACGTGGATGCTTTCCTCGCGCAGCCGGCTGGCTGATCACTTGCCGATGCAGAACGAACTGAAGATCGCGCCGAGCAGGTCGTCGCTGGAATAGCTGCCGGTGATTTCGCCCAGCGCGTGCTGGGCCTGGCGCAATTCCTCGGCGGCGAGTTCGCCGGCGCGACTGCTGGCGAGGATGGCGCCGGTGCGATCGAGATGCGCGCCGACCTGCTGCAACGCCAGCACGTGACGACGACGCGCAGTGAAGGCGCCTTCACCGCTGCCGGCACCGGCCAGCCGCTTGAGATGCTCGCGCAGGGCGTCGAGACCTGTCCCGGTTTTCGCCGAGGCCCACAGCCAATGCATGCCTTCGCACTGGTTGTGGCGGGCGGGAACCTGATCGAGGTCGATCTTGTTGATCAGCACCACGCGTTCGACGTCGGCGGGCAGGGCGTCGAAGAACGCCAGGTCGGCGGCATAGTCGGCGGCGGTGGTGACCAACAGGGCGACGTCGGCGCGCTGCAGTTCGCCGTGGGCGCGGCGCACACCTTCGCGTTCGACTTCGTCTTGCGTTTCGCGCAGGCCGGCGGTGTCGGCCAGTTCCAGCGCGATGCCGTCGAGGCTGAGCGCTTCGCGCAGCACGTCGCGGGTGGTGCCGGGAATCGGCGTGACGATGGCGCGCTCGCTGCCGGCCAGCGCGTTGAGCAGGCTGGACTTGCCGGCGTTGGGACGGCCCACGATGGCCACCTTGAGGCCATCGTTCAGACGCAGGCCTCGTTGCGCTTCGCGAAGCAGCTCGGCCAGTTCGACACGCAGGCTTTCGAGTTGAGCAGTGATCGCCGGGTCGACAAGGAAGTCGATTTCTTCCTCGGGGAAGTCGATCGCCGCCTCGATGTGCACGCGCAGCGCGATCAGCGCCTGCAGCAGCGCCTCGACCCTGCGCGAAAACACGCCCTCCATCGACTGCAGCGCGGCACGCGCACCGGCTTGCGAACGCGCGGCGATCAGGTCGGCGACCGCTTCGGCCTGGGCCAGGTCGAGCTTGCCGTTGAGGAAAGCGCGTTCGGTGAATTCGCCGGGCCGCGCCAGGCGGGCGCCGAGTTCGCAGCAGCGGCGCAGCAACGCGTCGAGCAGCACGGCGCTGCCGTGGCCTTGCAGTTCCAGCACGTGTTCGCCGGTATACGAAGCGGGCGCGGGGAAATGCAGCAGAAGGCCGCGATCGATCAGTTCGCCGGCATCGTCGCGGAACGCGGCGAAGTGGGCATACCGGGGTTGCGGCATGCGGCCGAGCAAGGCTTGCGCGATCGCCGGCACCACCGGCCCGGATACGCGCAGCACGCCCACACCCGCCGCACCGGGGGCGCTGGCGATGGCGGCGATGGTATCGCTGGGGTGCTCGGTCATGCGATGACTCTAAACGAAGTCAGCCGCGACGGTGACCCGGTCGCGGCTGACGAAGGAAGCGTGATGGATCGGGCTCAGGCGGCCTTGGGCTTGATCACATCCTCGCGATCGATATGGTGGGTGATCCACCATTGCTGGCCCAGGCCCACGATGCCGTTGACCGCGTAGTACAGGCACAGGCCGGCCGGGAAGAACGCGAACATCACCGTGAACAGCAGCGGCATGACCTTCATCATCTTCGCCTGGGTCGGGTCCATGCCCGCGGCGACCGGGTTCAGCCATTGCGTGCCCAACATCACCAACGCGTAGATGATCGGCAGGATGTAGAACGGATCGGGCGCGCTGAGGTCAGGGATCCACAGGAACGGCGCGTGGCGCAGTTCCAGGCTGTACTCGAGCACGAAGAACAGGCCGTAGAACACCGGCAAGGTGATCAGCACAGGCAAGCAGCCGCCCATCGGGTTGACCTTCTCCTTCTTGTACAGCTCCATCATCGCCACTTGCATCTTCTGCTTGTCGTCGCCGTAACGCTCCTTGAGCGCCTGGACACGCGGCTGCAGCTTGCGCATGCGGGCGCTGGAGCGGTACTGGATGGCGGTGAGCTTCCAGCTCAGGCCCTTGATGAGCAGTACCAGCAGGATGATCGCCACACCCCAGTTCTTGGTGATCGCGTGGAACTGCGACAGCACCCAGTGCATCGGCACGGCGATGACCTTGAACATGCCGTAGTCGATGGTGAGATCCAGCCCCGGCGCGATCGCGTCCATCGAGCCCTGCTTGTTCGGGCCCACGTACAGGCGCGACTGGCTGGTGAGGCTCTGCCCCGGCGCCACGCTCAGGGCGGGGCCGACCGTGCGGATCAGGTAGCGCGGATGCGCGCTGTCCGGGTTGATCGTCTGGGTGACGTACTGCTCGGTCTGGTCGGCCGGCGGAATCCACGCGGTGACGAAGTACAGCTTCAGCATCGCCGCCCAGCCGCCCTTGATCGTGGCGTTGAGCTGGTCCTTCGGTTCGGCGAAGTCCTTGAACGGCAATTTCTCGAACTTCTCGCCGGTGTACCAGGCGGCGCCCTGGAAGCTGCGCGTCTCGGGATTGGTGTAGTTCGCCAGCCAGTTGCCGGCTTTCGGCGGCTCGACCCGCAGCAGCTGCTGGTAGGCGTTGCCCTGCCACGGCGTAGCAGTGCCGTTGTCGATACGCTGGCTCACCCCGATGACGTAGCTGCCGCGCTTGAAGGTGTAGGTCTTGGTGACCTTGAGGCCGGCGGCATCCTGCCAGGTGAGGTCGACCTTCAGCTCGTCCTGGCCGGCGGCGAGCGCGTAGGCGGTCTTTTCGCTGTGGAACAGTGCCAGGTGGTTGGGCTGGTCGGCCGGCGCGGTGTCGGTGCTGCTGACTAGGCCGTTCTGGGCCACCGAATAGCGCTCGGGCTCGCTGGTCAACAGTACGGTCGGCGGCGGGTTCGGCGCCTTGTGCGTGCGCGGCGCCTGCGGGTAGGCCAGCAGGTCGGCGTGCACCAGACTGCCGCCGCGGGTATCCACGCTCAGCTTCAGTACGTCGGTCTCGACGGTGATCAGCTGCGCTGCGGCCGGTGTGGCAGAAGCCGTGTCGCCGGCGATCGTCGGCGTAGCCGCGGAGCCTGGCGCGGAGGCAGCCGGAATTGCGCCCGGTACGCCGGCATCCGCCGCTGGTGTGGCCGTGCTCGCTGCGCTGGCTGCCGTGGTCGGCGGCGGTGGCGCGTAATCCTTCTCCCAGGCCAGGAACAGGAAGTAGGCCACGGCCAGCAGGGCGAACATGAGGAAGGTGCGCGTTTGATTCATCGCGTAGCAGATCCGGGTAACGCCACGACACTTGTCAACGCCGCGGAGACAGGAAGGAAAAAGGTCAACGCTCGATTGTGGTGGTGTCGCCGGCGGGCTTCAATGGTCCGGACGTCGCGGCATGGCTGGCCAGCAGTTTTTTCCACAAGCCGTCGAGTTCGGCCAGCAGCTGCGGCCCGGGTACGCCGGCGGCCTGTTCGCGCGCCATCACCATCATGTCGACCGCCGGCAGCTGATGGCGCACACGCCGGAACGACTCGCGCAGCAATCGCTTGATCCGGTTGCGCTCGACCGCTCGCTTGGAGACGCGCTTGGAAATCGCCAGGCCGAGCCGGGCATGCCCGAGGTCGTTGTCGCGATAGCGCATATGAAAACAGCGGCCGCCTGCGCGTCCGCTGCTTGTCCGCAAGGCGGCGAAGTCACTTGGCCGACGTAACCGCGCGTCGCGCGGCAGCCCGGCGATGGACATGACGCTTGCCCCCAATGCTTGATCGGTACTTACGGGATCAGGCGCTTGCGGCCCTTGGCGCGACGGGCGTTGAGAATCTTGCGGCCGTCGGCGGTGGCCATACGGGCACGGAAACCGTGCGTGCGAGCGCGCTTGAGCTTGCTGGGCTGGAAGGTCCGCTTCATGGCTTACTCCGAAGGGAATGTGGATAAAAAGGTTGGAAAGTATGTGGGGTATCCGCCGCCGCTGTCAAATGACGATGGAGGGCGCCTTGTGGATACCCGTGTGGATATGTGGCGGCCGAGGCGGCGGGGGAGGCTGCTAGACTAACCCATCACCCCGCGCGCAAGCGCTTCAAGCTGTGGTCGATTTTATTCATGAGTGATCTGTGGCGGCGCTGCCTTGAGCGCCTCGAAGGCGATTTGAGCGCCGAAGACCTGCATACCTGGCTGATGCCGCTGCAGGCGCGCGACGATGCCAACGGCCTGCAGCTGTTCGCGCCGAATTCCTACACCCTGGACACCGTGCGCGGGCGTTACCTGCAACAGATCGAGGCGGTATTGCTGCAGCTCGGCGGCAAACCCTGCCCGGTACGGCTGGAGGTCGGCTCCAGCGCGGTCCGGCCGGCACCGTCCGCCAAAACGGCGGCGGCACCCCGGGCGGCCGCCACCGCGGCCCCGGTGCCTGCGTTCACCCACAACCTGGACCCGCACTACACCTTCGAGACCTTCGTCGAGGGCAAGTCGAACCAGCTCGGCAAGGCCGCCGCGATGCAGGTGGCGACGAACCCGGGGCGCGCCTACAACCCGCTGCTGCTGTACGGCGGCACCGGCCTGGGCAAGACCCACCTGATGCACGCCGCCGGCAACCTGATGCGCGAGCGCAATCCGGACTGCAAGGTGCTGTACCTGCGCTCGGAGCAGTTCGTCGGCTCGATGATCGAGGCCTTGCGCGCCAAGAGCATGGACGAGTTCAAGCGACGCTTCCGCTCGGTCGACGCGCTGCTCATCGACGACATCCAGTTCTTCGCCGGCAAGGACACCACGCAGGAAGAATTCTTCCACACGTTCAACGCGCTGTTCGAATCCAAGCAGCAGATCATCCTGACCTGCGACCGCTACCCGAAGGAAGTGGACAAGCTCGAGCCGCGGCTAAAATCGCGCCTGGGCTGGGGCCTCTCGGTGGCGATCGAGCCACCGGATTTCGAAACGCGCGCGGCGATCCTGCTGGCCAAGGCGCACGAGAAGGGCGTGGCGGTCGACGAGAACGTGGCGATGCTGCTGGCCAAGCGGATCCGCTCCAACGTGCGTGATCTCGAGGGCGCGCTGAACACGCTGGCGGCGCGGGCGAACTTCTATGGCAAGCCGATCACCACCGACTTCGCCGAGGAGACCCTGCGCGACCTGCTGGCCACGCATGCGCAGGCGATCACCATCCCGAACATCCAGAAGATCACCGCCGAGTACTTCAACGTGCGGCTGCAGGACCTGCTGTCCAAGCGGCGCGTCCGTTCACTGGCGCGGCCGCGGCAGATCGCGATGACCTTGTCCAAGGAACTGACCGAGCACAGCCTGCCGGAGATCGGCGAGGCCTTCGGCGGGCGCGACCACACCACGGTGATGCATGCCTGCAAGACGATCCGGAAATTCATCGAGACCGACACGCGAATGCGTCAGGATTGGGAGCAATTGATCCGTACGCTGACCGGTTGAGCGATGACGCGCAAAGATTATGGATAAGCAGGGGCTCAAGCTGTGGATAATGGGTGGATGGATTCGCCCCTGAAGTTATCCACAAACTGTCCACCGTTAGGCAGCTCCTTCAAGCACAGCCATAAAATCTCTCAAGAAATTGATTTAGAAGAAAAAATCAGGGTATAAAAGTTACCCACCGGCCCAACAACAACCACTAACTTCTTTTAAAGACAGAACAGCAGGTATAGGGGAAGCACAGCCATGCAATTCAGCATCCAACGAGAAGCTCTGCTCAAACCGCTGCAGCAGGTGGTTGGTGTCGTTGAACGCCGCCAGACGCTGCCCGTGCTGGCCAACCTGCTGGTGAAGGTCGGCAACGGTCGGCTGTCGCTGACCGGCACCGACCTCGAAGTGGAAATGGTGGCTACCACGGAGGCGGAAAAACTGGTCGACGGCGAAATCACCATTCCCGCCCGCAAGCTGTTTGACATCGTGCGGGCCCTGCCCGATGGTGCGCGGATCGAGCTCAAGCTCAACGGCGACCGCGTGGCACTGAATGCCGGGCGCAGCCGCTTCACGCTGACGACCCTGCCGGCCAGCGAGTTTCCCACCGTCGACGAGATCGAACTGGTGGAAAAGGTCAGCCTGCCGGAAGAAGCGCTGCGCGACCTGATGGAACGCACCGCGTTCGCAATGGCGAACCAGGACGTGCGCTACTACCTCAACGGCATGCTGCTGGATCTGCAGGAGCACACGCTGCGCTGCGTGGCCACCGACGGCCATCGCCTGGCGATGAAGGAAACCGAGTTGCAGAGCTCGGTCAGCACGCGGCGGCAGATCATCATTCCGCGCAAGGGCGTCAACGAGCTGATCGGCCTGCTGGAAACCGGCGACGGGCAAGTCGAGCTGGAATTCGGCCGCAACCACCTGCGCGTACACCGTGGCGACGTGGTGTTCACCTCCAAGTTGATCGACGGCCGTTTCCCGGACTACGAGGCGGTGATCCCGCTGGGTGCCGACAAGACCGCCACGCTGGACCGCGAAGTGCTGCGCGGCGCGCTGCAACGCGCAGCGATCCTGTCGAACGAGAAGTACCGTGGCGTGCGGCTGGAACTGTCGCCGGGCAAGCTGCGCATCGTGGCGCACAACCCGGAGCAGGAGGAGGCGGTCGAGGAAGTCGAGGCCGATACCCACGTATCCGACCTGGCGGTGGGTTTCAACGTGGGCTACCTGCTCGATGCGCTGGCCGCGCTGCGCGGCGACCAGGCCCGGCTCAGCCTGCGCGACGCCCAGTCCAGCTGCCTCGTGCAGGAGCACGACAATGAGCACGCCCGCCACGTGATCATGCCGTTGCGGCTCTGACGGCCAGCGCATGGTCTTCGCCATGTGCGGCAAGAACAGGCGACGCCGGGGTTCCTACCAGGGATCCCGGCGTTCCTGTTTGTGGGTGCACCGCGCATGAGGCTGGAACAGCTGCGCATGCGCGGACTGCGCTGCCTTACCGATGTCGGTATCACGCTGGATCCGGCGATCAACGTCTTCGTGGGCGCCAACGGCGCCGGCAAGACCAGTGTGCTGGAAGCGGTGTTCCTGCTGTCGCATGCCCGCTCGTTCCGCAGCGGCGCGAAGGAGGCACTGTTGCAACGGGGCACCTCGCAGCTGTCGATCTTCGCCGAGCTGTGCCACGCCGATCAGCGTGTGTGCCGGCTTGGCCTGGGACGGGACGGCGTGCGCTGGGAAGCGAGAGTTGACGGCGAGAACGTGGCGATCGGGCAGCTGGTGCGCGAATGCGCGGTGGTCTGCTTCGAGCCGGGTTCGCATGCGTTGATCGCCGGAGCGGCCGAAGAACGACGCCGCTATCTGGATTGGGGCGTGTTCCACGTGGAACACGAATTCCTGACGGCCTGGCGCCGCTATCAACGTGCGCTGAAGCAGCGCAACAGCTTGCTGCGCTCCGCATCGCCCCCGACCGACGAGCTATTTGCGCCGTGGGAAGCGGAACTGGCGCAGTCGGCCCACCAGATCGACCTGCAGCGTCGCGCCTATCTGGACCTGTTGCGTCCGAGACTGTTGAGCAGCATCGCCGGATTGCTGCCGGAGCTGGGTGCGCTCGACCTGCGCTACCGTCGCGGCTGGTCGGATGAGCTGGATCTGGCGCAACAGCTACGCGAGCAACGGGGCAGGGATCTGGCCCGCGGGCACACCACGTTGGGCGTGCACCGGGCCGACTGGTCGGTCACGTTCGAATATGCGCCGCTGCGCGAGCATCTGTCCCGTGGCCAGGAAAAACTTACCGCGCTGGCCTGCATGCTGGCCCAAGCCGAGCTGTACGCCGAACATCGCGGCGAATGGCCTATCGTGTGCCTGGACGACCTCGCCTCGGAACTGGATCAGGCCCATCAGGCCGCCGTAGTGGCCCAGCTGACTGCGGCCCATGCCCAGGTCCTGCTGACTGGTACCGAACTGCCGGCTGCGCTGCAGGGGCTTCCCGCACGCGTGTTCCACGTGGAACAAGGCCAGCTGGCGCGCCTGCTATAATCGAAGGGTTGCATCTCCCAAGGATTGCATAACCCTGTCCGGCCTTTCACGGCGCCGTGTCGGGCGGGTCGCTGGCGCCAGGAAACGGTCAACGCATGAACGAATCCATGAACGAATCGCACTACGACTCAAGCAACATCAAGGTCCTGAAAGGCCTGGAGGCGGTGCGCAAGCGCCCGGGCATGTACATCGGCGATACCGATGACGGCACTGGCCTGCACCACATGGTGTTCGAGGTCGTCGACAACGCGATCGACGAGGCGCTCGCCGGCTATTGCGACAAGGTGGTGGTCACCATCCACGATGATGGCTCGGCCAGCGTCAGCGACAACGGCCGCGGCATCCCGGTCGACATGCACCCGGAAGAGGGCCGTTCCACCGCCGAGGTGGTGATGACGGTGCTGCATGCGGGCGGCAAGTTCGACGCGAATTCGTACAAGGTATCCGGTGGTCTGCACGGCGTGGGCGTGTCGGTGGTCAATGCATTGAGCGACCACCTGTGGCTGACGATCTATCGCGACGGATTCGAGCATCTGCAGGAATACGCGCTGGGCGAACCGGTGTTCCCCCTGAAGGTGGTGGGCCCGTCGACCAAGCGCGGTACGCTGGTGCGTTTCCTGCCCAGCCCCGCGACGTTCACCAACAACATCGACTTCCACTACGAGATCCTTGCCAAGCGCCTGCGCGAGCTGGCTTTCCTCAATTCGGGCGTCACCATCGAGCTGAAGGACGAGCGCGGCGAAGGCCGCCAGGACACGTTTGCCTATGAGGGCGGCATCCGCTCGTTCGTGCAGCACCTGGCCCAACTGAAGACCGCGCTGCATCCGAACGTGATCAGCCTGACCGCGGAGCAGGATGGCATCGTGGTGGAGGTGGCGATGCAGTGGACCGACTCCTACCAGGAGACCATGTTCTGCTTCACCAACAACATCCCGCAGCGCGACGGCGGCACCCACCTCACCGGTTTCCGCGCCGCGCTGACCCGTTCACTGCAGAGTTACATCGAGAAATCCGGCCTGGCCAAGAACGCCAAGGTGGGCACCTTGTCCGGCGACGACATGCGCGAAGGCATGATCGCGGTGTTGTCGGTGAAGGTGCCTGACCCGAAATTCTCCTCGCAGACCAAGGACAAGCTGGTCTCGTCCGAGGTCAAGACGGTGGTGGAGCAGGTCGTCAACGAGAAGCTCGGCGAGTTCCTGCTGGAGCATCCGAACGAAGCCAAGGCGATCGCCTCCAAGGTGGTCGATGCCGCCCGTGCCCGTGAAGCCGCCCGTAAGGCGCGCGAGATGACCCGGCGCAAGGGTGCGTTGGACATCGCCGGCCTGCCCGGCAAGCTGGCTGACTGCCAGGAGAAGGACCCGGCGCTATGCGAGCTGTTCCTGGTCGAGGGTGACTCCGCCGGCGGCTCGGCCAAGCAGGGCCGCAACCGCAAGACCCAGGCCGTGCTGCCGCTGAAAGGCAAGATCCTCAACGTCGAGAAGGCGCGTTTCGACCGCATGCTGGCCTCGGCCGAGGTCGGTACGCTGATCACCGCGCTCGGCACCGGTATCGGCAAGGACGAATACAACCCGGACAAGCTGCGCTACCACCGCATCATCCTGATGACCGATGCGGACGTCGACGGCTCGCACATCCGCACCCTGCTGCTGACCTTCTTCTACCGCCAGATGCCCGAACTGATCGAGCGTGGCCACATCTACATCGGCCTGCCGCCGCTGTACAAGGTGAAGCAGGGCAAGCAGGAGTTGTACATCAAGGACGACACCGCGCTGAACGACTACCTGATCTCCAGTGCGGTCGACAATGCCGTATTGACCTACAACCCGGATGCGCCGCCGATCACCGGCGAGGCGCTGGAGAAGCTGCTGCGCGGCTACCAGCACGCACTGGACCAGATCGCCAAGCTGGCCCACCGCTTCGACGCCGCCGTGCTGAACGCCTTGCTCGAACACGCGCCGATGACGCCGGCACTGTGGTCCGACCCGGTTGCGATGCAGGCCTGGCTGGACGGCGCCACCCAGCGCCTGGCCGCCAGCGGCCTGGGCAAGCCGCACTACCGCATGTCGCTGCGCCCGGCCCACGACGAGCAGCCGGCCGCCATCGAGGTGGTGAAGGAACAGCACGGGCTCAGCCACACCTGGCTACTGCCGCAGCCGTTCTTCGGCAGCGCCGAATTCCGCCCGCTGCTGGCGATCAGCCAACAGATCGCCGGCATGATCCAGCCCGACGCCGTGGTGCGGCGGGGCAACGCCTCGCGCGGCGTGCTCAGCTTCCTCGAGGCGCGCAACTGGCTGCTGGACGAGGCGAAGAAGGGCCGCAGCATCCAGCGCTTCAAGGGCCTGGGCGAAATGAATCCCGAGCAGCTGTGGGACACCACGGTGAACCCGGAGACCCGGCGCATGTTGCAGGTCGGCATCGAGGATGCGATCGCGGCTGACCAGATGTTCTCGATGTTGATGGGCGAGGCGGTCGAACCACGCCGCGACTTCATCGAGGCGAACGCGCTGAAGGTCGCCAACCTGGACATCTGAGCCGTCTCCGCCGGCGCGATCGCATCCAACGATGGCCCCGGCGTGCGTGCCCATTGGAGCAGGTGAGCGCACGGAATGACGGCCGATGAAATGCAAATAATCGCCGCGTGGGCCAGGGAAGGTCGCCAAGTAATTGATTTTTAACAGGCTTTGATGCGGCGCTGCAACTTGTTATCCCTTGCCGGGTCGAGTTACGCTTCGTAATCCCCCGCGTCATTACGACACGCCCAGAACAGATGAGGATCACCATGAAGCATGTCCGAGGGTTAACCGCGCTGGCGAGCATTGCCTTGCTGCTGGGTGTGGCCAGCAGCCCGGTGATGGCGCGCAAGAGCGACGATGCCAAACCCAAGAAGGAAGTGCTGTATCCGAACGCGACCCGCGCCGAGCCGAAGCTCGACCTGACCAGCGAGAAGGATCAGAAGAACCTCAACGAAGGCCTGGATGCGGTCAACGCCGGCGACAAGGCCAAGGCCCAGCAGATGCTGCAGCCGATCATCGACAGCAGCAAGAGCAAGTACGCGCAGGCGCTGGCGCTGCAGGGCATGGCCAGCCTCCACTACAACGACGGCGACTACAAGGGCGCGATCAGCTCGCTGCAGCGCTCGCTGGCGCTCGGTGTGATGCCGAACGACACCTACTTCCAGCTGATGTACATGCTGGCGCAATTCCAGATGGCCGACGAGCAGTACCAGCCCGCGCTGGACACGATCGCCAAGTGGCGCGCCGAGGGCAAGAAGGAAACCGCCGATTCGTACGCGCTCGAGGGCAATGCCGAGTACCGGCTGGGCAAGTACCCGGAGGCGATCGCTTCGATCAACAAGGCCAAGTCGCTCACCGACAAGCCGCAGCCGACCTGGGACCAGATCCTGATGGCCAGCTACGCCGAGTCCGGCCAGGATGAGAAGGCCGCCGAGCTGGCCAAGAGCCAGCTCAGTTCCAATCCGAGCGATCCGAACGCGCTCAACAACGCGGTCGCGGTGCTGATGCAGGCGCACAAGTACCCGGAAGCAATCCAGATGATGGAAAAGGCGCGTGCCGAGGGCAAGCTCAGCAAGGACACGCAGTACGTGAACCTGGCGAAGCTGTACCTGGTCACCGGCCAGGAAAGCGCCGATCCGGCGCCGAACGCGACCAAGGCCCAGCAGGTGCTCGAGGAAGGCATGAGCAAGGGCGTGGTCAAGCCCGACGCGGAAACCTACGTGCTGCTGGGCCAGTCCGCCGAGATCGCGAACAACATCGACAAGGCGATCGGCTACTACAACAAGGCGCAGCCGATCGCCACCGATGGCGAGGCCGCACTGCGCGCCGGACGCCTGCTGCTGAGCGAGAACAAGTACAGCCAGGCCAAGGGCCTGATTCAGCAGGCGCTCGACAAGGGCGTGAAGCACAAGGGCACGGCGTACATGCTGCTGGCCGAGTCCGAGCGCGGCTTGAAGAACAAGCCTGCCGCGATCGATGCAATGAAGAAGGCCGCACAGGACCCGGAGACGGCGGCAAAGGCAAAGGATTGGCTGAAAAAGACCGGTGCTGGCTGACCGGCTGAAGCACTTGGCAAACCGCGGGGTGGATGGACGTCCATATCGTCTACCCCGCGGTGCTATACAAATGCCATGTGCTGTTGTACCGTTGAAACCTTTCCCTAGCGTCTCCCCAGTGGCTAAGTTCCCTCCGGGTCCGTCCAGGCATCAGACGGTTTCGGGCCAAGCCCTGCGGCAACGTTCTCCTTCGGTTTGATCAGCTTCAGATAGTGACAGATGGCCTCAAGTAACGAAGAAATCGGGCGCGAGCCGTTTAGTTGGAAACGCACCTGGGCATTGGCAGTTGCCATCGGGCTGCATGCGTTTGCATTCCTGTTGATCGTGGCGCCCATGGCGCCGCCGAATCAGAACCACAAGGAAAAGGAGCGCATCGTCCAGGTGAACTTCATCGAGCCGCCGCCGCCGCCGCCGCCGCCACCGCCGCCGCCGCCGGAGCCGCCGAAGCAGCCACCGCCGAAGATCATCCAGCAGATCAAGCCGCCGCCGACCCCGCCGCCGCCGACCCCGCCGCCACCGGTGGAAGAGGTTTCGGCGAATGCGACCCCGGCACCGCCGCCGGCACCGCCAGCTCCACCGGCGCCGCCTTCGGATATCACGGCCAGCTCGGATCTCAGCTACAACAGCCGTCTTCAGCCGAAGTATCCGCCGCAGGCGATCCGTCAGCGGCATGAAGGTACGGTGGTGCTGATGATCCTGGTGGGCGTGGATGGTTCGCCGAAGGACATCAAGGTCGACCGGTCCAGCGGTTATCACGAACTCGATCGTGCTGCCATGGATGCCGCACGTCGTTGGCGCTTCAATCCAACGATTCGAAATGGACAAAAAGTTGAAGGGTACGCGCGCGTTCCGGTCAACTTCAATCTCAACCAGCTGTAACCAGGTTCGTCTGGTTTACAGTTACAGTTCACGCTTGACTTCCCTAGGGTAGCGTTATGTTCCTACAGACTCCTGCAACGACCGATGCCGCACAGGCCTTGGGTGGCAATACCAACGCCGAAGCCATGAAGCAGATGGGCTTCGACAACCTGATCCAGAACTTCGACTGGCTCGGCTGGGTCGTCTTCGTGACCCTGGTCGTGATGTCGTTCCTGTCGTGGTACTTCATCATTGCCAACGGCATCCGCAATGCGACGGTGAAGGCTCGCGCCGACAAGGTCATCAACGGTTTCTGGGGCAACGGCTCCACCCAGGACGCGATCCGCGAACTGGAAGCCCAGCCGCGCAGCGAGCCGTTCTCCAAGATCGCACTCGACGCCGCCTCGGCAGTGGCCCACCACCAGCAGGCCACCTCGGCGGCAGGCACCACGGGCCGTCTGGCCGAGTCGCTGAGCCGTTCGGAGTTCATCGACCGCGCCCTGCGTCAGGCCGTGGCTCGCGAGAGCATGCGCCTGGAAGGCGGCATGACCCTGCTCGCCACGGTCGGTTCCGCTGCGCCGTTCGTCGGTCTGCTCGGTACGGTGTGGGGCATCTATCACGCCCTGATCCGCATCGCCGCTTCCGGCAACGCGTCGATGAACGCGGTGGCCGGTCCGGTGGGCGAGGCGCTGATCATGACCGCGTTCGGTCTGTTCGCCGCGATCCCGGCGCTGTTCGCCTACAACTTCTTCAGCCGCTCGAATCGCGTGGTCTACGCCCGCTTCGACGAGTTCGCGCACGACCTGCACGACTTCTTTGCGACTGGTTCGCGCGTCGAAAGCCAGAAGTGAGGGATTGACCCATGTCGATGAGCGTAGGAGACAATTCCGGCGGCCCGATGTCGGAGATCAACGTCACGCCGCTGGTCGACGTGATGCTGGTCTTGCTGATCATCTTCATGATCACCGCGCCGCTGATGTCCCACTCCATCACGATCGATCTGCCGATTGCGAATCCCAAGACGAAGGATGCGGAGCTGCCGGTGGCGCCTCTGGATCTGGCGGTCAAGCAGGATGGCAGCATGTACTTCAATGACCACCTGGTCACCGAAGCCGAGTTGCGGGCGCAGTTTGTGGTGAATGCGCAGAAGTCGCCCCAGCCGGAGCTGCAGATTCGTGCGGACAAGAACACCGAGTTCAAGGTCGTGAAGAAGGTCATCGGCGACGCCAAGGACTCGGGCATGGTGCATGTCGGCTTCATGACCACTGATGCGCCGAAGGGGTGATCTGAAATGGCTTTCACTACCAAAACCAGCGGTCCGATGTCGGAGATCAACGTCACGCCGCTGGTCGACGTGATGCTGGTGCTGCTGATCATCTTCATGATCACGGCACCGGTGCTGGCGCACAAGATCCAGGTCGACCTGCCCCAGCCGAACCCGAACCCCACGCCGCCCACCACGCCACTGGAGCCGATCCATTTGAAGATCGACCAGGCCGGTGCGCTGTACTGGAACGACACACCGGTCGACGAGCTGGGCCTGAAGGCACAGCTCGCGGTGATCGCCCAGCAGAGCAATCAGCCGGAAATCCAGATCGCCGCGGACGACGCGGTGGCCTACCAGTACGTGGCACGGGTGCTGGCGGACGCGAAGAGCTACAACCTGGTCAAGATCGGTTTCACCGAAAACTTCTGACCCGGCGCTGCCGCGGCAGCACGCAACATCAAGACCCCCGCCTGGTGCGGGGGTTTTTGTTTGTGCGGCGGATGTGGCGGTGCAACGGTCAGCGCAGGATCTGCAGATAGTTGCGCACGGTGGTGGCCAAGCCCTCGTACAGCGCCTCGCCGATCAGGGCGTGGCCAATGGATACCTCGGCCAGACCGGGAATCGCCGCCTTGAACGTACCCAGATTCGCCTGGCTGAGGTCGTGTCCCGCGTTCACCGCCAGCCCGGCCTGTTGCGCGCGCCGCGCGGTGTCGGCACACGTCGCCAGGGCTGCCGCGGGCTGGCCGTCGGCGAATGCCTCGGCGTAGGGACCGGTGTAGATCTCGATGCGCTGCACGCCGATCACCGCGGCCAGGTCGAAATCCTGGCTGCCGGCGTCGACGAACAGGCTGACCCGGCAGCCGAGATCGCATAGCTCGCCGACCAGCGGGCGCAGCTGTGCGATGTCGCGACGCAGGTCGAAGCCGTGGTCGGAGGTGATCTGGCCGTCGCTGTCCGGCACCAGGGTCACCTGGGTCGGGCGCACTTCCCGCGCCAGCGCGAGCAGGCCCGGATAGTCGCCGCGGGCGCCGGCGAACGGGTTGCCCTCGATGTTGTACTCGACCCGCCCGCGCAGCATCGCAGCCAGCGCACGCACGTCGTGCGGCTGCACGTGGCGCATGTCCGGGCGCGGGTGCACGGTGATGCCGCCGCAGCCGGCCTCGATGCAGGTCTGGGCGGCGCGGCAGATATCCGGTTCCCGGCCGCCGCGCGAGTTGCGCAGCACGGCGATCTTGTTGAGGTTGACGCTGAGCAGGGTCATGGCGGACGGACGATCCTGGGCGGTTGAAAACGGTCGGCATCGCTGGCCCCGGGCTTGCGCGGGGCCGGTCGATGGACCGGAAACAGTGCGCCGATCAGGCGCCGCTGGCAAGCGTGCCGAGCCGGATCCGGCGCTCGCCGCCGCGCCACGCCAGTGTCGCGACCAGGCTGCTGTCGATGTCCAGCCGCTGCAACTGCCAGGCGCCGACGTCGTCGCCCTCCAGCCGCTGCAAGTGCAGGCGGTCGATGGCGCTGGCGATGCTGAGCCGATCCAGGCCGAATGCGATGCCGCGTCCCAGCGCCTTCAACACCGCCTCCTTGGCGGTCCACAACTCGAGGAAGGCGGCGCTGCGCTCGGCCTCCGGCAGTGCGGCCAGGGCCGCGGCCTCGTCGACGCTGAAATAACGTTCGGCGATCTCCAGTGCACGTGCGCGCGGGCGCAGGCGCTCGAGATCGATCCCCGGCGCGATGTGCCGGCCGATGGCGATCAGCGCCTGCCCGTCGCTGTGCGACCAGTTGAAACCGAGTGACGGATCGAGCCCGGCGGCGAGCGCCGGGCGGCCGTGTTCGCCATCGGTCAACGCGACCCGCTCCGCGGCGATACCGAGGTAGGCGGCCAACACCCCGCGCAGCGGCGCCCGCTGGTGCGACGGCCGGTAGTCCAGCCGCCACACATGAATCTCGTCATCGCGCAGGTGCTCTGCTACGTTGGCAAGCGTCGGTACGTGCGCGGCGGTCATCCGTGCATGGTGCCGCCGGCACCGCCATGGCACAAGCGCGCGGCTGGTGCCGGCGTAGCGGTTGTCGATCGATCCGTCTGGCTGGGGAGAACGAGGCTTGATCCAGGGCTGGCTGCTGTTGCTGGTGTCGCTGCTGTACGTCGGGCTGCTGTTCGTGGTGGCCTACGCGGGCGACCGTCGGCCGCTGTATCCGCGTCAGCCGCGCCTGCGTCCGATCGTCTACAGCCTGGCGCTGGCGGTGTACTGCTCGTCGTGGACGTTCTACGGCGCGGTCGGCACGGCGGCGCGCGACGGCCTGGCCTACCTGCCGATCTACCTTGGGCCGATCCTGCTGTTCGTGTTCGGCTTCGGCCTGCTGCGCCGGCTGGTGCAGGTGGTGAGGCAGCGCAACATCACCTCGATCGCGGACTTCATCGGTGCGCGTTTCGGCAAGTCGCACGGACTGGCCGCGCTGGTGGCGGTGATTGCGGTGATCGCGGTGGTGCCGTACATCGCGCTGCAGTTCAAGGCGGTGGCGATGTCGTTCGGCGTGCTCGGCGGCGTCCGGCACGGCATGGTGACGGCCGGCGGCATCGACAGCGCGATGTGGTGCGCGGCGCTGCTGGCGGTATTCGCGATCCTGTTCGGCACGCGCAGCATCGACGCCACCGAGCATCACCACGGCATGATGCTGGCGATCGCGCTGGAGTCCCTGATCAAGCTGCTGGCGTTCGTGGCGCTGGCCGGCTACGCGCTGTGGCAGGGGCCGGGGCTGGCCAGCACGGTGCAGCTGCCGGTCACGCAGTTGGGCCACGGCCTGTCGCCGGGTTTCCTGGCGCAGACCATGCTGGCGTTCTGCGCGATGTTCTGCCTGCCGCGGCAGTTCCAGATCGGCATGGTCGAGTGCGAGGACGCCGGCGACCTCACCCGCGCGCGCTGGATGGTGCCGCTGTACCTGGTCATCGTCAGCGTGGCGGTGCTGCCGATCGTGGCGGCCGGCGCGCACATGCCGCTGGTGCGCGATGGCGCCGCCGACGCGTGGGTGCTGACCTTGCCGATGGCGTACGGCGATCGCGGCATGGCGCTGCTGGCCTTCATCGGCGGTTTCTCGGCGGCGACCGGCATGGTGATCGTGGCCTCGGTGGCGCTGTCGACGATGATCAGCAACGACCTGGTGATGCCGGCGCTGCTGCGCATCCGCCGGCTGCGGCTGGAGCAGCGCAGCGACCTGTCGCAGCTGGTGCTGGGCGTGCGCCGGGTGGCGATCATCCTGTTGGCGGTGATGGCCTACGCCTACTACCGGGTCGCCGCGAACGCGGAGAACCTGGCCGCTACCGGCCTGCTCGCGTTCGCCGCGGTGGCGCAGTTCGCACCGGCGCTGATCGCGGCGCTGTACTGGCGCGGCGCCAGCCGCCGCGGCGTGATGGTGGGCCTGGTCGGCGGCTTCGTGGTGTGGCTGTACACCTTGCTGCTGCCGGCGCTGATCCGTTCCGATCAGTGGCTGCAGGCCGGGCCGTTCGGCTGGGACTGGCTGCGCCCGCAGGCGCTGTTCCACCTCAGCGGCTGGGAGCCGGTGATGCACGGCACGTTCTGGTCGCTGCTGGTCAACGTGGGCTGCCTGGTGTTCGTCTCGCTGCGCCTGCGGCCCAGCCTGGAGGAACGCCTGCACGCGGCGATGTTCATGGACGCCGATCCGGCCAGCCGCAGCGGCAGCGGCGACTGGCGTGGCCGCGTGGTGGTGGCCGACCTGCGCACCATCGCCGAACGCATCGTGGGCGAGCGCAGCAGCGTGCGCGCCTTCGAGGAATACGGCCAGCGCCGCGGCAAGCCGTTGCTGCCCGGCGAGGCGGCCGACCGCGCCTTGATCCAGTACACCGAACGGCTGCTGGCCTCGGCGGTGGGCGCGGCCAACGCGCGGCGCATCCTGATCAGCGCGCTGTCCGGCAGCGGCCTCGACGTGGCCGAGTCGATGGCGCTGCTGGACGAAGCGTCGCAGGAGCTGCGCTTCAATCGCGAGCTGTTGTCCACCACGCTGGAAAACGTCTCGCAGGGAATCAGCGTGGTCGACGCGCAGATGCGCCTGGTGGCGTGGAACCGGCGCTACCTGGAGTTGTTCGACTATCCCGACGGCATGGTGCACGTGGGCGTGCCGGTGGCCGAGCTGATCCGCTGGAATGCCGAGCTGGGCGAATGCGGGCCCGGCGAGGTGGATGGCCACGTGGCCAAGCGCATCGACTACATGCGCGCCGGCTCGTCGCACCTGTTCCAGCGCATCCGCCCGGACGGCACGGTGATCGAGATGCGCGGCCGCGCGCTGCCCGGCGGCGGCTACGTCACCACCTACACCGACGTCACCGCGTACAAGCATGCCGAGCAGGCGCTGATCGAGGTGAACGAGACGCTGGAGCAGCGTGTCGAGCAGCGCACCGCCGAACTGTCCGAGGCGCTGGTCGCCACCGCGCAGGCACGTCGTGCGGCGGAGACCGCGAACATCTCCAAGACCCGCTTCCTCGCTGCGGCCAGCCACGACCTGCTGCAGCCGTTGAATGCGGCGCGCCTGTTCACCTCGGCGCTGCGCCAGCATCCCGGCCTGGATGCGGAAGCGAGCGGACTGGCCGAACGCATCGACGCCTCGTTCCGTGCCGCCGAAGACCTGCTCGATGCGTTGCTCGACGTCTCGCGGCTGGATGCCGGCAGCTACCATCCGGAGGTCGGTGGCTTCGCGCTGGCCGAACTGTTCGATTCGCTGAGGGCGCAGTTCGCGGTGGTCGCCGAGCAGCGCGGATTGCGCCTGCGCGTGGTGCCGACCGCTCTGGCGGTGCGCAGCGACCCGCAGTTGCTGCGCCGTATCCTGCAGAACTTCCTCTCCAATGCCTTGCGCTACACCAGCAAGGGCAGCGTGCTGCTGGGCGCACGGCGGATGGGCGCCGACGAGGTGCGCATCGAGGTATGGGATTCCGGCCCCGGCATCGCGGCAGAACAGCGCGCGAGGATCTTCGGCGAATTCCAGCGGCTGGAGCAGCCTTCGCCGTGGGGCGAGAAGGGGCTGGGCCTGGGCCTGTCGATCTGCGATCGCCTGGCCAGCATCCTCGGCCACCGGCTCGACCTGCATTCGCGGGTCGAGCACGGCAGCTGCTTCGCGGTGACGGTGCCGCGCAACGAGGCGGTGCCGGCGCGCCGCCAGCGGGTGCAGCGCGCCGGTCCGGACAAGCAGCTGCCGTTGACCGTGCTGTGCCTGGACAACGACGCCGCCATTCTCGACGGCATGCGTGCCCTGCTCAGCCGCTGGGGCGTCGATTGCCGCATCGCGCTGGATGTGGAACAGGCCCGCGCGGAGCTGGCGCGGGGCCCGATCGACCTGGTCCTGGCCGACTACCACCTGGCTGATGGCGTCGATGGCCTGCAGGCGCTGCAACAACTGGGCGGCGTGCTGGGCGAACTGCCGCCGGTGGCGATGATCACCGCCGACGGCAGCAGCGAACTGAAGCAACGCGCCCGCGCGCTCGGCTATCCGGTACTGCACAAGCCGGTGAGGCCGGCCGCGTTGCGTGCGTTGTTGACCGCTCTGCTGCGCCGCTAGCCGGGCGTCAGCCTTCGCCGTCGGGCAGCGCCGGCATGCTCCCCTGATCGACCGCCAGCTGGCTGGCGAGCAGCGCGACCTGGGTGCGGTTGTTGACCCCGAGCTTGCGCATGATCGCGGTCATGTGCGCCTTCACGGTGGCTTCGGAGACGCCGAGTTCCCACGCGATCTGCTTGTTCAGCAGTCCTTCGGCGATCATCGTCATCACGCGGAATTGCTGCGGCGTCAGCGCGGCGATCTGCGCGGCGGCGGCGGCTTCGTCGGGCCGCAGTTCGCCGGGGGTGCCGAGCAGGGCCGGCGGCAGCCAGACGTCGCCGTCGAGCACGGCGCGGATCGCCGCCACGATGTCGGCGCCGGCGGTGGACTTGGGGATGTATGCCGAGGCGCCATGCGCCAGCGCGCGGCGCGCCACCTGCGCCTCTTCGTGACCGGACACCACGATGGTCGGCAGCCCGGGGTACTGCCCGCGGATATGCGCCAGCGCGGAGTAGCCGCGCGCGCCCGGCATGTGCAGGTCGAGCAGCAGCAGTTCGGCGTCGGGGAATTGCTCGATCAGGCCGAGCAGGGTGTGCACACTGTCCGCACTGTGCACGCGCGCCTGCGGCAATGCGGTCAGCACCGCCCGCTGCAGGGCGTCGCGGAACAGCGGATGGTCGTCGGCGATCAGGATGTCGGGCATAAGGCGAGTAGTGAGTGGTGAGGAGCGAGAAACGAGAGACAGCGTAGTCGGCATTTGCTCACTTCTCACGCCTCATCATTCACTCCTGCTCACTTGATCAGTCGCTCGTCGACCAGGTTCTTCACCACGCTGGGATCGGCCAAGGTGGTGATGTCGCCGAGTTGGTCGGGCAGGTTCTCGCCGATCTTGCGCAGGATCCGGCGCATGATCTTGCCGGAGCGGGTCTTCGGCAGGCCGGGCGCCCACTGCAGGTAGTCCGGCGTGGCGATCGGGCCGATCTCCTTGCGCACCCAGGCGATGAGTTCCTTGCGCAGCGCGTCGCTGCCGGTTTCGCCGGCGATCAGAGTGACGTAGGCGTAGATGCCCTGGCCCTTGATCTCGTGCGGGCAGCCGACCACGGCGGCTTCGGCCACCTTCGGGTGCGATACCAGCGCGCTCTCCACCTCGGCGGTGCCCAGGCGGTGGCCGCTGACATTGATCACGTCGTCGACGCGGCCGGTGATCCAGTAGTAGCCGTCCTCGTCGCGGCGCGCGCCGTCGCCGCTGAAGTAGTTGCCGGGGTAGGCGCTGAAGTAGGTTTCGATGAAGCGCTGGTGGTCGCCGTAGATGGTGCGCACCTGGCCCGGCCAGGAGTCGGTGATCAGCAGGTTGCCCTCGGCCACGCCCTCCTGCACGGTGCCTTCGGCGTCGACGATCGCCGGCTTGACGCCGAAGAACGGCAGCGTGGCCGAACCCGGTTTGGTGCCGATCGCGCCGGGCAGCGGCGAGATCATGATGCCGCCGGTTTCGGTCTGCCACCAGGTGTCGACGATCGGGCAGCGCTCGTCGCCGACCACGCGGTAGTACCACTCCCACGCTTCCGGATTGATCGGTTCGCCGACCGAGCCGAGCAGGCGCAGGGACGCGCGCGAGGTCTTCTTCACCGGCGCCTCGCCTTCGCGCATCAGTGCGCGGATCGCGGTGGGCGCGGTGTAGAACAGGCTGACCTTGTGCTTGTCGATCACCTGCCAGAAACGGCTGAAGTCCGGGTAGTTCGGCACGCCCTCGAACATCACCGTGGTCGCGCCGTTGCACAGCGGCCCGTACACCACGTAGCTGTGGCCGGTGACCCAGCCGACGTCGGCGGTGCACCAGTAGACGTCGTCCTCGCGCAGGTCGAACACCAGTTCATGCGTGTAGCTGA
The DNA here is from genome assembly GCF_040548735.1 of Rhodanobacter soli. NCBI lineage: Bacteria > Pseudomonadati > Pseudomonadota > Gammaproteobacteria > Lysobacterales > Rhodanobacteraceae > Rhodanobacter > Rhodanobacter soli. The sequence continues at coordinate 1,911,762 of NZ_JBEPSD010000001.1, read as the reverse complement.
TGAACACCAGATAGCCGCCGGTGCTGTGCAGCACGCCCTTCGGCTTGCCGGTGGAGCCAGAGGTGTACAGCACGAACAGCGGGTGTTCGGCCCCGACCGGGGTCGGCGCACAGTCGGCCGACTGCCCTTCCATCAGCGTGTGGTAGTAGCGGTCGCGCGGCGACTGCATGTTGATCGCGCCGCCGGTGTGGCGCACCACGATCACGGTCTCCACGCTGTTGGTGCCCGGCCGTTCCAGCGCCGCGTCCACGTTGACCTTGAGCGGGATGCGCTTGCCCGCGCGCAGGCCCTCGTCGGCGGTGACCACCACCTTGGCGGCGGAGTCGGCGATGCGTCCGGCCAGCGAGTCGGGGGAGAAGCCGCCGAACACCACCGAGTGGATCGCGCCGAGGCGGGCGCAGGCCAGCATCGCCACCGCCGCCTCGGGGATCATCGGCAGGTAGATCGCCACGCGGTCGCCCTTGACCACACCCAGGTGTTTCAGCGTGTTGGCGAACTTGCACACTTCGGCATGCAGCTCGCGGTAGGTGATCTTGCGCGACGCCTTCGGGTCGTCGCCTTCGAAGATGATCGCCACCTTGTCGCCGCGCTCGGCCAACTGGCGGTCGAGGCAGTTCGCCGAGACGTTGAGCTCGCCGTCCTCGTACCAGCGGATGTGCAGGTCCTTGGCATCGAACGAGACGTCCTTGATCTTCGTCGGCGGCTTGATCCAGTCCAGGCGCTGGCCGATGCGGCCCCAGAAGCCTTCCGGGTCGTTGACCGACTCGGCGTAAAGGCGCGTGTAGTCGTCGTGGCGCAGGCGCGCCGCAGCGGCAAACGAGGGGTTGACCGGATAGAGCTTGGACATGGCTGGGCTCCTGCTGGCTCGGCGTGGAAGGTGGCGACAGGGATACCGCGGCAGGCATCGGCGCCCGGCGGTGTGCGGACTTCGAGTGTAGCCCGATCGATACGGAGGCGGCGGCGCAGGGCCGGCTCGACTTTGGTCGAAGTTCGACCAATGGCGAATAGTCGCCCGCGCTGCAGCATGGCCATGCTCGGCCCGTCATCGACCTCGGGGAGACGCACGCATGACCACGCGACACACCCATCGTTACTCCGCGCTTGCCCTGAGCATGGCTTGCGCCCTGATGCTTCCGCTGGCTGGCCACGCGCAGAGCGACACGCGCGAGCAGCAACTCGAACAGCGCGTGGCGCAGCTCGAACAGCAGTTGAATGAATTGAAGGCGATGATCCAGGCGCAGAAAGCCGCGCCCGCAGCGCCGGCGGCACCCGCGCAGAATGTCGCGGCGGCTCCGGCCGCCGCGACGCCGGTGTTCAGCAGTGCCCCCGGCGTGTCGGTGGCGCTGCACGGCTTCGTCAGCGCCAGCGCCTTCAGCCAGAACAAGAGCTTCACCTACGGCAACGGCCAGAACGCGCTGTTCCCGATACCCGGCTCGAAGGGTTCGCTGAGCGGCGTCGACGTGCGCAACACGCGCTTCTGGCTCGATTTCAAGGGCGCCAAGTTCGCCGGCAACTGGAGCGGCGGCGGGCGCATCGAGATGGACTTCTTCGGCGGCTTCAACGGCACCGGCGCGTACAGCCAGCAGCAGCCGACGCCGCGGCTGCGCCAGGCCTACATGGACCTGACCAACCCCGAGAGCGGCACCACGGTGCGCATCGGCCAGCAGTGGGACCTGATGTTCCCGATCGACAACTCGCCCACTTCGCTGGCGCACATCGCGTTCCCGCTGGGCTTCGGCTCCGGCTACGGCGGCTGGCGCTTCCCCGGCGTGGTGGTGATGCAGGACCTCAACCACGGCAGCACCGGCGCGCAATGGCGGCTCGACGTGGGCGTGTTCGAAGGCACCTGGAGCGGGCCCGGCAACAACGTCAACTACCTCACCGCCGGCAGCGCCGGCTTCCGTCCGCAAGTCGAGGCGCGCCTGCACGTGCAGGACAAGAACTGGCTGGCGTACTTCGCCGCGCACTACAGCAAGGTCGACCTGCGCGGCGTGGACGGCACCGCACCCACGCCGATCCGTTCCGACGTGAAGAGCGTGGGCTACGAGGTCGGCGGCCAGTGGAAACCCGGCCCGTGGACGTTCAAGGGGCTGGCCTATGCCGGCAACGGCCTCGGCGAGATCTTCGGCGCGATGTCGCAGTTCGGCGACATCAAGGAGCGCGGCGGCTTCGTGCAGGCGGGCTACAGCTTCACGCCGAACTGGAGCCTGTACGCGTTCTACGCGTACAGCAAACCCGATAGCGGCGACGTGATCACCTGGATGGGTAATGGATCGACCGGCCTGCTCAGGAACCGCCAGACGGCGTTGAGCCTGCAGTACACCGCCGGTTCCTATGACCTCAGTGCCGAATGGATGCACGACAAGCTCGACTCCACCAGCAACGGCGTGGATCGCAAGACCACCACCGGCAACCAGTTCAGCCTCAACGCGCTTTATCGCTTCTGAACCTCAGGCGGCGTACCGCGCGTGCGCCGCCCGTTGATTACCCTCCCGTCGCGTCGGGAGGATGACGGGGTGCGGTCCGGTTCGAGGAACGACCGCATCTCCCAACTTCTCCCCAGGGTTTCTGGGAGAGGCATCTCACTATCTCGAGAGGGGAAACATCATGGCCACAAATGCGATTGACGCGACCGGCGGCGGGGTTGGCGCCAAGCTCGACGTCAGCCACAAGCGGGTGATCCTGGCGTCCAGCCTGGGCACCGTGTTCGAGTGGTACGACTTCTATCTGTACGGCTCGCTCGCCGTGATCATCGGCCACCAGTTTTTCTCGGGCTTGAACGAGGCGAGCCAGCTGGTGTTCGCCCTGCTCGCGTTCGCCGCCGGCTTCGCGGTGCGCCCGTTTGGTGCGCTGGTGTTCGGCCGGGTCGGCGACCTGGTCGGGCGCAAGTACACGTTCCTGATCACCATCGTGATCATGGGCCTGTCGACCTTCTTCGTGGGCCTGTTGCCCAGTTACGGCTCGATTGGCATGGCGGCGCCGGTGATCCTGATCCTGTTGCGCATGCTGCAGGGCCTGGCGCTGGGCGGCGAGTACGGCGGCGCGGCCACCTACGTGGCCGAACACGCACCGAAGGGCAAGCGCGGCCTGTACACCAGCTTCATCCAGATCACCGCCACCTTCGGCCTGTTCCTGTCGCTGCTGGTGATCCTGGGCTGCAAGTGGTTGCTCGGCGACAAGTTCGACGACTGGGGCTGGCGCATTCCGTTCCTGCTGTCGTCGCTGCTGCTGGCGATATCGGTGTACATCCGCCTGCAACTGGCCGAGTCGCCAGTGTTCAAGCAGATGAAAGAGGAGGGCAAGCAGTCGAAGGCGCCACTGACCGAGTCGTTCGCGCGCTGGGGCAACCTCAAGCTGGTGATCCTGGCCCTGTTCGGCGCCACCGCCGGCCAGGCCGTGGTGTGGTACTGCGGCCAGTTCTACGCGATGTACTTCCTCGGCAGCACACTGAGGATCGACGCCACCACCACCCAGCTGCTGATTGCCGCGGCACTGTTGATCGGCACGCCGTTCTTCGTGGTGTTCGGCTGGCTGTCCGACAAGATCGGCCGCAAGCCGGTCGTGCTCGCCGGCTGCCTGCTCGCCGCGCTGACCTACTTCCCGATCTTCAAGGGGCTTACCCACTACGGCAACCCGGGTGCGGAGACGGCACGTGCCACGGCACCGGTCACCGTGCTCGCCGACCCGGCCACCTGCCATCTGCAGATCAACCTCACCGGCACGCAGGTCTTCACCAGTTCCTGCGACGTGGCCAAGAGCTACCTGGCCAAGCGCGGCGTGCCATACGACAACGTGGCGGCGCCGGCCGGTTCGCTGGCAAAGGTGACCGTGGGCGGGGCCAGCCACGAGGCGTTCGAGGGCAGCAGCCTGAGCAAGGCGGACTTCGCCGAGCAGAACAAGGCGTTCACCACCAGCCTCGGTGCCTCGCTCGACCAGGCCGGCTATCCGGCCAAGGCCGACCCGGCGCGTACCAACTACCCGATGCTGATCGTGTTGCTGACCTTGCTGGTGCTGTACGTGACCATGGTCTACGGCCCGATCGCAGCGTGGCTGGTGGAGATGTTCCCGACCAGGATCCGCTACACCTCGATGAGCCTGCCGTACCACATCGGCAACGGCTGGTTCGGCGGCTTCCTGCCTTCGGTGTCGTTCGGCATCGTGGCGCTCACGGGCAACATCTACTCCGGCCTGTGGTACCCGGTGGTGATCGCGATGATGACCTTCGTGATCGGCCTGCTGTTCGTGAGCGAAACCAAGGACGTCGACCTCAGCGACTGAGTGCGGCCATCAAGGTACGGAAAACGCAGCGGCCCGTGCCGCTGCGTTTTTCTTTGCCGCCGTGAACCGGGCGGGTCGTCAGGCGCGCTTGATCAGTCCGATGATCACCAGCAGCACGATCGCGCCGATCATCGCGTAGACGATGCTGGTGACGATCGGGCTGCCGAGACTGAAGCCGATGCCGAGCATCGGCAGCAGCCAGCCGGCGAGGAACGCGCCGATGATGCCGACCACGATATTGCCGAGCAGGCCGAAACCGAAACCGCGCACGATCAGGCCGGCCAGCCAACCCGCGATCGCACCAATCAGCAGAAAGATGATCAAGCCGGATGCAGTCATCGTGAACTCCCAGGGAATGCGGGGCGGCGGGATGCCGCGCCGTGACGTTAGCGCAAGCGTCCTTGTTCCGCCGTGCAGCGATCGTGATTGAAGGGTGACGCTGCCCGTCCTGCGCCATGCACGCGCAGCGGCGATCCGGACGCCAGCGCGGGCGCTATGCTGGCAGCCGGATTCCGCACGATGACTATGGGGGAGCACCGATGAGTGCCGCACCAAGTTACGTCCATGGCGCCAACGCGAAACCGTTGCTGGGCGACACGCTGGGCTCACTGGTCGACCGTATCGCCGCCGCCCATCCCGAGCGTCCGGCGCTGGTGGTGCGCGCGCAGAACGTGCGCATGAACTACCGCGAATTCCATGCCGAAGTGGAACGCGTTGCCGCCGGCTTGCTGGCGCTGGGACTGCAGCGTGGCGATCGTGTCGGCATCTGGTCACCGAACCGGGCCGAATGGGTGGTGCTGCAGTTCGCCGCGCCGAAGGCCGGACTGATCCTGGTCAACATCAACCCGGCCTATCGTACGCACGAGTTGGAATATGCGCTCACCAAGGTGGCGTGCCACACGCTGGTACTGCCGCGGCGCTTCAAGGCCTCGCATTACCTGGACATTCTCGGCGAGCTGGCGCCGGAACTGGCCGCCAGCACACCCGGCCAGTTGCATGCGGCACGGCTGCCGGCGCTGCGCGAAGTGATCCTGCTTGACGAGGTGGCGGCCGCGGGGACGCGTAGCTGGCAACAACTGGTGGCGTGCGGCGATGCAGCCGCGCTGGCGCAGCTGCATGCCGTGGAGCCGGAACTGGGTTTCGACGACCCGGTGAATATCCAGTTCACCTCCGGCACCACCGGCGCGCCGAAGGGTGCCACGCTGACCCACCACAACATCATCAACAACGGCTGGTTCATCGGCGAGGCGATGCGTCTCACCGAGCATGACCGGCTGTGCATCCCGGTGCCGTTCTACCACTGCTTCGGCATGGTGTTGGGCAATCTCGCCTGTGTCACCCATGGCGCCTGCATGGTGATCCCGGGCGAGGGCTTCGACGCGCTGGCCACGCTGGAAACGGTGGCGACGGAAAAGTGCACCGGCCTGCACGGCGTGCCGACGATGTTCATCGCCGAACTCGAGCATCCGCGCTTCGCCGAGTTCGACCTGAGCAGCCTGCGCACCGGCATCATGGCCGGCTCGCCGTGCCCGATCGAGGTGATGCGCCGGGTGGTCGAGGAGATGCACATGGACCAGGTCACCATCGCCTACGGCATGACCGAGACCAGCCCGGTGAGCTTCCAGACCGTGCCCGACGATCCGCTGGAGCGCCGCGTCGACAGCGTCGGCCGGATCCATCCGCAGCTGGAAGTGAAACTGGTCGACGAACGCGGTCGGGTGGTGCCGCGCGGCACGCCGGGCGAGCTGTGCACGCGCGGCTACTCGGTGATGCTGGGCTACTGGGACGACGAGGCGCGCACTCGCGAGGTCATCGACGAAGCGCGCTGGATGCATACCGGCGACCTCGCGGTGATCGACGCGGACGGCTACTGCAGCATCGTCGGCCGGCTCAAGGACATGATCATCCGCGGCGGCGAGAACGTATATCCGCGCGAGATCGAGGAGTTCCTGTACACCCATCCGAAGGTGCTCGACGTGCAGGTGTTCGGCGTGCCCGACGCGAAGTTCGGCGAGCAGGTGTGCGCGTGGATCCGTCTGCGCGAAGGCAGCGAGGCCAGCGTGGCCGAGATTCAGGATTACTGCCGCCGTCACCTTGCCTACTACAAGGTGCCGCACTACGTGCGCTTCGTCGACGCGTTCCCGATGACGGTGACCGGCAAGGTGCAGAAGTTCCTGATGCGCGAGGCGATGGTGGCCGAGCTGGAGCGGTAGGAACGCACCCTGTGCGCGATGCTTTCCGGCCACCTCGCGAGAGATCCGTAGGGCGGGCAGTGCCCGCCGTGCTTTTCAACGATGCGCACAGTCAAGAGCGGCGGGCAGTGCCCGCCCCACGAAGCCGGAACGAACCGCATCATGGATACCTTACCGATCCGGGCGCCCGTACTTCAGCGGATCCTTGCCCTCGCGCAGCCGCTTCAGGTCGTACTCGGACAGGCTGTCGTCACGCGCACTGCCGGCGATGCGCGCCTGCACGAAGGCCAGCGTGGTGGCGAAGATGCCGATCAGCCCGACCAGCATCCAGAAACCCCAAGCGCCGGCGCCGTGGCGGGTGAAGCACAGCACGAATGCAAACACGGTAAGGGCGAGCAGCAGCCAGCGCATGAGGAAGCCCCGACAGGTGGAAACGCGCCGCCTGCGGCGGCGGACGGCCGCATCATAACGCCGCCACGGCACGTTCGGCGCGAGCCGGATCACGCCGCGAAAAGATGTCGCGACGGCTGAGACATCGCTGCGCGACACTGTGCCGATGGACGATCCCTCGCCCCCACCGACCCCGCTGGAACGGCTCCCGGCGACGCGCCTGCTCAAGGGCCGCGGCGCCGCCTCCAATCCGGAAGGCCGCTTCGAAAGCATCCGCCACCAGGCCGAGGACGACGGCTGGCAGAGCGCGCTGCTGGACGAGGATGCGCCGCGCCCGCGCACCGAGGTCACCGAGGAACGCGCGCGCAGCGTGATCAGCCGCAACGACTCACCCGACATCGCCTTCAGCCAGGCGATCAATCCGTACCGCGGTTGCGAACACGGCTGCATCTACTGCTTCGCGCGACCCTCGCACAGCTACCTCAACCTCTCGCCCGGACTGGATTTCGAGACGAAGCTGCGCGCGAAGGGCAACTTCGCCGAGGTGCTGCGCGCGGAACTGGCGAAGCCCGGTTACGCGATCAGCCCGATCAACATCGGCAGCAACACCGATCCCTACCAGCCGGTCGAGAAACGTTGGCGATTGACCCGCGCCGCGCTGGAGCTGCTGGCCGAATGCCACCACCCGTGCACCATCGTGACCAAGAACGCGCTGGTCGAGCGCGATCTCGACATCCTGGTACCGATGGCGCGCGAAAAGCTGGTGCAGGTATTCGTCTCGGTCAATTCGCTGGACAACCACCTCGCCGCGAAACTCGAGCCGCGCGCCAGCGCGCCGCACCGGCGGATCAAGGCGATCCGCACCCTGGCCGACGCCGGCGTGCCGGTCGGCGTGCTGGTGGCGCCGATCATTCCCGCGCTCAACGACCGCGACATGGAAGCGGTGATGGCGCAGGCCGCGGACGCCGGCGCGCGCTGCGCCGGCTACACCACGCTGCGCCTGCCATACGAGCTGAAAGCCCTGTTTCGCGAATGGCTGGCCCTGCACGCGCCGCAGCGCGCCGAGCACGTGATGAGCCTGGTGCAACAGATGAACGGCGGCCGCGACTACGACAGCAACTTCGCCACCCGCATGCGCGGCTCAGGCGTGTTCGCCGACCTGCTGCGCCGCCGCTTCGACGTCGCCTGCCGCAAGCACGGCTTCGGCCGCGCCCGCGAGCTCACCCTCGACACCTCGCGCTTCGTGCCGCCGCGCAAGGCATCGCCGCAGGGCGAACTGTTCTGAAGCCAGCCGCGTTCACGCGTCGATGATGACGGTCCGGGTCAAATCAGGCTTCGCGGCAACCCCGCCGATGCCCTGGAGGCAATGATGTCCTCATTCGCGCTTTACCTGATCGGCATGATCGTGGTGATCGGCGGGCTGGTTTACGCGGCGTGGCTGATGCACGTGCCCACGCAATGGCTCGTCGTCGGCGTGCTGGTGCTGCTGGGCATCGGCATCGTGGGCGCGGTCACCCATACCCGACGGCGCGACCCGCCCGAATCATGAGCAGCGGTGCCTTCCGGCACGGGCTGGAAGGAACCGCGTCGCATGCACTCAGCCGCCAGCCGGCAGATATTTCGTGAACCAGCCCAGCGCTCGCTGCAGCACGTCGCGCTGGTGGGCGGGGTCGACGAAGTGATGCCCTTCGTTCGGATACACCACCAGCGACGTCGTGCCGCCCTGGGCGCGCAGCGCGTGCCACATCTCGAACGACTGCGGCGCCGGGCATTCGGCGTCGCGGTCGCCGACCACGATCAGCATCGGCGTCTTCACCTGCTTGATGAAGTTGATCGCCGAACTCTTGGCGTACACCGCCGGGTCGTCGTACACGGTGGCGCCGAAGAACGGCGGCATCCACTGGTCGATCAGGTTCTGGCCGTAGTAGCTCTGCCAGTTGGAGATGCCGGCGCCGGCGACCACGGCGCGGAAGCGCTGGGTCTGGGTCGGCGCGAACATGCTCATGAAGCCGCCGTAGCTCCAGCCGGTAAGGCCGAGCCGCTTGTCGTCCACCGGGACCTTCTTCTCCACCGCGTCGACGCCGGCGAGGATGTCGCGCAGGTCGCCGTAGCCGAAATCCTTGCGGTTCGCCTGCACGTATTTCTCGCCCTGCCCGAAGCTGCCGCGCGGGTTCGGCTCGAACACGAAATAGCCCAATGCGGACAGCGGCGCGGCGCCGTAGCCGACGCCCGGCCAGCGCGGGATCACCGCGCTCGACGGCCCGCCGTGCACCACCACGACCATCGGGTAGGTCTTCTTCGGATCGTAGTGGGCCGGGTACAGCAGCCAGCCCTGCACGTGGAAACCCTCGTTGTTCCACTCCACCGACTCGGCCTTGCCCCAGGCCGGCTTCAGCGCGGCATTGAACGAGGTCACCGCCGGCGGCGGCGTGCTGCCTAGCGCGCCGGCGTGCACCTCGGTGGCGACGGCGTACGAGCTTTGCAGGAAGGCAACGCGCTTGAGGTCGCCCGAGAGCGACATCGCCATCGACGCGCTGCCGTCGCTGATGCTGGCCGGGAGGGTGAAATGCACGCGCTGCTGCTGCGCGCGCGTGGCGGAAACCGCGTAATCCGCCAGCTGGCTCTGGCCGTTGCTGACCTGGCTGACCAGCATCGACTGCGGCCCGGTCCAGCGCAGCCACGACGGCGTGACGCGGATGCCCGGGGTGAGATTGACCGGCGCGCCGTCGCCAGCCGCCACCGCGTAGATGTCGCCGCCGGTGGCGCCCTGGTCGCTCATCAGGCCGCCGATGAAGGCGATCCGCGCCGCATCCGGCGACCAGCGCGGCAAGGCGATCTGCAAGCCGTGCAGGGAGCCGCTGTCGGTGCCGGCCGGATCGACCAGCACGCTGGCGCCGGCGTCGGCTTGCGCGCTCTGCACGTAGAGCTTCGCGATCCACCAGTTGTTGTCGCCCGGCGGCGGCGCGGCGGTATAGGCGATGCGCGAACCGTCCGGCGACCAGTCGAATTCGTACGCGTACATGCTGGCCGGGGTCAGCTCGCGCAGGGCGCCACTGGCCACGTCGAGGCTGGCCACGCGTTGCACTTCCATACCGCTCACGCCGATTTCGCCGGCGGCCGGCTTGGCCGCGGCCACCGCGCTGGCGTGGCGGGTGGCGCCGGGCACGTAGAGGAAGCCGAGCGACTTGCCGTCGGCAGTCCATTGCAGCGAACGCACGTAGCCTTGCAGTTCGGCCAGCCGCGCCGGCGCGCCGTTGCCGTGCGTGTCGGCCAGGTAGATGGCGTTCTGCATCACCTTGGTGCTGGTGAGGTCGACACTGCAATTGGAGACGAAGGCAAGGCGGCGCGAATCGGGCGCCCAGGCGATGTCGGATTCGGCACAGCTGCCTGGCTTGGCCGTGACGCTGACCCGATGCGCATGGCGGCCATCGGCATCGGCCACCTCGACCGTCGGCTTGCCGTCATGGCGAATCACCCACGCCAGCTGTTTGCCGTCCGGCGAGATCGCCACGGCCTGGATCGACTGTGCCTTGCCCAGCTGCGCCAGCACCTGTTCGATGCGCGGATCGACCTCGGGCGCGGCGGCGAAGGCATTCGGCGCCAGCGCGAGGGCCAGCAGCAACAAGGGAGCGGGCAGGTGCGGGCGTTTCAGCATGGGGAGGATTCCGGCACGGGGAATCCGCACGCTACAACCCGCGGGTCACCTGCGCCAAGTGCAGGACGGCATGGCTCAGGGCGCGGCCGTGGCCGCGGCGGCCCGGCGCGCCGCGAGCATCGCGGCAAGCTTGGCGCGGATCGCCGGCATCGCCGCCAGCGCGGCCTTCTCGCCTTCGAGGATAGCCTGGTTCTTCTGCTCGAAAGCGGTCGGACCGATGCCGCGCAGGTCGGGCCGGATCACCACGTCGGCGCGCGCGCTTTCCTGCGCGGCCAGTTGCCGGCCCATGATGTCGATGGACTGGCCGACGATGTTCATCATGCCCTGCGGGTTGCTGCCGTCGGGTGCGGCGGAAATGTCCACCGCGATCACGAAGTCGGCGCCGAGCTGGCGCGCCGCGTCGACCGGGATCGGGCTGACCACGCCGCCGTCGACGTAATGCTTGCCGTGGATCTCGACCGGCTCGAACACGCCGGGGATGCTCGAGGACGCGCGCACGGCGCGGCCGGTATTGCCGCGCACGAACACCGTGCGCGTGCCGCTTTCCAGCTCGGTCGCCACCGCGGCGAACGGCATCTTCAGCTGCTCGATCGGCTGCTTGTGCAGCAGCTGGTTGACGTAATCCTGCAACGCCTGGCCCTGCACCAGGCCACCGGAGAACAGCCGCACGTCGCGGATCTTCGCCTCATCGAGACCGAACGCGGTCTGCTGCAGCGCGAACGCGTCCATGCCGCTGGCGTACAGCGCGCCGACTACGCTGCCGGCGCTGGTGCCGGCGACCACGTCCGGGTGGATGCCGCTGGCCTCCAGCATCTTGATCACGCCGATGTGCGCGAAGCCCTTGGCCGCACCGCCGCCGAGGGCCAAACCGATTTTCAGCTTCACCGGCGGCGGCGCGACGATCGGTGGTGGCACAGGTTTGCTGGCATGGAAGCAGCCGCTCAACAGGAGCGTGGCAAACAGTGGCAGCAGGCGGCGAAGGGGCATGGGTCGATAGTGGCGGGAAGTTCAGGATCAGTCTCCTCCCCCTGCAAGGCAGGGGGAGGTCGGGAGGGGGTGCTTTTGATGTTGGGGCGAAGAGCGACCCCTCCCCGGCCCTCCCCTGCTTTGCAGGGGAGGGAGCAGAGCGTCAGCCAACTGCGCCGTCGGCCTCCTGGTGGTAGTGCGTGGCCAGTTCGACTTCCTGCTTCGAGCCGAGGAACACCGGTACGCGCTGATGCAATCCGGTCGGCTGCAGCTCCATGATGCGGCTGCGGCCGGTGGTCGCCGTGCCGCCGGCCTGTTCGACGATGAAGGCCATCGGGTTGGCCTCGTACATCAGCCGCAGCTTGCCGCCCTGCTGGAGGATCTTCGCGTCCAGCGGGTAATAGAACACGCCGCCGCGGGTCACGATGCGGTGCACGTCGGCCACCATCGAGGCGACCCAGCGCATGTTGAAGTCCTTGCCGCGCGGGCCGTCCTTGCCGGCCAGCAGCTCGCCGACGTAGCGCTGCATCGGCGCCTGCCAGTGGCGTTGGTTCGACATGTTGATGGCGAACTCGGCGGTCTCGACCGGAATGCGGATGGCGCGCCGGCTGAGGATGAAGCTGCCGACTTCGCGGTCCAGGGTGAACTCGTGGGTGCCGTGGCCGAAGGTCAGCACCAGCACGGTGGCCGGGCCGTACACCACGTAGCCGGCGGCGAGCTGGGTGGTGCCCGGCTGCAGGAAATGTTCGGCCTTCGGTTCGGTCACGCCGTCGGGGCAGCGCAGTACCGAGAAGATGGTGCCGACGGAAACGTTCACGTCGATGTTCGAGGAGCCGTCCAGGGGATCGAACAGCAGCAAGTGCTGGCCCTTCGGATAGCCGTCCGGGATCTGCTGCGGGTCTTCCATTTCCTCCGAGGCGCAGGCGGCGAGGTGGCCGCCCCAGGCGTTCGCTTCCAGCAGGATCTCGTTGGAGATCACGTCGAGCTTCTTCTGCGCCTCGCCCTGGATGTTCATGCTCAGCGCGTCGCCGCTGCCGGCCATGCCCAGCACACCACCCAGCGCGCCCTTGTTGGTGGCCACCGCGATGCGCTTGCAGGCGCGCGCGACCACTTCGATCAGCAGCGAAAGTTCGGCATTGATGTGGCCGGCGCGGCGTTCCTCAATCAGGAACTGGATCAGCGAGATGGGCTTCATGTCGGGTCCGTGGCAGAAGGAACGCGTATTGTCCCGGCTCCGGCTGAACGGTGCCAGCCCGGCGCCGTCCGCGGCCCGTATTCGGCCCGGCTACTGACAGCACGTTGGCAGCAGGGGGCGGGCAAGCTGTACCTCCATAGCGGAGGGACACGACATGCGCGATACGGTTTATTTCCTGGTATTCGATGGCTTCGCCGACTGGCAGGCCGCGCTGGCACTGTGCGAGATCCGTCGTCCCGGCGACTGGCAGGTGCAGACGGTGGGTTTCTCGCGGGCGCCGGTGACCTCGATGGGCGGGCTCTGCGTGCAGCCCGACTTGTCGCTGGCCCGGCTCGACTTCAAGCGGGCGGCGCTGCTGATCGTGCCCGGCGGCCACCTGTGGCAACGCGGCGAAGGCGATCCGGCGGTGGCGGCGATCCGCCAGCTGTATGCGGCCGGCGCGCCGGTGGCCGGCATCGACAGCGGCGTACTCGCGCTGGCCCGCGCCGGCCTGCTCGACCACTGCCGTCACACCGGCAACTGGAATGGGCAGATCGCCGCGCAGGTGCCCGGTTATGCCGGCGTCGAGCAATACGACAGCGAGGTGCTGGCGGTCAGCGACGGCGGCGTGATCAGCGCCAGCCACCTCGGCAGCGTGGAATTCGCCCGCGAGGTGATCCGCACGCTCGACCTGTACAGCCCCAGCGATCGCGAACATTGGTACCGCCTGTTCAAGCATGCCCAGCTGCCGCCCTGGTGCGTCGGCGAAGCCATGGCGGCGTGAGGAGAAGACCATGCATTCACTACTGCAACGCACCCTGATGGCCTACCGCCCGCTTTATCTGAATGGCCTGCTGCTGGACGGACAGTACAAGCTGCCCAAGGCCGATCCCACGGATGGTGCGGCGGGATCGCCGTGTCCGCCCCGACCGCGCCGGCGCATCCTGCTGGCCGCGCTGACCCACATCGTCTTCCGTCCCCGCGGCAAGTGACGACCGGGACCGGCCACGACAATTGACGTCGGCGCCGGCGCGAAACGCGGCATCGCTGATGTCGACCACACCAACAGGGTTTCCATGATCATCGACCACATCAGCCTGCCGGTCAGCGACCTCGCCCGCAGTCACGCCTTCTTCGGCCCGGCGCTGGCCCCGCTGGGCATCGCCGTGGTGAAGGAATATCCCGGCGAAATCGGCATGGGCCGCGACGAGCCGGAGTTCTGGCTGGCCGAGAGCCCGGCGGCACCGACCCCGCTGCACGTGGCCTTCGTCGCCGGCAACCGCGCGCAGGTGGATGCCTTCCACACCGCCGCGCTGCTCGCCGGCGCCAGCGACAACGGCGCGCCGGGCCTGCGCACGCACTATCACGCGAACTATTACGCCGCCTTCGTGATCGACCCGGACGGGCACAACATCGAGGCGGTCTGCCAGCTTCCGCAGGACTGAATCAGCGTATCGACCAGGAGCATCCAGCATGGACACGACACCCCGCGTCACCTTCTTCCATTCGCCACAGAGCCGCTCCGCCGGTACCCGTGCGCTGCTCGAGGAACTCGGCGCCGACTACGACCTGCACGTGCTCAACCTGAAGGCCGGCGAGCAGCGCGGGCCGGCGTATCTCGCCGTCAACCCGATGGGCAAGGTGCCGGCTATCCATCACGGCGGCGCGCTGGTCACCGAACAGCCGGCGGTGTTCATCTACCTGGCCGACCTCTACCCCGCGGCGAAACTGGCGCCGCCACTCGGTGACCCGTTGCGCGGACCGTACCTGCGCTGGCTGGTGTTCTACGGCTCGTGCTTCGAGCCGGCGGTGACCGACAGGTCGATGCAGCGCGAGCCGGCGCCGCCCTCGACCTGCGGCTATGGCGACTACGACACCATGCTGAAGACGCTCACCGAGCAGCTGGAAAAAGGCCCCTACCTGCTCGGCGACACCTTCAGCGCGGCCGACGTGCTGTGGGGTACCGCGCTGAACTGGACCACCATGTTCAAGCTGGTGCCGGAACTGCCGGTGATCCGCGCCTACATCGATCGCGTGCTGGCGCGCCCGGCGATGCAGCGTGCCGCGGCGAAGGATGCCGAGTTGCTGGCCACGCAGACGGCCTGATGCCATGAGCCGTGACCTCCGGCGCTGTTCGCCATCGTCCGCCTCGGCGATGATGCACGGATGCGCCGAGCCGATCGCCTGTTCCTCATCATCCACGCCCTGCGCGGCCGGCGTACCGCGCTGCAGGCGCGCTCGCTGGCGCAGACGCTGGGCGTCTCGCTGCGCACCGTGTACCGCGACGTCGCCGACCTGCAATTGTCCGGCGTGCCGATCGAGGGCGAGGCCGGCGTCGGCTACGTGCTGCGCAAGGGTTCGGACATCCCGCCGCTGATGTTCACCGCGAACGAGCTCGAGGCTCTGGTGGTCGGCTCGCGCTTCGTGCGCGCGTTCGCCGGCACCCAGCTGGCCGAAAGCGCGCAGTCCGCCCTGCTGAAGATCGAGGCGGTGCTGCCGCCGGAGTTGCGCGAGCGCGCCACGCGCACGCGGATCTTCGCACCGGTGTGGCGCGACCAGCACCGCGAGGATTTCGCCGCGTTGATCGACCGGCTGCATGCGGCGATCCTGGGCAACCGGGTGTTGCGGCTGGAGTATCGCGACGAGAGCGGCAACGCCAGCACGCGCGAGGTCGAGCCGCTGTGCCTGTCGTTCTGGGGCGGCAAGTGGACGCTGGGCGCGTGGTGCCGGCTGCGCCAGGACTTCCGCAATTTCCGCCCGGACCGGATCGCCGCCTGCGTGCCGAGCGACGAAGTCTTCGTGGAGACCGACGAACGCAACCTGGCCGCCTACCTGAGCGCGGTCGGCGTGGGCAAGCTCGATCTCGGCTGAGCGCTGGATCGTGTTGCCATGCCGCGGGATGAAGGCGAGGATAGGCGTCCATGTCACTTCGCGTAATGCATGCCGACGTCGTCCCGCAACAAGGAATCCGTGTGAACAAGCCCCTGATTATGGCGCGGCTGGCCGCGCTCGCGCTGGCCTGCAGCGTCGTGCCGCTGCACGCCGCAAGCACGCCCCCGGCCAGCACCGCCGCCAGCGCCGATGCGCGTTTCAAGAACATCTATAGCGCCGAGTGGGCCTGGCGCACCGGCCAGGCCGGGATCAGCACTTCCGGCGAGCCGCAGCTGAACAGCGGGCGGCTCGACCAGGTCGACGCGGCCAGCCAGCAGCGGCGGCTGGACTACTGGCAGGGCGTGCTGAAGCGGTTGGCCGGCGTCGACGCCGCGCAGCTGTCGCCGGCGAACCGGGTGAACTACGCGATCTACCGCGAGCAGATCGGCAACTTCGTCGCCGGGCAGCAGTTCAAGACCTGGCAGATGCCGTTCAACAGCGACTCCGCCTTCTGGTCCGACATCGGCTACGTGCTGGGCGGCGACCGCTTGCGCACGTCCGCCGATTACGACCGCTACCTCGACCGGCTCGGCCAGATCCCGGCCTACTTCGACCAGCAGATCGCGAACATGCGCGCCGGCCTCAAGCGCGGCTTCAGCGTGCCGCGTGCGGTGCTGGACGGGCGCGACGTGTCGATCGCCGCGGTGGCCGACCTGAAGGATCCGACCCAGAGCAGCTTCTACGAGCCATTCAAGCAACTGCCGGCGACGATCCCGGCCGACCGCGCGCAGGCGCTGCAGGGCCAGGCGTTGCGCCACATCCGCGACGAGGTGATTCCCGCCTACGCGAAGCTGCTGGCGTTCTTCCGCGACGAATACGTGCCGCAGGCGCGCACCACGCTGGCGGCCGAGGCGCTGCCGGACGGCAAGGCGTTCTATCGCCAGCAGATCCGCGAGTACACCACGCTCGACCTCGATCCCGACGAGATCCACCGGATCGGCCTCGACCAGGTGGCGAAGATCCATGCGCAGATGCTGGAGGTGATGCAGGACACCGGCTTCAAGGGCAGCTTCACCGACTTCCTGCAGTTCCTGCGCACGGACCCGCAGTTCTATGCGAAGACGCCGGAAGAGCTGCTGATGCGCAGCGCCTGGGTGGCCAAGCAGGTGGACGGCCAGATGCCGCGCTACTTCGGCCACTTGCCGCGCGCGCACTTCACCATCAAGCCGGTGCCGGACGACATCGCGCCGTACTACACCTCCGGCCGCGGCGGCGCGGATACCTACCTGGTCAACACCTACGACCTGAAGTCGCGGCCGCTGTTCAACGTGCCGGCGCTGACCCTGCATGAGAGTTATCCCGGCCACGCGCTGCAGCTGGAGCTGGCCGACGAGCAGCACGACCAGCCCGCGTTCCGCCGCAACAGCTACATCTCCGCCTACGGCGAGGGCTGGGGGCTGTACTCGGAATACCTCGGCGACGAGATGGGCATCTACCACACGCCGTACGAGCGCTTCGGTTACCTCACCTACCAGATGTGGCGCGCCTGCCGGCTGGTGGTCGATACCGGCATCCACCATCTCGGCTGGACGCGCCAGCAGTCGATCGACTACCTGACCGAAAACACCGCATTGTCCGCGCGCGAAATCGCCAACGAAGTGGACCGCTACATCAGCTGGCCGGGCCAGGCGCTGTCGTACGAGCTGGGCTACCTGAAGATCCGCGAGTTGCGCGCGAAGGCGGAGCAGGCGCTGGGCGCGAAGTTCGACCTGCGCCATTTCCACGACACCGTGCTGTCCACCGGCTCGGTGCCGCTGCCGGTGCTGCAGCAGCGCATCGACCGCTTCATCGCCGACGGCGGCCCGGAGCCGGACTACGCGTGCGACTGCGCGAAGGCGAGCGGCATTTCAGGGCATTGAATCCGGGGCGGCGGCCCGTTGGCCTTTACTGCATTTATGGAGTAATATTTCACGTAACTTCACAGGGAGAGCGAGTGCCATGACTGCTCATTCGACCCGCATCGCCGAAGTCGCGCCGCGTCATGCAGCGCCGGATACGCTCGCCGATCCGGCGTTGCGTGCGTTCTTCAAGCTCGCCGAGCACTGGAAACTGCGCATCGCCGACCAGCGCAGGCTGCTCGGCGATCCGCCGGAGTCGACCTTCTACAAGTGGAAGCGCCAGCAGGGCGGTGCCCTGGGACGCGACACGCTGGAGCGGATCAGCTACCTGCTGGGCATCTGGAAGTCGCTGCAGATCCTGTTCCCGGATCCGGCCCAGGCCGATGCCTGGCTGCACAAGCCGAACACGGCGCCGCTGTTCGGCGGCCACTCCGCGCTGGAACGCATGCTGTCCGGCAACGTCGCCGACCTGTATGTGGTGCGCCAGTACCTGGATGCGCAGCGCGGCTGAGCGAAGCGCATGCGCGGTCGCGATCGACGAGACGGTTGCGAGACACGCTTGGCTCCTCCCCCTGCAAGCAGGGAGGCTGGAAGGGAGCACATTAGGGAGCCCTGATGCCAATTGAACTGCCGCCCGTCAAACGCATCCGCTGGAACCAGGCCTACCGCATCGTGCCCAGCCGCTTTCCGCCGGTCGGGGTGTACGACCGCATCGCCGACCCGGCCGACCTCGACGCGCTGTTCGCGATCGAGGCGCTGACCAATCCGCGCCTGCGCGAGGAAGCCGGCGCGCTGAAACAGGTGCCGCGGGAACATCGCATCAGCGGGCCGGGCTCCACGCCGGTGATGGCCGCGTTCACCCATCTCAACCCGGAGGGCAGCCGCTTCTCCGACGGCACGTGGGGCGTGTTCTACGCCGCGCACAGCGTCGCCACCGCGGTCGAGGAAACCGTGTATCACCGCGAGCGCTTCCTTGCCGCCACCGCCGAACCGGTCTGCGACATCGAGATGCGCTGTTACCGCACCAGCGTCGACAGCAAGCTGCACGATATCCGCGGCGGTTGGAAGGCCGAGCACGATCCGGACGCCTATACGGCCAGCGTCAAACTGGCGCGCGAGCTGCGCGATGCGGGCTCCAACGGCATCGTCTACGACAGCGCCCGCCATCGCGGCGGCGAATGCCTGGCCGCGTTTCAGCCCGACGCGGTGGCGCCGTGCACGCAGGCGCAGCATCTGGTGTACCGCTGGGACGGCACGCGCATCGCGCAGGTGCTGGCGGTTTCGGAGTTGCCGCGGCAGCGCTAGGCTGTGGGCGTACCCGACGAGGCGAGCCGATGAAGACCCTGCGCAATCTGCTGCTGTTCCTGCTGCTGTGGCCGTTGCTGGCGGCGGCGCGCGACAACCGCGAGAACGACCACGCGCAATGGAACGCCGAGATCGCCGCATTCCAGGCCGGCGACCGCGCGCATCCGCCGGCGCCTGGCGCGGTGCTGTTCATCGGCAGTTCGTCGATCCGCATGTGGACCTCGCTGGCGGCGGATTTCCCCGGCGTGCGCACGCTCAACCGCGGCTTCGGCGGCTCGGAGATCGACGATGCCACCTTCTTCGCCGACCGCATCGTGGCGCCGTACCATCCGCGCGCGATCGTGATGTACGCCGGCGACAACGACCTGCAGGACGGCGACAGCCCGGCACACGTGCGCGATGACTTCGCCGCCTTCGTGCGCAAGGCGCGTTCGCTCGATCCCGGCGTGCCGATCGCCTTCATCGCGATCAAGCCCAGTGTGGCGCGCCAGGCGCTGTTGCCGAAGATCCGCGAGGCGAATGCGCTGGTGCGATCGTACGCGGCGAACCAGACGGGCGTTGCTTATCTGGACGTCTTTACGCCCATGTTGGGCAAGGACGGCCAGCCGCAGTCGCGATGGTTCATCGCCGATGGCCTGCACATGAACCGCCAGGGCTATGCACTGTGGATCGGGGTGGTGAAGCCCTGGCTGGACGCGACGCTGCGCTGATCCGCGCTCAGGTATCCGCGTTGGTGGCCCAGCCCACGCGATCGCCACGGGTGAACACGCGGTCGCTGTCCAGCACGTCGCCGGCCGCATGTGCGGGCTGTTGCTTGAGCTCCGCGTAGATCGGCGTGAAGTCGGGATGGGTCGCCTCGAACAGCTGCTCGAAGCTGTCGATCACGAAGTAGGTCTGCTGGTAGGTGTCGATGCGGTAGCGCGTGCTCATCACGCGTTCCAGGCCGAAGCCGATGCGGTTCGGCGAGGGCGAATCCAGGCTGTAGATCGACTCGCCCTTGGAGCTGACGATGCCGGCGCCGTAGATGCGCATGCCCTCGCTGGTGTTGATCAGGCCGAACTCCACCGTGTACCAGTACAGGCGGGTCAGGTTCATCAGCGCGTCGGGGCCGATCGCGAATGCCTTCATGCCGCCGCGGCCGTAGGCTTGCATGTAATCGGCGAACACCGGATTGAGCAGCAGCGGCACGTGGCCGAACAGGTCGTGGAACAGGTCCGGTTCGCTGAGGTAGTCGAGCTGGTCGGGTTTGCGGATCCACCAGCTGACCGGGAAGCGGCGGTTGGCCAGGTGGTCGAAGAACACCTCGTCCGGCAGCAGGCCTTCCACCGCCACCAGCTCCCAGCCGGTGGCGGCGCCAAGCACCTTGTTCAGCTCGGCGAATTTCGGGATGCCGCCGTCGCCGAGGCCGAAGCGCTCCACGCCGGCCATGAACTCCTTGCAGGCACGCCCGGGCAGCAGCTCACGCTGGCGCTTGTACAAGGTGTCCCACACCTCGTGGTCGGTCTTGCTGTAGCTGGCCCACGGCTGCTCGACCACGCCGGTGGCGTACACCGGCACGTAGCCGCGGTCGGTCTGCTGGTGTTCGACTTTGCGGGGCGTGTCCATGGCGTACTCCGATGCGGCTTGGGCAGGCTTCCAGCATACGGCGGTTTCGCCGCACCAGGGTTGTTTTGTTGCCCTGATTGGCGTAGTGAATGCACTATTCTTGCTTGAATCGATGCATTGTGTGAGGTTTATTGCACATGACGACACTCGACCGCACCGACCTGCGCATGCTCGCCGTGCTGCAGAGCGAAGGCCGCATCACCAACGCCGAACTGGCCGAGCGGGTCAGCCTGTCGCCGTCGGCCTGCCTGCGCCGGCTGCAGCGGCTGGAGGCGGATCGGGTCATCACCGGCTATGCCGCGCAGGTCGATCCGCAGGCGGTGGGGCTCGGCCTGCAGGCGTTCGTGCGGGTGCAGCTGACCAAGCACGAGAGCGCGGCGATCGAAGGCTTCGTCGAGCACGTCAACGGCTGGGACGAGGTGGTCGCCTGCCACGCGCTGACCGGCGACATGGATTACCTGCTGCATGTCTATGTGGCCGACCTCAAGGACTTCTCGCGCTTCCTGCTCGATCATCTGCTGAACGCCGCGGGGGTGGCCGACGTCAATTCCAGTTTCGTGCTGCGCACGGTGAAGCGTTCGCCGTCGTTGCCGCTGGCCCAGCTCGAACGTTGAGTCTCTCGCGCGCATCAACTGACGCTAAACTAACCGACTGATGAGCATCGATACCGCCACCGAGCCCGACCGCGACCTGCTGCGCCCGCTGCGTTACCTGTGGCGGGTGCCGTTGCTGCTGCTGCACATCGTGCTGGGCATCCTGCTGTGCTCGCTGATCCTCAGCTGGAACCAGCATGTGGTGATGAAAAACGGCCGTGAGCCGTTCGCGCACCGCATGATCCGCTGGTGGTCGGTCAATCTGCTGCGTGTCTTCGGCCTGCGCTCGGTGCGCATCGGCGAGGCGCAGCGCGACCCGGTGCTGTTCGTCGCCAACCACACCTCGTGGATCGATATCGTGATGCTGCACAGCCAGCGCGCTGCCTGCTTCGTGGCCAAGGCGGAGATCGCCGGCTGGCCGCTGGTCGGCTGGCTGGCACGGAACGGCGGCACCATCTTCCATCGCCGCGGCAGCAACCATTCGCTGTCCACGGTGATGCAGGCGATGGTCGAGCGGATGCGCAGCGGCCGTTCGGTGGCGGTGTTCCCGGAAGGCGGCACCGGCTACAACGGCGTGCTGAAGATCTTCCACGCGCGCATCTTCCAGGCCGCGCTGGATGCCGAAGTGCCGGTGCAGCCGGTGGCGTTGCGCTTCGCCCGCGACGGACGCCGAGCGATCGATGCCGGCTTCCGCGAGGACGAGAGTTTCCTGCACAACATCGTGCGCATGCTGGGCGAGGCGCCGATGGATGCCGAGGTGCACTTCCTGGCGCCGGTACCGGCCGCACCGGATGCACGCCGGCGCATGGCCGAGCTGTCGCGCGAACGCATCGCCGCCGCGCTGGAAGACCGCCCCGGATGAGCCTGCTGCACGGAAAGGATTTCCGACCGCCCTGGCCGCTGCGCAGTGGTCACATCCAGACCATGCTGTCCTCCAGCGGGGTGCGCCGCCTCCTGTTGCCGCGCGCCGCGAAAACCGTGCTGCAGGGCGCCGAGGCGGTGGTGGTCGACGGCGGCGGCGGCGTGCGCCTCACCGGCGCGTATACCGCGCAGCAGACCCGGGCGCAGTCGCGCGGCCTGGCCGTGCTGTTCCATGGCTGGGAAGGCAGCGTCGATTCCACCTATGTGCTGCAGACCGGCAGCCGCCTGCTCGCCGACGGCTGGGACATCTTCCGGCTGAACTTCCGCGACCACGGCGACAGCCACGGGCTCAACGAGGCGCTGTTCCACTCCTGCCGCCTCGACGAGGTGGTGCACGCCTTGGGCGACATCGCCGAGCGCTGGCCGGCGCGGCCGATGGCGCTGGCCGGCTTTTCGCTGGGCGGCAATTTCGCGCTGCGCGCGGCGATGCAGACCTCGCTGGTCGGCGTCCCGCTGAGCTACGTGCTGGCGGTGTGCCCGATCATCGACCCCGGCGAGGGCCTGTTCTCGCTGGAGGAATCCGCGCCGTGGTTCTACCAGGCGTACTTCATGCGCAAGTGGCGGCACTCGCTGCTGGCCAAGCAGAAGGCGTTCCCGCAGCACCAGTATTTCGAGATGTCCGAGTTGAACCAGCATCTGCGCGGGCTGACCGAGTCGATGGTACGGCGGCATACCGACTTCAAGTCGCTGCAACAGTATCTGGACGGCTATTCGGTGGCCGGCGACATCATGCAGGCGATGCAGATTCCCGCCACCATCCTCACCGCCAAGGACGATCCGGTGATCCCGGTCAGCGGCTTCGAGAAGCTCGAACTGCCGGCCAACGTCGAGCTGGACATCGCGCCGTACGGCGGCCACTGCGGTTTCATCCGCGGCTACGGCATGACCAGCTACACCGACGACTACATCGCCACGCGCTTCAATGCGGTGGCGGACGCCGCCCCGGCCACCAGCTGACCGGGCTGCCGTCCGGTCCGCCGCGAATGCTGCGGCGCGGTTTGACAGAACAAATTTGGATCGATACAAATCCCGTCATGCCGGCGTTTCCATGCCTCTGGCCATCACATGCCGGCCGGCGCGACCGCACGAAATACCGTTGCTCTCATCGACACCGAGGCTGGCCGTGACCGCATTGCCATCGACGACATTCGCCCATGCCCGCCGCCACCTGCGCCGCGGGCTATGGCTGGCCTGCGCGGTGCCGATGCTGGCGATCGCGGCCACGCCCGGAGCAACGTTCCTGCGCTCGTTCGAGCCGGCGGAGCCGGCACCCATGGCATCGCCGGCCCCGTCGTCGTTCTCCGCCGAAGTGGCCGGGGGCCCCGCGGCAGCGGCGGCGCTCACCGCCAAGCCCGGGGTCGGCTTCAGCGGGCTGCATGCGCTGCACTATCGCGGCAGCGCGGGTGGCCCGCAGACGGCGGAACTGTATGCGGTGAACCTGCCGGTGCAGGCGGACACGCAGCTGTCGTACCTGATCTTCCCGGTGTCGAATGCGGGCGACCTGCGCAATCCTTCCACCTATGTGGCGGTGGACCTGCTGTTCGACGACGGCAGCCGGCTGTCCACCCGCGGCGCACGCGACCAGCATCGGGTCGGCGCCTCGGCGCGCGCGCAGGGCGACGGCCGCACGCTGTATCCGGACCAGTGGAACTACCTGTCGATCGACGTGGGCGCGGTCGCCGCCGGGCGCACGATCAAGCGCATCGTGCTGATGCACGACGGTCCGGCCGCCAGCTTCGAGGGCTACCTGGACGACCTGCGCCTCGGCGCCTCGCCCGCCGATACGCGCCGGCGGCCCAGCGACTTCGTCGACACCCGCCGCGGCACGAACTCCAACGACCGCTTCTCGCGCGGCAACAACTTTCCCGCGGTGGCCGTGCCGCACGGTTTCAACTTCTGGACGCCGGTGACCGATGCCGGCTCGAACTGGATCTACCAGTACCAGCAGCGCAACGGCGCCGACAACCGCCCGCGGCTGGAAGCCTTCGCGCTGTCGCACGAACCGAGTCCGTGGATGGGTGACCGGCAGACCTTCCAGCTGATGCCGGCCGCGGTGGCCCGCGGCGCGCCGAGCGCGAATCGTGCGGCGCGCGCGCTGAGCTTCAGCCATGCGAACGAGACCGCGCACGCCCACACCTATCGCGTCGCCTTCGACAACGGCATCGTCACCGAGATCGCGCCGACCGACCACGCCGCGATGTTCCGCTTCACCTTCAGCGGCGACCGCGCGCAGCTGGTGTTCGACAATCGCGACGACCGCGGCGGCATCGTGCTGGATCCGTCCGGGCGCAGCTTCAGCGGCTGGTCCGACGTGAAAAGCCGGCTCTCCGCCGGCGCCACCCGGCTGTTCTTCTACGGCACGCTCGACCGGCCGGTGCGCGAGAGCGGCCGGCTTCGCGGCGAAGGCCGCGACCGCGTGGCCGCCTGGTTCGGCTTCGACACCACGAAGACGAAAGTGTTGAACCTGCGCATCGCCACCTCGCTGATCAGCCTGGAACAGGCGCGGCGCAACCTGGCACTGGAGATCGCACCGCACGAAACCTTTGACGACGTGCGCGAACGCGCGCAGCGGCAGTGGGATGCGCAGCTCGGCATCGTCAAGGTGCGCGGCGCCAGCCGCGACGAGCTGACCACGCTGTACTCCAACCTGTACCGGCTGTTCCTGTATCCGAACGCCGCCTACGAGAACACCGGCACGGTGACGCAGCCGCACTACCGCTACGCCAGCCCGTTCTCCGCGCCGGTCGGCCCGGACACGCCTACGCAGACCGGCGCGCGCGTCGTCGACGGCAAGCCCTACGTCAACAACGGCTTCTGGGACACCTACCGCACCGCGTGGCCGGCCTACGTGCTGCTCACGCCGACCAAAGCTGGCGAAATGATCGACGGCTTCGTGCAGCAGTACCGCGACGGCGGCTGGATCGCACGCTGGTCGTCGCCCGGCTACGCCGACCTGATGGTTGGCACCAGCGCCGACGTGGCATTCGCCGACGCGTGGCTGAAGGGCGTGCGCAACTTCGACGTGCGCGCGTTCTACCAGTCCGCGCTGAAGGATGCCACCGTGGTCAGCCCGCTCGCGGGCACCGGCCGCAAGGGGCTGGAACACGCCATCTTCAACGGCTACACCGACAGCAGCGTCGACGAAGGCCTGTCCTGGTCGATGGACGGCTACATCAACGACTTCGCGATCGGCAATCTCGCGGCCGCGCTGGCGGCCGCGCCGGCCGCGGACGACCCGTACGCCGCGCACTACGCCGATGACGCGGCGTACTTCCGCCAGCGCGCGCTGGGCTACGCGAACCTGTTCGATCCCGCCGTCGGCTTCTTCGTGGGTCGCGACGCCGCCGGCACGTGGCGCTACGACCCGAAACATTTCGACCCGCTGCGCTGGGGCGGCGACTACACCGAGACCAACGCCTGGAACATGGCCTTCCACGCGCCGCAGGACGGCGCTGGCCTGGCCGCGCTGTACGGCGGCCGCGCCGCGCTGGCGGCGAAGCTTGATGCGTTCTTCGCCACGCCCGGCGAGTTCCACGTCGGCAGCTACGGCGAGCCGATCCACGAGATGCTGGAGGCGCGCGACGTGCGCATGGGCCAGTACGGCCACAGCAACCAGCCCTCTCACCACATCATCTACATGTACGACTACGCGGGCCAGCCGTGGAAGACGCAGGACAAGGTGCGCGACGTGCTGAGCCGCCTCTACGTCGGCAGCGAGATCGGCCAGGGCTACCCGGGCGACGAGGACAACGGCGAGATGTCCGCCTGGTACCTGTTCAGCGCCGCCGGTTTCTATCCGCTGCGCATGGGCACGCCGGCATACGTGATCGGCGCGCCGTACTTCCCGCACATGGACATCGCGCTGGAGAACGGCAAGCACCTGGTGATCGACGCGCCTGCGGTCAGCGACCGCAACCGCTACGTGCAGGGATTGCGTGTGAACGGCCGGCCATGGCACCGGCTGACCCTGCCGCACGCGCTGCTGGCGCAGGGCGCCACGCTGGAATTCACGATGGGGCCGCGCCCGTCGCGCTGGGCCAGCGACGAAGACGCCTTGCCGCCGTCGCTCACCGGCGATGGCCGGCCGCAACCGTTGCACGATCTCGTCGAAAAGCGACTGGGCCGGGCTCGCAGCATCCCCGTCATCCCGGGCCTGCCACTGCTGTTCGACAACGACTCCGGCACCGAAGTGGCGTGGCCCACCGCCACGGCCACGATCGACTGGTACTTCGGGCTGCCGCGCCGGGTGACGATGCTTACGCTGACCGCGGGCAGCACGGCCGCGGTGCCATCGGCCTGGCGGTTGCAGGGATCCGCCGACGGGCAGCACTGGTCCACCCTCGATACGCGCCACGACGAACGCTTCGCCTGGCCGCAACAGACCCGCGCCTTCGCCGTGCGGGAACCGGGCGAGTACGCGTACTACCGCCTGCAGGTCGACGCGGCGACGACGAACGCCAGGCGCGTCCTGGCCGAGATCGAGTTACTCGGTGCCGATTCCCCCTAGGCGGAGATGTCGAACAGATGCTCAGCCGGCCGCGCCGAGCGCGCGCTGCCGCATCCAGCAGGCGATGCTCAGGCGGTCGCGCGTGGCCGGCAACACCTCGTGCTCGAACTGCGCGGAGAGGAACAGCAACAGGCTGCCGGCGTGCGGGAGGATGTCGCGGTACCCGCCGTCTTCCAGATAGAGCCGCAGCGCGCCGCCGTCGGTTTCCTGCCAGCTCTCGTTGAGGTAGAACACCGCCGACACCACCCGCGCGTCGCTGTCGCGCAGGCGATCCAGGTGCCGCGCGTAGCCGGCGCCGGGCGGATACACCGCGTAGTGCGCCTCGCACTCGACCAGGCCCAGCATCAGCTTGCGGTTGAGCGCGACCCGCAGCGCATCGAGACGGTCCATGAACGCCTGCTGCGCCGCACTCATCGCCCCGGCCGGGAACCATTGCGTACTGTCGCCGCGCAAGGGCGTGGCCGTGCGCGCGATGCCCACTCGCGCCGGCGCCAGCCGGCGCGCCTCGTGCAAGGCGCGGCATTCGGCGGCCAGCGCCTGCGTCTGCGCAGCCGACAACAGACCCGGCAGCACGCACCAGCCATCCGCGGCCAGCGCGTCCGTCACGCGGCCGAATGCGTTCGAGTCGATGTTCATCGGCGCCAGTGTAACCATGCGCGGCCGCGCTATCGCTTGCGCAGCGGATCGAGCAGCGCCGACAGCCCGTTGTGGTCCAGTTCCAGCATCAACGCCAGCAACCGGCCCAGCTCGCCCTTCGGAAAGCCCTTGCGCGCGAACCACGCGAGATACGCGCCGGGCAGGTCGGCGATCAGCCGGCCCTGGTACTTGCCGTAGGGCATGCGCACCGTCACCAGTTTCTGCAGGTCCTGCGCTTCCATCGGCGCCTACTTCGCGAACAGCTGCGCGCGATCGGCGAACGCCTTGAACTCCAGCGCGTTGCCGCAGGGATCGAGCAGGAACATCGTGGCCTGCTCACCCACCTGGCCCTGGAAGCGGATGTGCGGCTCGATCACGAAACGCGTGCCCGCCGCCCGCAACCGTTCGGCCAGCGCCCGCCACGCGTCCATGTCGAGCACCAGGCCGAAATGCCGCACCGGCACGTCGTCGCCATCCACGTCGTGCGCCACCACCGCGCGGGCTTCCTGCGGCGCCAGGTGCGCCACGATCTGGTGGCCATGAAAATCGAAGTCGACCCAGCTGTCGCTGGAGCGGCCTTCGGGGCAGCCCAGCAGTTCGCCGTAGAACGCGCGTGCATCGGCGAGCGAGGTTACCGGGAAGGCAAGGTGGAAAGGCGGCAATTTATGCATGGTGGCATGTAAGCATGGGGAGAGGCCGAGAGCCAGCTCCTCACGGCTTCACAAACCTCAACGTCATCCGATCCGACTCGCCGATCGCCTTCATCTTCGCCTGCTCGCTGTCAGGTCCGGACAGATCCGGTGGCAGGCGATGCACGTTGATGTCTTCCGGGTCTGTCGGATTGGCGTTGATCTGCGACACGCCGGCCACGCGGAAGCCGGTCTTGAGGGCCAGCGCGATCAGGTAATCCTCGGGAAGGCGGTGCAGTGCCCCGGCGCTTTCCACGCCATCGGCGAACGGTTTGGCGCGATGTTCGGTGACGCCGAATACGCCGCCGGGCTTGAGCACGTTGAACGCGGCTTTGAACACTGCATCGAGCGTGGTCGGACTGTGGTTGAGCCAGTCATGCGTGTTGCGGAAGGTGAGCACCATGTCGGCGGAGTTGTCAGCGCCCAGGTTCACCTGGTCCGGTGGGGCGAAGGGGATGACTTTTGCGATGTGTCCGTACACCGCCGGATCGGCCTTGAGCTTGGCGGCGAACTTCGTGGCTGATGGTGGCACCGCTTCGATCAAGTGGCCGCGCGCGTGGAGGAAGGGCGCGAGGATCTCGGTGTACCAGCCGCCGCCGGGTGCCAGCTCGATCACCGTCATGTTCGGCTTGATGCCGAAGAACTGCAGGGTCTCGATCGGATGCCGATATCTGTCGCGGGCCCGGTTCGCGTCGGAACGCCAGTGGCCGTTCACCGCTTGCTGCAGTGCCGCCGTGGTGCTGTCCGGCGAGGTGGCGGAAGCAGCACCGGCGACGGCGGGGAGCCAGGCGGTGCCGATGAGCAGGATGAGCAGCTTGCAGGTGTGGCGGAACATGGTTCGACCCTCCTGATGATGAGCGTCCCAGACTACGCCGAAAGAGAGCCGGCTTCAGGTCGCCAAGGGTCGTTCAATCCGCTGCCACGCACCGCCCCTGCGCCCACGCGCGCAGCGCTTCCACCTGCTCGCGCATCAGCACCGACAGCGGGCGGGTCTGCTTCAACGCATGGAGCAGGGTCGGCTGGTCCGGCGGCGTGCCGTTGCCGGCGGCGTCGTACAGCGCGCTGACGATGGTCTGTTCGATCTCGGCGCCGGAGAAGCCGTCGCTGGCGGCGGCGAGGGCGGGCAGGTCGAAGCCGGCGGGGTCGAGCTTGCGGCGCGCCAGGTGCATGGCGAAGATCTCGCCGCGCACGGCTTCGCGCGGCAGGTCGACGAAGAAGATCTCGTCGAAGCGGCCCTTGCGCAGCAGCTCGGCAGGCAGTTCGTGCACCGCGTTCGCGGTGGCGACGACGAAGACCTTGGCCTTGCGTTCGGCCATCCAGGTCAGCAGGTAGCCGAGCACGCGGCGCGACACGCCGCCGTCATCGCCGCCGCCGGCCAGGCCCTTCTCGATCTCGTCGATCCACAGCACGCACGGCGCCAGCAGCTCGGTGCTGGCCAGCGCCTCGCGCAGGTTCTTCTCGGTCTCGCCCTGGTACTTGTTGTACAGCGTGCCGAAGTCCAGCCGCACCAGCGGCACGCCGAAGCCGCCGGCGATCGCCTTCGCCGCGAGGCTCTTGCCGCAACCCTGCACGCCGAGCAGCAGCACGCCCTTGGGCGGGTCGAGCGCGGGGTCGGGCGTGGCGGCGAGAAACACCGCGCGCCGCCGCTGCACCCATTCGCGCACGCGGCCGACCCCGGCGATGTCGGCGAAGCTGGCGGTGGCGTATTCGTAGTGCAGCAGGCCGGAGCGGTTGAGCAGGTCGAACTTCGACTGCATCAGCTCGGGCAGGTCCTGCGGGCCCAGCGCGCCGTCGTTGTAGATCAGCTTGCGCACGATGCGCCGCGCGTCGGGCGCGGACAGGCCGAGCAGGTTGCGCACGATGGTGCGCGCGGCATCGTTGTCGACCGTGACGTTGCGGCCTTGCTCGCGCTGCCAGGCCACCGCCTCGCCGCGCAGGATACCGGCCAGTTCCTTGAGGTCGGGCAGTGACAGCGGC
The DNA here is from genome assembly GCF_040548735.1 of Rhodanobacter soli. Lineage (NCBI taxonomy): Bacteria > Pseudomonadati > Pseudomonadota > Gammaproteobacteria > Lysobacterales > Rhodanobacteraceae > Rhodanobacter > Rhodanobacter soli. The sequence goes on along the minus strand of NZ_JBEPSD010000001.1, from coordinate 1,882,105 downwards.
ACGCGCAGGGCCAGCGCTTCGAGTTCTTCCGGCAGCTCGACCCGGGCGCCGACCAGCACGATGGTGTGCGCGGCCGAACGCTGCCGCTGCACGATCTCGCGCAGCTGGCGCAGGCTCATCGCGTAGCGCAGCAGGCTGTGGAAATCGAACATCAGGTAGATGCCGCGCTCGTCCTGCGCGCGGATCGCGTCCAGCGTGGCGGTGGCGTCCGGCGCCACCTCGGCGCCGGTTTGCGCGAAGTCGAGCCGGCCCAGGCCGTCGGTGAGCGTCCAGCGCCACAGCGGGTGCAGCGCCTGCGCGATCACGTGGCGGAAGCACTCGATCACGCGCTGCTCGTCCACCGTCTCGATCACCAGCAGCGGCGTGGCCGCGCGCACCAGCGTGGTGAGATCCTCCAGTTCGCTCATGTGTCCCCCTTGGAAGGGTGCAGTTTACAGAGCGCCGCCACTTCTGGCTGCGCGCGCGCCGTTATACCCTGCAACTTCCCCACGCCAAGGAGCATTGCCATGCGCCTGCTGCTGTCGTTGTTGCTGGTGGTCCTGTCCCTGCCGGTGCAGGCCGCGTTGCCGCTGGACCGGCTGACCCTGCCGCCGGGTTTCCATATCGCCGTCTATGCCGACCAGGTGCCGAACGCGCGCGAGATCGCGCTGGGCGCGAAGGGTACGGTGTTCGTCGGCTCCAACAGCGCCGGCAAGGTCTACGCGCTGACCGACGCGAACGGCGACGGCGTCGCCGAGAAGACGCGGGTGATCGCCAGCGGCCTGCAGCTGCCGGTGGGCGTGGCGTTCAAGGGCGGCGACCTGTACGTCTCCGCAGTGAGCCGGATCTACGTGCTGCGCGACATCGAGAACCACCTGGACGACCCGCCGAAGCCCGCGCTGGTCACCGACAAGCTGCCCACCGAGACGCACCACGGCTGGAAGTTCATCGCGTTCGGCCCGGACGGCAAGCTGTACGTGCCGATCGGCGCGCCATGCAACATCTGCGATCCGGCGCCGGCGCACGGCAAGCTGATCCGCATGAACCCCGACGGCAGCGGCTGGGAAGACGTGGCCCGCGGCATCCGCAACACGGTCGGCTTCGACTGGCAGCCGGGGTCGAAGCGCCTGTGGTTCACCGACAACGGCCGCGACCTGCTCGGCGACGACGTTCCCAGCGACGAACTGAACGAGATCACCCGCCCCGGCGAGCACTTTGGCTATCCGTACTGCCACCAGGGCGACATCCTCGACCCCGAGTTCGGCAAGGGCCACAGCTGCAAGGACTACGTGCCGCCGGTGTTGAAGCTCGGCGCGCACGTGGCCTCGCTAGGCATGCGTTTCTACGAAGGCAAGCAGTTTCCGGCCAGCTACAAGGGCGCGATCATCGTGGCCGAACACGGCTCGTGGAACCGCACCAAGAAATCCGGCTACCGGGTGATGACGGCGCGCCTGAACGGCAGCAAGGTGGTGTCGTACGAGCCGCTGATCACCGGCTTCGAGCAGGACGAAAGCGCCTGGGGCCGCCCGGCCGACGTGCAACCGCTGCCTGACGGGAGTCTGCTGGTCAGCGATGACCTGGCCGGGGTGGTGTACCGGGTGACCTACAAGCCGTGAGGGCGGCGCCGTCTTGTTGCAAAGTGCGATTCCTGCCTGCGCAGGAATGACGACTTGGGGGTTATGTGCGAACGGACAGGTTCTTTTATCTTGTCATTCCTGCGCAGGCAGGAATCGCACTTCAATGCGAGGCATAGCCATGGACCGGCGACAACCCTGCGTCTACATGCTGGCGAGCAAGAAGAACGGCGTCCTCTACATCGGCGTCACCAGCGATCTGGTCAAACGCATCTGGCAGCACAGGAACGATGCGGTCGAGGGTTTTACCCACCGCTATCGCATTCATACGTTGGTCTGGTACGAGCTTCACCCGACCATGGAATCGGCGATCCTGCGCGAGAAGACGCTCAAGCGGTGGAAGCGCGACTGGAAGATGCGCTTGATCGACGCGGGCAATGCCGCATGGCGGGACTTGTATCCGACTATTCTGTAGCCGTTGAAGTGCGATTCCTGCTTTCGCAGGAATGACAACGGTGGGCGCAAGTCGCATCTTTTACCGTCATTCCTGCGAAAGCAGGAATCGCACTTGCATACGCAACATGCAACCCGATTGGAGACACCCATGCAACTACGCAGCGACAATTTCGATGACGGCCAGCCGATTCCCGCCGAGTTCGCGTTCGGCAAGCGCGCCGACCCGTTCGCGCTGTCGGACAACCTGAGCCCGCACCTGGCCTGGAAGAACGCGCCATCCGCCACCCGCTCGTTCGTGCTCACCTGCATCGACACCGACGTGCCCAGCCGCGGCGACGACGTGAACCAGAAAGGCCGCAGCGTGCCGGCGGACCTGCCGCGGGTGGAATTCACGCACTGGCTGATGGCGAACATTCCCGCCGAATGCGGCGAGCTCGCCGCCGGTGCCTGCAGCGACGAAGTCACCCCGCGCGGCAAGCGCGAGCCGTTCGGTCCGCCGGGCAGCGTGCAGGGCGTGAACGACTTCACCGGCTGGTTCAGCGGCGATGCCGACATGGGCGGCGAATACCTCGGCTACGACGGCCCGTGCCCGCCGTGGAACGACGCGTTGCTGCATCACTATCACTTCAAGATTCACGCGCTCGACGTGGCCGCGCTGCCCCTGATCAAGGGCTTTTCGCTGGCCGAACTGCGCGCGGCGATGGTCGGCCACGTGCTGGCCGAAGCGGAGCTGGTCGGCACCTACAGCCTGAACCCGGCCGTCGCCGGCTGAACGCACGCGAGCGCAAACGTCGGCATCGCGTGCAGGGTGGTGCCGGCTCTCTTCACACCCGCATGGCACGGGCTGTGGGTGAATGACGGCACGCGGTTTCCCCACAACCGTCATTCAGCAAAGAGGATGCCCCCATGCTTCACTACGCCTTGGTTTTCCTGGTCATCGCGATCATTGCCGCCGTGCTGGGTTTTGGCGGCATCGCGGGCGCCGCTGCCGGCATCGCGAAGATCCTGTTTGTCATTTTCCTGATTCTGGCGATCATCGCGTTCTTCCGCCGCGCCAGTTGATGGCCGGCCGTCGTATCGCGACTGTGCCACCATGAGTCTTCTCCGGAGCATGCAATGAACAAGCAAGTCCAGACCCCCGAACAGGCCGTCGGCGATCGCATCGACGAACGCGCCGAACGGATCAAGCAGGCCACTTCCGAGGCAGTTGCCGCTACCAAGGAAAAGGTGGATCGCGCCGCGGACCATGTCGAGGAAGGCCTGCACCACGCCACCGACAAGGCTGCCGGCGTGGCCCACAAGGCCAGTAGCAAGGCCGCACAGGCCAGCGAGCGTGGCCGCGAGGTCTACGACGAAACGATGGATCGCGCCGACGCGTGGCTGGAGCAGGTGCGCGACTACGTGCGCGAGAAGCCGGTGCAGTCGGTCGCCATCGCGCTTGGCGCCGGCTGGCTGATCGGCCGCATCCTGCGACGTTGAGCGACGCGGCACAAGGATCGGGAATGCACGACGAGGGTGAGTCACCCCGCGCAGCGGCGGCGCCGGATCCGGCGCCGTCGTCGTCTGGATTGCTGGCCGAGGTCGGCCAGCTCGCGCGCGCGGTCAAGCGGCTGTTTGGCGCGCAGATGCAACTGCTGGCGGCGGAACTGGGATTGGCGCGCAGCGCGATCTCGTGGCTGCTGCTGGCGGCGCTGGCCGCCACCGTGGCCGGGGTCGCCCTCGGCCTGACCCTGCTCGGCTTGATCGGCGTGCTGCTGGCGGCGTGGTTCGGTTCGTGGATCTGGGCATTGCTGGCGCTGGCGCTGCTGCAGGTACTGTTCCTGCTTGGTTCGATCGCACTGTTCCGCCGCTGCATGCACTGGATGAGCCTGCCCGCCACACGCGGCGAATGGAGTGCGATGATGCGCGAGACCCTGCAAAAGGCCGAAGCCGGCGACACGGCCGGGCAGGACAATAGGCAGGACAGTCAGCAGGAGGAGCGGCCGTGAGCATGTTCGATCGCGTGGCGAGGGTGCAGGCCGCCCAGTTGCGCATGCGCGCGGCACGGCACGCGTTGACCACGCCGGCGGCGGCCCTGCTGGTGCGCGGCCGCGAGCATCCGCTGACGACGGTGGGCGCGGCCGCCGGTGCCGGCTTCGTATTGGGCAGCCTCGACGTGCATCCGCTGCGGGTGCCGGGGCTGGGTCCGCTGCTTGGTGGCGGCGTGGTCGAGATGGTGGCCCATGGCGTGCGATTGATCACGGAGCTGGGCGCGATGCCGCGTGCCGCCGCTGCAGCGGATGCCGAGGGCGGCGAGCCGGCATGAGCGAATCCGAACAGGTATCTCCGCCCGCGCCGGACGGGGGCGTGGCCGAGGCTGGCGCCATCGTCATCCCGGCGGAGCCGGCGGTGGCCGAGGCGGCGGTTCGGCACGGGCTGCGCCAGTTGAATGCCGCGCGCGGCATGCGCCGGCACCTGCATGCGGTACGCATGGTGCTGAACGCGCTGCTGCTGCTGGCGTTGCTGTACACCATCACCCTGACCAAGGCCCTGCTGATTCCGCTGGTGCTGGCCGCGTTCATCGGCCTGGCGCTGAACCCGATCGTCGCCTTCGGCACGCGCATCCGCCTGCCACGCTGGCTCACCGCCAGCGTGCTGATGCTCGGCCTGATCGTCGGCATCGGCAGCGGCGTGGGCCTGCTGGCGCAACCGGCCGTCGGCTGGTTCCACGGCGCGCCCACGGCGATCCGCAGCTTCGTGCCGAAGCTGCGCAGCTTCACCAAGCCGCTGGAGGCGGCGAACCGCGCCACGCAGACCCTGGTCAGCAGCGGCTCCAGCACCCGTGCGGCCTCGCCGCAGTCCACGCCGATGTCGATCAGCGCCTGGGACGTGGTCTCGACCGCGCCGAAAGTGCTGGCGGCCGTGCTCAGCGTGCTGCTGCTGGTGTTCTTCTTCCTGGTCTACGGCGACTCGATGCTGCGCCGGCTGGTCGAGATCACCCCCAGCTTCGCCTACAAGCGGCATGCCGTGACCATCGTGCGCGGCATCCAGACCGAGGTATCGCGCTACCTGCTCACCGCACTGCTGATCAACGCCAGCCTCGGCGCGATCACCGCCGGCATGCTGTGGCTGTACAAGGTGCCCGACCCGCTGCTGTGGGGCGCAGTGGCGATGTTCGCCAACTTCATTCCCTACGTCGGCGCGATCGTCACCACCACCCTGCTGGCGGTGGTGTGCATGCTGTATGCGAACGATGCGAGCCTCGAAGTGTTCCTGCCGGTGCTGACCTTCGCCGGCATCACCGCGGTGGAGGGCAACCTGATCACGCCGATGATCCAGGGCGCCAGCATGCGGCTCAGCCCGATCGCGATCCTGCTGTGGCTGCTGGTGTGGGGGTGGCTGTGGGGCATCCCCGGCGCTCTGCTGGCGGTGCCGATGCTGACCTGCACCAAGCTGATCACCGAACGCGTGCGCGGCTGGGAATGGTTCGCGCACATCGTGCAGCGCTAGGGCGCCCTGCCTTGGCATCGTAGGGCGGGCACGGCCCGCCGGCTCGTCGACGATGCGCATGGCCGCTGCCTGTCGCCGCCGGGTCTCGATCAACGCGAGCGCCGTCCCTGGTTATGGGGTCTGCGCCAAAAAATTTCTGGATCGACTTGTCACGATGGCGGTTTCCCATGCGTCCTGGTGTCTGGCGGCCGCACGCGGCGACCGCGAAGCCAACGAACGTGAGGAGATGCCATGAACAGAAATGCCAGCCTGGTGATGCTCAAGGCCAAACCCGGCCAGCGCGACGAGGTCAGGCGCGTCTGGGAAAAATACGCCCGCGACTACATCGCCGGCAGCACGCTCGGTTTCTACTATTGCTACGATGACGGCGACCCCGACCGGATCATCGTGTTCGGGCTGGGCGACCCCGCCAGCATCCGGGAGTTCGCGCAGCAACCCTGGTTCTCCGACTATCAGCGGGACACGCAGGCGCTGCTTGCCGAGTCGGGCGAGATCCGCAGCGTGACGCCGCAGTATGTGAAAGACAACGCGTGATCAGGTGCGCCATGACCGACGGTGCGATCAATCTGAAGGACAAGCTCGCCAGGTTCTCGGAACGTTGGTCGCCCCGCGTCATTGCCGAGATGAATGACTACCAGTTCAAGCTGGTCAAGCTGCAGGGCGAGTTTGTCTTGCATGCGCACGCGGACACGGATGAAGTCTTCATCGTTCTCCAGGGCGCCATGACGCTCGAATTCAGGGACAAGGCCATCCCGCTCGCTGCCGGGGAAATGTACGTCGTCCCCAAAGGCGTGGAGCATCGCCCGGTGGCCGAGCAGGAATGCTGCGTCATGCTGGTCGAGCCACGCGGCGTGGTCAACACCGGCGATGCAGGCGGCGCGTACACCGCACAGAACGACGTGTGGGTGTAGCGCACCGCGCGGTTCAACCAGCAGCGGGCATTCATGCCGGTTTCTTCGCGGAAGCGGGATGGGCCGTGGCGGCGTTCGCCGCCGGCGTGATGCCATGCGCGCGCAGCAGGGGCGAGATGTCGAAGCGCCAGAGATTGCGCGAGCCGTTCAGCGGCGACTGCAGGCGCCGTTGCAGCGCGGCCGCATCGTCGCGCGGCTTGGGGAAGTGCACGTCGTCGCGGCGTGCGCTCGCTACGTAGAGTTCGCCGAACACCGGCCCCAGCGACGGTGCGTTTTCCAGCGTGCGGCTGTTGACGTCGCCGCCCAGGTGTTCGGGTTTGCCCCAGCCGCCGTCCGGCTGGCGGAACACGATGTAGATGTCGGCGCTGCCCAGCGCGTCGCCCTCGTTGCCGGCGTAGAGCAGGAAGCGTCCGAGCGGGTCGACCGCGGGATCCATGCGGTTGTTCGCCAGGTCGCCCAGCGCCAGCCGTTCGGGCGTGGCATGGCCGTGATCGCGCGCCACGTAGATCTGGTACGCCTTGCCGGAATCCTCTCGATGCGCCGAGAAGTAGATATCGCCGTTCGCCGCCACCGACGGGTTGTAGATCATCGCGCCGTCGTTGAGCGCGCCGTCGACGTGGAGCGGCGCACCCCATCCGCCGTTCGGTTGCCGCGCGACATACCAGAGGTTTGTGCCGGGAAAACTCCGTCCGTTCATCGTGGCAGTTACCGGCGCACCGTCAGGGTGCGGCGGCCGGTTGGAGACGAAGTACAGGCGCTGGCCGTCGGGCGACAGCGTCGGTTCGGAGTCGTGCCACTGGCCGGAGAACGCGGCCACCTGCGGCGTCGACCAGCGGCCCGCGGCGCGATGCGAGACCAGGATGGTGTCGTCCGCCTCGGCGAAATCCGAGCGCATGAAGTACACGGTGTTGCCGTCCGGCGTCAGCGCGGCCGAGGTTTCCTGCAGGCCGGTGGAGATCACGCCGGGGCCGAACAGTTCGCCGGCGGTGGCTGCTTGCGTGGCGAGCGTGGCCGCGACGCAGGCGGCGAGGACGAGGTTGCGTGGGGACACGGTCATCTCCTGGTGGGGTATCGGCGGATCGCACTGGCGATGCCGGCCGGGACGGAAGTCATCGCGAGCGGTGCGCCGCCAGCCACGGCGCCAGCGACAGCCGCCAGATATGGTTGTTGCCGTTGTCCCACGCGCGCATGCGCGCCAGGTCCGCGCGCGCCTGCGCGGGCGAGCGCGGGTAGCCCACCTTCGCCGTGTAGTTGCTGGTGAAATACAGCGTCCGTCCGTCCGGGCTCAGGTGCGAGCCCCAGGGCTCGTAGCGGTTCACCGCGTCGCCGAGGTCGATCGGCGCGCTCCAGCCATCGCCCTCGCGGAAGGCGAGGTACAGCCGGTCGGGCTTGTCCTTGCCGGCGTAGTTGGCATCGAACACGATGAAGGACTGGTCCGGCGCGATCGCCGGGTCCAGCTCGTGCGCGGCCGGATCGCCCAGCGCGAGCCGCTGCGGCGGCTGGTAATGGCCGTCGCGCCAGGCGGTGCGATAGAGACGGAACTCGTGCGTGGCGTCATCGCGGCGCTGGTAGTACACGTCGCCGTTGACCGCCACGCTCGGCGCGTAGACGCTGCTGCCCACGTTCACCGCGTCGGGCAATCGCTGCGGCTCGCCCCAACCGTTGCCACGACGATCGACCCGCCACAGCTGGCCGCCGTGCAGCGCCGGCCCGCCGCTCACGGCGGCGCGGTTGGACGTGTACACCAGGAACGAGCCATCCGGCGCCATCGCCGGATCGTGGTCCTGCCACTTCCCGGAGAACGGCGCGATCTGCGGCGTCGACCAGCCGTCGCCCACGCGGTGCGATTCCATGATGAAACCGTTCCAGCCCGCCTGCTGGTCGAAGTAGACGGTGGCGCCGTCGGGCGCGAAGGTCAGGCAATCCACGCCTGCCGGACCGGAGATCGCGCCGGGCGCGAAGATTTCCGGTGTGGCGGGTGCCATGTCGGCGGCGTGGACGCCGGCGGCGCCGCACAGGCCCAGCGCGACGATGCTGCAGGCGAACAGGGTGAGCGGGCGACGGGCCATGCGTGTTCCTCGACGCGATAATGATGCGGCCGAGTCTGCACAGCGGCGTCGGTGCACTGCCGCCGCTTTGTGACGAGCGGAGACTCGCTGTGACCAGCGGTTGTCAGCGCGGGACAATCGGCTCCGCCTCGCCGCGGAACCGTGGAAACCCCCTATCCCCCACCCCGTCATGCCTGTGAAGGCAGGCATCGCACTTCAGCCGGTACGCCTGCGGCGAGGCTGCGCGTAAAGCGAAGAGCTTTCGTCTGCCTTCGGCAGCCGAGTCACTTTTCTCTTGCGTGGCCAAGAGAAAAGTAACCCAAAGAGAAGGCCACCCCGCTTGGCGCTTGCCGGGCTTCCTGCCCGGCAAATCCGTGAGCCGGGGCCGGGCTTTTCGACAGGGCATCCTGCCCTGGCGAAAAGGCATCGACATCCCTGTCGATGCCCGCTGCGCGGCCTGTCGACCCCGACTCACCACCGCACAGGGGCCCCGGGTAGAGCGGCGGGCCATCGGGCAACTGCTCCTGCGTTGCCTCAACTCGAGCATCCATGCCCTCGCCATGGCCCGCACTCGGTGCGCAACCGCTGCGCGGTTGCGAGAGCGAAAGAGCCAAGATGCAAGGTTGCAGAATTGGGGCGATGGTTTTGCTGTTATGGATGTCTGCTTTCGGCCACAACCGGTCGTTCGCAATCTCGGCTGACATCCCCGATGGCGGACGTTCCCAAGAGGCAACTCGGCAGCGGCACCTCGGTGAAGCGCCGTGGAGGCTTCTTTTGCCTGCGTCGTGTATGGCCGGACGGGCAATTGCTGCCAAGGTGGGACATGGCGTTGCTCGTGATGACATCTGGCACGCGCGCCCAGCCCGCGCGTGGCTATTGTGTAGTACTGGTCCGCGACGGCTGCCGCGTTTGGCTCGGTACCGTCCCCACGCGCCGGTAGGCCATTGCCAGATGGGTCAAGCGCGGCGGATCTCGGCTTGCTCGTGTCTTCTGGTTTCCACCCGCCTTCGAGGGTTTTCCCGTGATTGCCATCGATCATCGTTTCCGAATTTGGCGCTGGCTCGCGCCACTGTTGCTGGTTCTGCCGCTCGCCGCATTTGCGCAAACGAACGCTGGCGTAGGTGTTTCACCCATCACGATCCATGACCCAGTCAACGGCGGCACGATGCCTGGATATGTGTTCTACCCATCCTCACAGGCCAGTCGGGTGACCAGGGTCGGAGCCTATGAATTGCATGCCACTCGGGACGCACCACCGATTGCAGGCACCAAGCCGCTGGTGGTGATTTCGCACGGCCACGGGGGAGACGACCTCGAGTTCCGCAACATGGCGATCTTGCTGGCAAGCCATGGGTTCATCGCTGCAACACTTCTGCATCCCAAGGACAATTACCTCGACAGCAGCGGCAATGGCCATGCAGCTGTGTTGGGGGGGCGCCCGATCCAGGTATCGGCCACGATCAGCATGCTGCTGAACGATCCACGCTGGAAGACATTGGTTGACCCGAACCGGATTGGCGCAGCCGGATTCTCTGCCGGTGGCTACACGGCCCTGCTGCTTGTGGGTGCGGTTCCGCGGTTCGACCGTTTGATGACCTACTGCGACGAAAATCCTGCTGACAAGGAAGGGATCTGCGAATTCCTGAAGACGCTTCCCGCGCCAGATCAAAGCTTGAAGAGCTATCTTGGCGCCCTGCAAAAAAAGTACACGCACTGGGGCAATCCCGACGACCCGCGCGTGAAGGCCGCCTTCGCAATGGCACCGTTTAGCGTTGTCTTCGGCAAAGACGGATTGGCAACCGTCAACCGTCCGGTCTTCCTCTACTACGGCCAGAACGACCACGTGCTGATCCCGCAATACAACGTTCTGCACATCGCGCCGCTGATCAAATCGCTGGATGGCATGAAGATGGTACCCAACGCCGGGCACTATGTGTTCATGGGGCCGTGCTCGCCGCAGCTGGCTAAACATCTACCGAGCCTCTGCCAAGATCCGTCGGGCGTGGATCGCGCCGCCGTTCAACGGCAGGTCAATGCCGATGCGCTGACGTTCTTCCGCAAGACGCTTGTGACACCGTCTCGTTGAGATCGCGAGTCAGCCGGGAACCCGGTTCCAGCGTCCACTGACCGTCTGTTTTGACCGTGCAAGGCACTGGCAGATCGGTACTCGAAGACGTCTTGCCTCGTGTGCTGATGGTGAGTCGACCGCAACTGCATGGCGCGAGATGGGTGCCCGTTGCGGGGGTGCGCCGTTTTCGTCCGTCAGGGCCTGCTGTCCATGTCCGGTGTTAATCGCAATCAGCCTTCCTCAAAGCAGACGCTCGCGACCGTCGCCTTGGGGCCGTAACCTGCCATCCCGCCTTTCGGGAGCCCGATCAAATTCGCCGGCGCGTCTGATCATCGAAAGTTGCGAGGCTGATGCAATCGTCGTCGATGGCGAGTACGCGGATCTGTTCCTCGTGGCGCATTCTGAGGCGCCACACCAAGTGTGAACCACATTCACCTGCCATCGGCTTGCTTGTTGTGTGGCGGCCGATGCGCGGCGGCGCTCGCTGGAATCAGGGTCGCGGTCGAGGCTTCTTGGTTGGCCCGAGCTCGACAATGGCGGCGCCAACGATGTCGGCTTCGGTAAAGATTCTTTCCAGTGCCGCCTTGCCCGCTTCGTTGACGTAGAGCACAGCCGCGGCCGTGAGCGGATCCTTGAACACAGCCGCGTCGAGGGGCAGCCTGTCCTCGAAGAATTCCTCCTTCACGAACGAACCGCTCGGGCGTTTGGCCGAGCGAGCCTCGTCGATACAAGGAATGATGTTGGTCACGTTGTAGAACCAGCGCGACTCGCCTGCGCAGTCCATCTCGAGGAACTGCCCGAAGCGCGACAGGAAGGGCTCGAGCGCAGCCTTCGCCTTGTCGTTCATGACCAGGGCGCCAGAAGTCAGCGCACTGATGTCTGCCAGCGGTTTGGGTTTCTTTCTTCCAGGTTCGACGAAGACTTCGACCTTGGGCTTCTTTGACCAGGAGAGGCTGGTGCCAGAGGTGTCGAACATGCCTGACTCGATGTCCTTGTCGCTGGCAAAGACCAGGGGCGCATAGTCATTGACGGAGCCACTTTTGAGTTCCCATACCTTCACTTCCATCACCTCAGTCAGGGCAGGCCCAAGACGCTGCGCGCCCCGGCACGAAACCGTCGACTCAGATCTAGTCGGGTGCCGTCGTGCAGGACGATCTCCGCCCCACCCTTGAACAACGGATGCACTTCGCGGATGCGCGCCAGGTTGACGAGGGTGCCGCGGTGGATGCGCAGGAAGCGCGCGGGGTCGAGTTGCAGCAGCAGGTGGCGCAGGGTGTCGCGGTGCAGGTAGCGCTCCGGGCCGACGTGGATGTGCAGGTAGTTGCCGTCGGCGCGGATCCAGTCGATGTCGTCGACGGCGAGCACGCGGATGTGTTCGCCGTGGCGCACGCTGAGACGTTGCACGTAGCCATGGGTCGGCGCCGGCTCGCCCGCTGTGCCGGTCGTCGCATGCAGGCCTTGCCAGTGCTGGTTCACCCGCGCCATCGCCTGGTCGAAGCGCGCCTGTTCGATCGGCTTGAGCACGTAGTCCAGCGCCATCGCATCGAACGCGCGCAGCGCGTGTTCGGCGAAGGCGGTGGCGAACACCACCAGCGGCAGGCGGTCGGGCGTCAGTTCGTGCAGCAGTTCGAAGCCGTCGATGCCGGGCATCTGGATGTCCAGGAACAGCAGGTCCGGGCGCAGCACGCGCACCGCCTGCATCGCCTCGGCGGCGTTGCCGCATTCGCCGACGATCTCCACTTCGGGGTGGCTGGCCAGCGCCTGGCGCAGCGCGAGGCGCGCCAGCACTTCGTCGTCGACCAGCACGGTGCGCAGGCGAGGCGTGTTGTTCATGCGACGTGCTCGGCGAACGGCAGGCGCACCTCGGCGCGCGTGCCGCCGCCGGGGATCGGGCTGAGTTCGAGCTGCGCCGCGTCGCCGAACAGCATGCGCAGGCGCGAGCGCGTGTTGCCCAGGCCGATGCCTTCGGCGGTGCCAGCCGGCGGCAGGCCGAGCCCGTCGTCGTCCACGCGCAGCTGCAGCCGGTCGCCGTCGCGGCGCGTGGAAATGCGCAGGGTGCCGGCGCCGGGTTTGTCCTGCAGGCCGTGGCGCAGCGCGTTCTCCACCAGCGGTTGCAGGATGAGGTTCGGCACCGCCGCGGCCAGCGTGTCGTCGTCCACGTCGAGTTGCGTGCTCAGCCGGTCCTGGAAACGCACCTGCTGGATGCCGAGGTAGCAGGCGAGGAATTCCAGCTCGCGCGCCAATGGCACCTGCGGCGCGTGGCGTTCCTCCAGGGTCAGCCGCAGGAAGTCGCTCAGGCGCGCGATCATCAGCCGCGCCTGCAGCGGGTCGGCCAGCGCCAGCGCCGAGATCGCGTTGAGCGTGTTGAACAGGAAGTGCGGCTGCAGCTGCATGCGCAGCGCCTGCAATTGTGCCTGCGCCAGTTGCGTCTCCAGTTGCGTGCGGCGCAGGCGCTCGTCGCGCAGGTGCCGCCGCGATTCCATCCCGCGCAGCACCGCCAGGATCACCCAGTAGGTAAGCACGGCGAGGTGGAAGCTGTAGGCGAGCTCCATGCGCAGGTACTGGCCCAGCGTGTGTACCGGCATGCGCCCGGGCCCGCTCAGGTACCAGAACAGCATCAGGTGCGCCAGCATCTGCAGCAGCGCCACGCCCAGGCTGGCTGGCACCTGCACGGCGAAGAAGCGGCCCCAGCTGCGTCCTGCCGTCTGCCGGCCCAGCCAGCCCACCAGCGGCACCAGCGCCATCCACAACCAGAAGTTGCCGAGGTTCCAGCTGAGCGCGCGTAGCCAGCCGGGAGGGTTACCCTCGCTGATCGAGGACAGCCCGCCGCTGAACGCGTAGGACAGCGCCAGCAGCGTCCAGAAGCCGAAGCTCAGGGCGAGTCGTTGCCAGCGCGAAGTGTCTTGGTCGGTCACGCGATGCTCCCGTGCACGAAGAATCAGGTGTCCTCTGTGTGCTTTACGTGGGGAGCCAGGAAACTCATGTAGTCGGCCTTGCCGAGCGGTACGCCGAGCTTGCGCAAGATGGCGTATGCCGTCGTGATGTGGAAGTAGAAGTTGGGCAGCAGGTAATCGCTCACGTATTGCCGGGCCGGCAGCTCGCAGTATCTGCCGGGACCAAGGCCGATACGCTTGATCTCCTCCAGCTTGCCGTCGCTGGCGCGGATGCCGGCAACGCGTTCCCTGGTCTGGCGGATATGCGCGCGCGCCAACGCCATGGAGTCGACGTCCGTCGCCAGGTTCTCCACCGGCTCACCGGCGCACCATTGCGAGAAACCGCGCGGCTGGTTGCACGCAAAAGCGATCTGCGTTCCGAGCGGGAACATGTCCGGCGCAAGGCGTTCCTGCAGGGCTGCCGCGGGATCGGCGAGGTGCTTTTCGCCAACGTCGAGAATGTGGTCGAGGGTGTCGAGTCGCGACAGGAAGACACGCTGAAGCTCGGCGATTTCCTGAGTGGCCATGGGGACTCCTGGAGAGTTGGCGGCGGTGCCTGACGCCACAGTGTGCGGCGATAACGCCGTGTGCAACAGTGCTGGAGGCCATGCTTCGGCCATCGCGTGGCGCTCAGCGAGCCGGCCGCGGGAGCAGCCAGGGCGCGAGGGAAATGCGGTGGACGCGCCGGTCGGCGGCGCTGAAGTAAAGCGTGCGGTGATCCGGTCCCAGCCGCGCCTCGTTTCCGCTCACCAGCAGGGTGCAGAGTGCTGTCGATGCTTTCATTGCGTGTTTCCCGGGGCGGCGCTGGTGGTGGCGATCCAGCACAGACTCGCTTGTGCCGCCGACGGGAGTCGCCGAGCTTGTGATTACCGGAGTGGCGGCGGTGACGAACGGCCTGACGGTTGCGGCGAGCGGTCGTGGGGCGATGCGCGCGAGCGGGGCTGTGCCGCTGGACGGCGCAGTCCCGCCGCTTGTCCCGCCACGACGCGCGTCCGTCACCGAAGCGCTGCACCCCGGCGACGGGTGACGCACGCTGGAACGGCGGCAATCCCGCCGTTGACGAGGACAGCAGCATGCGCAAGCAAGGTCTCTTTCAGGTGGGCATGGCGTGCCTCGCCGTGCTGGTGCTGGGTGCCGAAATGACGATCGCGGCGACCGCCGCCGCCAGCGCGGCCGACGTCGACGAAACCGGCAGGAACGAGGCGGCGGTGATCGCGGTCGACCAGCACTGGCTGGAAGCGGAACTCGATGGCGACACCGCCTGGCTCGACGAGCTGCTGCTGCCCGAGTATCGCTCGGTCGGCGCCGACGGTGCGGTGCATCCGAAGGCCGCGATCGTGGCGCACGCGGCGAAGAACCGCGGCAACGATGCGGAACGGCGCAAGGTAGAGGCGTGGCTGAAGGCGCACCCATCGGGCCAGTCGGTGGTGATCCGCGGCGATACCGCGATCCTCTCGTTCTACGACCCGGCGAAGGGCGCGGCGAGCGACGTGCGCTCGTCCGACGTTTTCGTTTACGTGGGCGGCCGCTGGCACGCGCTGTACTCGCAGCACAGCGCGGCCACCAAGGGCTGATCAGCCTGGCTTGGGGAACAGCACGGCGGGATCGCCGCTGAACCACACCATGTCGATCTGCATGCGTTCGATCTGCCACTGTGCTGCCTGGCGCGACATTTCCGTGGTGTAGATGTGCTTGAGCAGCAAGTGGCGCGAGTGGTCATGGCGCGGCAGATGCTGTGCCTCGACCAGCGCGAACAAGGTGGCGTGCGCGCCGTCGAACGCGGTCACCCGCGGATTGGTCACGGTGTGGGTGGTGTCGAGCCCGTCGATCGCGGCGAAGATGGTGTCGGCGATCGCCTGGCGGCCCTCGAACACCGGGATGGCGGCGCCAAGGCGCCACGCCGGTCCGGTGAAATCGAGCGTGGCGTGTTCGGCGAAGGCCGACTCGAACAGCGCGCGATCGCGCAGGTCCTGGCCGGCGCCGAAGCGATACAGCGCATCGACGATGGCGAGTTGTTCGTCTGCACTGGCTGACGGGTGAAGTGGATGGTCGGGTGTGTTCACACGTGTTGCTCCGAGTCGGGCGCGATCACCAGGCGATGCGCTGGCCATCGCGGTAGAAGCCGCCGGTGACGTGCTCTGGCATGCAGGCGGCCCAGACAATGCCGGCGGCGCCGGCGGCTACCGGGCGGCCGCCGGGTCCGCCCATGTCGGTGGCGACCCAGCCGGGACAGACCGCGTTGACCAGGATGCCGCTGCCGTCCAGCTCGGCGGCCAGTGCGCGCGTGTAGCTGTTCAACGCCGCTTTGGATACCCGGTAGGCCGGACAGCCGGCGCCGCCGGTGGCGGTTGCGCCGCAGCCGCTGGAGACGTTGACGATGCGGCCGTAGCCATGCCGGCGCATCAGCGGCAGCATCGCACTGCACAGCCGCCAGGTGCCGAACAGGTGGGTGTCCATCGCGTCGCGCGCGGGGGCGAGGTCGGCGTTGGCCGGATTGGCGCGGGGGTCGTAGTGGCCGCCGGCGTTGTTGACCAGCACGTCGAGCCGGCCGTAGGTGATCTCGATCCAGCGCGCCAGCGTGTCGACCTGGTCCTGGCGGGTCACGTCCAGCTGCACCGCGATCACCTCGCCCGGCGCGCCGGCCAGCTGGCGCGCGGCGTGCAGCCCCTTGTCCAGGTCGCGTGCGCCGAGCAGCACGGTCATGCCGCGTTCGCTGAGCTGGCGCGCCACCTCGAAGCCGAGACCGCGGTTGGCGCCGCTGACCAGGGCCACGCGATAGACCGGCGTCGCCGCCGGCAGGCGCCGAGCCGGGTGGCTCATGGCGCGGTGCTGGTTGCGGCCACCGCGCTGCAGCGCTCGTCGCCGCAGGCCTGCCAGCCGCCGCCGAGCGATTTGTACAAGGCGACGGCGCGGGTGTTGATGGCCGCCTCGGCCTGGGCCAAGTCGTCCTCGGCGGCAAGCTGGGTGCGTTCGGCGTCGAGCAGTTCGAGGAAGCCGGTAGCGCCTTCCTGGTAGCGGATGCGCGCGAGGTCGGCGGCGCGTTTGCTCTGCGTGCCCTGCTCGATCAGGTGATCGACGCGGATGCGCTGCTGGTTGAAACCGGTGACGGCGTTGTCGATGTCCTCAATCGCTTCCAGCACGGTGCGCTGGTAGTTCGCCTGCGCCGCATCGCTGCGCGCCTCGCTGGCGTGCAGGTTCGCCCGCACGCGCTGCACGTTGAGCCCGGCCCAGCTGATGCTGGGCGCCAGCGACCACGCGCGCGTCGACGGGCTGCCGAAGTCGTTGCTGCGCCCGGACAGGAAACCGAGGAAGCCGCCCAGCGAGATGTGCGGGAAGAAGTCCGCCTTGGCCACGCCGATGCGCGCGGTGGCGGCGGCGTAGGCGCGTTCGGCCATCCGGACGTCCGGACGGCGCGCCAGCACGTCGCCGGCGTCGCCGATCGGCAGGCTCGCCGCGATCGGGGTGAAGCTTTTCGGCGACACGTCGATGTCCAGCTCGCCGGGGCGCTCGCCGAGCAGCACGGCGAGACGGTATTCGCTGGCGCTGGCCTGGGTCTGCAGCAGCGGCAGCTGCGCCTGCACCGCGGCGAGGCGCGCCTTCGCGCTGGCCACGTCCTGCTCCGCGCCGGAGCCGAGCTGCTGGCGTACCTCGGTGAGGTGCACGGTCTGCTGCTGGTTGTCGATGTCGCGGCGCGCGATGTCCAGCCGCAACTGGCTGCCGCGCAATTCGAAGTAGTTGCGCGCCACCTCGGCCAGCAGGCTGACCTGGGCGTCGTGCAGCGCCGCCTCGCTGGCGCCGAGATCGGCGCCGGCCGCTTCCACCGAACGGCGCACGCCGCCGAACAGGTCCAGCTCCCATGACGCGTCGAAGCCGGCCTGGTAGGTCGTCGTGGTGCTGCGCTGATCGCTGAAGCCGGGTTGCTGGCCGCGGCTGCGCGTGTAGTTCACGTCCGTGTCGATGGTCGGCAGCTGCGCGGACTTCGCGCCGCTGAGCAGCGCGCGTGCTTCATGCAGCCGCGCCACGGCGATGCGCAGGTCCAGGTTGTTCGCCGCGGCGCGCTGGATCAGCGCATCCAGCGTGGGGTCGTTGAACTGCTTCCACCACGCGGCCTGGAATTGCGCGTTGTTCTCCTGCGCGGCGTCGAGGCCTTGCAGTTGCGGCGCGGCGATTTTCTCGGCGTGATAGTTCGGGCCCACGCTGGCACAGCCGGCGAGGATCAGGGCCGCGCTGAGCGCGGCGATCTTGAGCAAGGTTTTCATCAGTGGTTCTCCAGCGCCGGCTGGGCGTGCGCGGCGGCGCGTTCGGCCGCGCGCGCCTCGCGGCGCTCGACCAGGGCGCGAATGACGACGTAGAACAGCGGCGTGTAGATCAGCCCGAAGATGGTTACGCCGAGCATGCCGGCGAACACCGCCACACCCATCGCGTGGCGCATCTCGGCGCCGGCGCCGTGTGAGGTGACCAGCGGCACCACGCCCATGATGAAGGCGAACGAGGTCATCAGGATCGGGCGCAGCCGCAGGTGGGCCGCTTCCAGCACCGCTTCGTGGCGGCTCATGCCTTCATGCTGGCGTTCGCGGGCGAATTCCACGATCAGGATCGCGTTCTTGCACGCCAGTCCGACCAGCACGATCAATCCGATCTGGGTGAAGATGTTGTTGTCGCCACCCGACAGCCACACGCCGGCGATCGCGGACAAGAGCACCATCGGCACGATCAGGATCACCGCCAGCGGCAGCGACCAGCTTTCGTACAGCGACGACAGCACCAGGAACACCAGCAGCACGCACAGCGGGAACACCAGGATCGCGGTATTGCCGGCGAGGATCTGCTGGTAGGTGAGCTCGGTCCACTCGAAGCTGACGCCGTTCGGCAGGTTGTCCTTCGCCAGCTTTTCCATCGCCGCCTGCGCCTGGCCCGAGCTGAAGCCCGGCGCCGGGCCGCCGTTGATCTCGGCGGTGGGATAGCCGTTGTAGTGCTGCACGCGATCCGGGCCGGCACCCTGTTTCACGGTGACGAACGAACCCAGCGGCACCATCTGGCCCTGCGCGTTGCGCGTCTTCAGCTGCATGATGTCTTCGGGCGTGTGGCGGAACGCGGGGTCGGCCGAGACGTTCACCTGGTAGGTGCGGCCGAAGCGGTTGAAGTCGTTCACGTAGAGCGAGCCCATGTAGGCCTGCATGGTCTGGTACACGTCGCCCAGGTTCACGCCGACGGTCTTGGCCTTCTCGCGGTCCACGTCGGCGTCCACCTGCGGCACGCTGATCTGGAAGCTGGAGAACAGCCCGGCGAGTGCCGGATCCTTGCGGCTGGCGGCGATCAGGTTCTGCGTCTGCTGGTACAGCTCGTCGAAGCCGCGGTCGCCGCGGTCCTCGATCTGCATGCGGAAGCCGCCGATCGTGCCCAGGCCCATCACCGGCGGCGGCGGGAACACCGCGATGTACGCGTCCTGGATCGAGGCGAACTTCTGGTTCAGCGCACCGGCGATCGCGCCGGCCGACAGATCCGCGCTGCGGCGTTCCTCGAACGGCTTCAGCGTGACGAACACGATGCCGGAGTTGGTCGAGTTGGTGAAGCCGTTGATCGACAGGCCGGGGAAGGCCACGGCATGTTCGACACCTGGCTGCTTCAAGGCGATCGCGCCCATGCGCTGGATCACGTCTTCGGAACGGTCGAGCGAGGCCGCATCGGGCAGCTGCGCGAACGCCACCAGGTACTGCTTGTCCTGGCCCGGCACGAAGCCGGTCGGCACGTGCGAGAAGCCGAACCAGGTCAGCGCGATCAGGCCGGCGTACACCACCAGCGCCAGCTTGCCCTTGCCGACGATGCGCCTGACGCCGCCCACGTAGCGCTCGGAACCGCGATGGAATACGCGGTTGAACGGGCGGAACAGCCAGCCGAACGCGCGGTCGATGCCGCGCGTGAGGCGGTCCTTCGGCGCGTCGTGGCCCTTCAGCAGCACGGCGGCCAGCGCCGGGCTCAGGGTCAGCGAGTTGAACGCGGAGATCACCGTGGAGATCGCGATGGTCAGCGCGAACTGGCGGTAGAACTGGCCGGTGAGGCCGCTGACGAAGGCGGTCGGAATGAACACCGCGCACAGCACCAGCGCGGTGGCCACGATCGGGCCGGTGACTTCGTGCATCGCCTTGCGCGTGGCTTCGCGCGGCGTCTGCCCGAGTTCGATATGCCGCTCGACGTTTTCCACCACCACGATCGCGTCATCGACCACGATGCCGATCGCCAGCACCAGGCCGAACAGGCTCAAGGCGTTGAGCGAGAAGCCGGCCAGGTACATCACGGCGAAAGTGCCGATCAGCGACACCGGCACCGCCACCAGCGGGATGATCGAAGCGCGCCAGGTCTGCAGGAACAGGATCACCACCAGCACCACCAGCAGGATCGCCTCCAGCAGCGTGTGCGCCACGGCCTCGATTGAGCCGCGCACGAAGACGGTCGGGTCGTACACGATCTGGTAGTCGACGCCCTGCGGGAACTCCTGCTTCAGCTGCGCCATGGTGGCGCGCACCTCGTCGGAGATCTGGATCGCGTTGGAGCCGGGCCGCGCGAAGATCGGCAGCGCCACCGCCGGCTTGTTGTCGAGCAGGCTGCGCAGCGCGTAGTTGTTCGAGCCCAGGTCGACCTTGGCCACGTCGCCCAGATGGGTGACGCCGCCGCGCGCGTCGGTGCGCACGATGATGTTGCGGAAATCGTCCTCGCTGACCAGCCGGCCGCGCGTGTTGATGTTGAGCTGGAACGCGGAGTTGCTGGGGCCGGGCGGCGCATTCAGCGCGCCGGCGGCGACCTGCACGTTCTGCTCGCGGATCGCGTTGATCACGTCGCCGGTGGTGAGCGAGCGCTGCGCCAGTTTCTGCGGGTCCAGCCACACGCGCATCGAGTATTCGCCGGCCCCGAAGATCTGCACGTCGCCCACGCCGTCGAGCCGCCCCAGCACGTCCTTCACGTGCAGCCGCGCGTAGTTCGACAGGTACAGCATGTCGTAGCGCTGGTCGGGCGAGGTGAGGTGCACCACCATGGTCAGGTCGGGCGAACTCTTCTGCGTGGTCACGCCGAGCCGCTGCACTTCCTCGGGCAGTTTCGGCAGCGCCTGCGCCACGCGGTTCTGCACGTCGACCTGGGCGGTGTTGAGGTCGGTGCCGAGCGCGAACGTCACGGTCAGCGTCATCGCGCCGTCGCTGGTCGCCTGCGAGGAGCTGTACAGCATGCCTTCCACGCCGTTGATCTGTTCCTCCAGCGGCGTGGCGACGGTTTCGGCGATCACCTTCGGGTTGGCGCCGGGATAGGCGGCGCGCACCACCACGGTGGGCGGCACCACTTCGGGGTATTCGCTGATCGGCAGCTTGAACACCGCGATGGAGCCGGTGATCACGAACAGCAGCGACAGCACGGCGGCCATGATCGGCCGGTCGACGAAAAATTGAGCGATGTTTTTCATGCAAAGAGTCCTCGACGAAGTCGTTTCACGGCTTCGGTCTTTCTTTTGCTCCTCCCCCTGCAGCGCAGGGGGAGGTGGGGAGGGGGTAACGCTCTTGCTCTCAGGCTTTGCAATTCGCTGGAGGGCTTCACCCCTCCCCAACCCTCCCCTGCTGCACGCAGGAGAGGGAGCCTGTGCTCAACCTTGCGGAGTCTTGGGGGGCGCCGTATTGATTTGCGCAGTGCGCGAATCGACGGCATCCGGAACATCGTCCCGCTCGACCAGCGCCTTGTCGGCGTTGCCGAGGCGGTAGCTCATCGCCACCTTTTGCGGATTCACCTCGACCCCGGGGCGCACGCGCTGCAGGCCGTTCACCACCACCACGTCGTTGGCGCCCAGGCCACTGTCGATCACGCGCAGGCCATGGAACAGCGCGCCGGTGTCGACCTTGCGGTACTGCACCTTGTGCTCCTTGTCGACCACGTAGACGAACTGGTTGCCGAGGTCGGTGCCGATCGCGCGGTCGTCCACCAGCACGCGCGGCCTGGCCTGGCCGCTCTGCAGCTGCACGCGGGCGTACAGGCCGGGCGTGTACAGGCCGTCGGCGTTGTCGAACACCGCGCGCAGGCGCATCGTGCCGGAGCCGGTGTGCAGCTGGTTGTCGACGAAGTCGAGGCGGCCTTCATGCGGGTAGCCTGCCTCGTCGGCCAGGCCCATCGCGGCCTCGATCCGTGCGTTGCGGCCGGCCTGCTTCGCGCTGGCGCGCAGGTGGTCGAGCTTGAGCCAGGTCTGCTCGTCCACGTCGAAGTAGACGTAGACCGGGTTCACCGAGACCACGCTGGTCAGCACGTCGCTGCTGGTGACCAGGTTGCCGGGGGTGACGCGGGCATTGCTGACGCGGCCGTCGATCGGCGAGCGCACCTGGGTGAAGTCCAGGTTCAGCCGTGCCGCGGCCAGTGCGGCGGTGGCGGCGCCCAGTTGGGCGCGCGCACTCTGCGCGCTGGTGGCCTGGCGATCGGCTTCCTGCTGCGCGATCGCATGCTGGGCCAGCAGCATCTCGGCGCGGCGCTGGTTGGTCTCGGCCAGGCTCAGTTCGGCCCGCGCCTGCGCCTGGTTCGCGGCGAGCCGGTCGACCTCGGCCTGGTACGGGCGGGCGTCGAGCTGGAACAGCACGTCGCCCTTGTGCACCAGCGCGCCTTCCTGGAAATGCACCGACTCCACGAAACCGCCGACCCGCGGCTGCACCTGCACCGTGTTCACCGCTTCCAGCCGGCCGGTGAACTCGGCGCTGTCGCTGACCTTGCGGGTCAGCGCCTGCGCCACCGTCACTTCCGGTGGCGGCCCGCCGGCAGGGCTTTGTGCATGGCTGTCGTTGCCGTGCAGGAGAACCCAGCTGCCCAGCACGCCGACAGCGATCAGGGGGACCAGCATCCATTGTTTTTTCATCTTGCGCTCCCAGAACCTTGTAGGCCGGGCACGGATGCCCGGCGAAGGGTCGAGAGAATAGGTGTACTTTCCGGTATAGAAAATCCGTTTCTTGCGCACTACACTCGTGCGCCACAGTCACGAATCGACGAGGAATTGAAACAATGGAAGACTTTTCCGCCATTTCGACCTTCGTCCGCGTGGTCGAGGCCAAGAGTTTCGCCGCCGCCGCCAGCCAACTGGGCATGACCCCGTCCGGGGTCAGCCGTGCCGTCTCGCGGCTGGAGGGCCAGCTCGGCGCGCGGCTGCTGTTCCGCTCCACCCGGTCGCTGCGCCTGACCGACGACGGGGCCGCGTTCCATGCGCGCTGCAAGGAGATCCTCGCCGACCTGAGCGAGGCGACCGAGGCACTGGGGCATGCGCGCAGCCATCCGGTGGGCAAGTTGCGGGTCGCCGCGCATTCGGCCATCGGCCGTTCCGCGCTGATCCCGAACCTGGCCGCGTTCGAGCAGCGCTATCCGGACATCCGCCTCGAACTGGCCATGTGCGACTACCACTTCGACCTCAACGAGGAAGGCTACGACTGCGCGATCCGCATGGGCGAACTGGCCGATTCCAACCTGATCGCGCGCAAGCTCGGCTACTTCAGCAACGTGCTGTGCGCCTCGCCCGAGTACCTGCGCAAGTACGGCGCGCCGCAGAACATCGAGGAACTTAAGCAGCACCGCTGCATCAACTACGTCTACCCCAGCAGCGGCAAGCCGTACCAGTGGCAGTTCGACACGCCGGGCGGGCGCATCGCGCTGGACATCGATGCGCACATGCTGATCAACGACGGCGAGTCGGTGATCCAGGCCGCGGTGGCCGGCCTGGGCATCATCCAGATCCCGCATTGCCTGGCCGCCAGCGCACTGGCCAAGGGCCAGCTGGAAATCGTCATGAGCGACACGATTTCCACCGGCTCGCCGGTATGGATCGTCTACCCGCAGAAGCGCCACCTGTCGGCGCGCGTGCAGGCGTTCATCGGCTGGATCAGCGAGCTGTTCGAGCGCACCAGCAAACCGCAATGCCAAATTGCCGCCGCCGCTGCCGCCGCCGGCAAGACCGCACGCGGCGAGAGGCTGGTCAGCGACGCCCAGGCGGCGTGATCAGCCGCCGGTGGGCACCAGCAACAGCAGCGCCATGCCGAACGCGATGCGGTAGATCGCGAACGGGGTGAAGGTGTGGCTGCGGATGTAGCCGAGCAGCCACTTCACCGCGGCGAACGCCATGATCGCCGAAACCACGAAGCCCACCACCAGGGCGGTCCAGTCCTCGTGCGCGGCGCCGCCGCCCTTCACCACCTTCAGCAACTCGTAGCCGGTGGCCGCGTACATCGTGGGGATGCCGACCAGGAAGGCGAACTCGGTGGCCGCCGCGCGGTTGCTGGTGCCGAACAGCATGGCCGCGAAGATCGTCGCGGCCGAACGCGAGGTGCCGGGGAAGATGCCCGCGATCATCTGCGCGATGCCGACCAGGATCGCTACGCGCCATGTCACTTCGCTGCGCTCCGGCTGGCGCGCCGCCAGCCGTTCGGCGGCGATCATCCACAGGCCGCCGATCACCAGCGCCCAGGCCACCGGCGTCACCGTCTCGGGCAGCTTGAAGCCCAGCTTCACCGCGACGAAGCCGAGCACGGCGGTGATCGCGAACGCCACGACCAGCTTCAGCAGGTAGTCACGGTTTACCGGCTCACGCCATTGTGTCAGTAGCTGCCAGATGCGCTTCCAGTAGATCAGCGTGACCGCCAGGATCGCGCCGGCCTGGATGCCGATGTTGAACAGGTCCGAGCGCGCGCCCAGCCCGAACTTCTCGGCGATCAGCAGGTGGCCGGTCGAGGAGATCGGCAGGAATTCGGTGATGCCTTCGATGATGCCTAGCAGGATGACGTTGAGCAGATCGATCACGGGCGGATCCGTTGCGGGATGGGGCGGGCCAGCGAACGGACTGCCGGCGTGAAGCGCCATAGCTTACGGGGTTTTGCCGCCGCGAGGGATGGCCGCGGGCCGAGCGGACGGTCGATCCGGCACGCACTGGAACAGTGCAAACGGTCCATGGCGGCGGGTGCTGCTGGTGCTAACGCAGCCGCGGCCGACGCGCTCCCGTTCGGCGGATGCCGCCGCATCAACGTTTTCCCACCGTGGCACGGGGCTTGCTGAGATGGCTTGAGCGCCATGCAACCGCATGGTTCGTGAATGGACGTCTGGACGTCTGTTTACTAACCGCTGCTTCTCCAGGGGAGACGAACTCATGAAGCGATGTTGGATATCCATGGTTGCCGCTGTCCCCATGGTCATGGCATCCGCCCTGGCGCCGGCACTGGCCGGCGAGGCCCCGGCCAGCAAGTGGGTCGGCAGCGCGGGCGTGGTCAACGACTACCTGTTCCGCGGCATGTCGCAGACCAATCGCAAGCCCGCCGTGCAGGCCGGTGTCGAGTTCGACCACGCCAGCGGCTGGTACCTCGGCGGCTGGGGCAGCAATGTCAGCTGGCTGTCCGATGCCTCGACCTCCGTCGCGCCGATCTCGAGCAGCGTGGAGCTCGACCTCTACGGCGGCTACCGCGGCAGCTTCGGCGGCGACTGGAGCTACGACATCGGCGTGTACCGCTACCAGTATCCGGGCAGTTATCCGGCGGGGTTCGTCTTGCCGAATACCACCGAGGCTTATGCCGCGCTGGCCTGGAAGAGCGTGTCGCTGAAGTACTCGTATGCGCTCACCGACCTGTTCGGCTATGCCGACAGCGAGCACAGCGGCTACGTCGACCTGTCGTGGAACCAGGAGTTCGCGCCGGGCTGGCTGCTCAACGCGCATGTCGGCCATCAGCAGGTGGAGAACGTCGCCGGCGCCTCGTACAGCGACTGGAAGCTGGGCGTGACCCGGAATTTCGGCAGCGGATGGTCGGCGGCACTGGGCTACTACGACACCAACGCGAACGCGTCGGTCTACACCAATGCGCGCGGCCACTACCTGGGCCGCGCCACGGCAGTGCTGAGCCTGGCCAGGTCGTTCTGAAGACATTCCATCGGTGGAGCCATCCATGAAAATGATCACCAGCATCATCCGTCCGTACAAGCTCGACGAGGTCCGCGATGCACTCGCGCGTGCCGGGGTGTCGGGCATCACGGTGACGGAGGTCCGCGGCTTCGGCCGCCAGAAGGGCCATACCGAGCTGTACCGCGGCGCCGAGTACGTCGTCGATTTCCTGCCCAAGCTCAAGGTCGAGGTGGTGGTGCCCGACGACCTGCTCGATGCCGTGCTGGAGGAAATCCAGCAGGCCGCCCGCACCGGCAACGTCGGCGACGGCAAGGTCTTCGTCACCGGCGTGGACCAGGTGATCCGCATCCGCACCGGCGAGCTCGACGCCGACGCCCTCTGACCGAACCACGCGAGGTATGCCATGAAAGATCTGAAGCTGTTCCGCGGCACCCGCACGTGGTTGCCCCTGCTGGTGCTGGGCCTAGCCGCGCCGCTGCTGCATGCCGAGGCCGCCGTGCCGGTGGTCGACAAGGGCGACGTGGCGTGGATGCTCACCTCGACCCTGCTGGTGTTGCTGATGACGGTGCCGGGGCTGGCGCTGTTCTACGGTGGCCTGGTGCGCTCGAAGAACGTGCTGTCGGTGCTGATGCAGGTGATGACGGTGTTCTCGCTGCTGCTGCTGCTGTGGGTGGCGTACGGCTACAGCCTCGCGTTCAGCGGCGGCGGCGCGCTGATAGGCAATTTCCACAAGCTGTTCCTGCACGGCGTGACGAAGGACACGCTGGCGGCCACGTTCAGCGCCGGCGTGTCGTTGCCGGAATACGTGTTCGTTTCCTTCCAGGCCACCTTCGCCGGGATCACCGGGGCGCTGATCGTGGGCGCGCTCGCCGAGCGGATGCGCTTCCGCGCGGTGTTGCTGTTCGCGGCGCTGTGGTTCACCTTCGCCTACCTGCCGATCGCGCACATGGTGTGGGCCGGGCCGGACGGATTCCTGTTTGCGCGAGGCGCGCTGGATTTTGCCGGCGGCACCGTGGTGCACATCAACGCCGGTGTCGCCGGCCTGGTCGGCGCCTACCTGGTCGGGCCGCGGCTGGGCTTCGGGCGCGAGCCGATGAAACCGCACAACGTCACTTTCACCATGGTCGGCGCGGGGCTGCTGTGGGTAGGCTGGTTCGGCTTCAACGCCGGTTCCAACCTGGAGGCAAACGCGGGTGCGGCGCTGGCCTTCATCAACACCTTGCTGGCCACCGCGGCCGCGGTGTTGGCCTGGCTGGCGGTGGAGGCGCTGTTGCGCGGGCATGCCTCGATGGTCGGTGGCGCCTCCGGCGCAGTGGCCGGCCTGGTCGGGATCACCCCGGCCTGCGGCACGGTGGGGCCGTTGGGCGCGATCGTGATCGGCGCGCTGGCCAGCCTCTGCTGCGTGTGGGGCGTGACCGGGCTGAAGAAGCTGCTGCGCGCGGACGATGCGCTCGACGTGTTCGGCGTGCACGGCATCGGCGGCATCGTGGGCGCGCTGCTGACCGGCGTGTTCACCGCGCCGGCGCTGGGCGGCACGGGCGCGGCGGGTTTCTCGATCGGCCACCAGCTCGGCGTGCAGGCGCTGGGCGTGGGCATCACCGTGCTCTGGAGCGGACTGGTTTCGGTGCTGGCCTACCTGGTGGTGAAAGCGGTGTTCGGGCTGCGCGTACCCTACGAGGCCGAGCGCGAGGGGCTGGACATTACCTCGCACGGCGAAAGCGCCTACGATGTGTGAGCAAGGCATCGCGTAGCGCGGCCGACGACCCACAATGGTGCAATACATCAACCGTATTGCACCATTGTGCTTCTTTCCGGTCCGTTCCGATGCCTCGGAAACATCCGTCAGCCGTTGCCGTGCAACGCATGCTCCCGCTGGCACGAGGCTTGCTCTGACCAGCTCACCATTCATCGCCGAGGTTGCTCCATGTCCGCCAACAAAGTGCTCGACCTGATCCAGGAACATGAGGTCGAGTTCGTCGACTTCCGTTTCGCCGACATGCTCGGCGTGCATCACCACGTCACCTTCCCGGCCCACGCGATCGACGAGTCGACGTTCGAGGACGGCAAGATGTTCGACGGCTCCTCGATCACCGGCTGGAAGGGCATCAACGAGTCGGACATGATCCTGCTGCCCGACCCGGACACCGCCCACCTCGACCCGTTCAGCTCGCACGTGCAGCTGATCCTGCATTGCGACGTGCTGGAACCGAGCACCATGCAGGCCTACGGCCGCGACCCGCGCTCGATCGCCAAACGCGGCGAGGCGTACCTGAAATCCACCGGCATCGCCGACACCGCGTTCTTCGGCCCGGAGCCTGAGTTTTTCATCTTCGACTCGGTGCGCTGGCAGAACGACCCGGGCCGCGTGTTCTACGAGATCGGTTCCGAGGAAGCGGCGTGGTCGTCGCGCTACAAGTACGAGGGCAGCAACAGCGGCCACCGTCCGGGCGTGAAGGGCGGCTACTTCCCGGTCAGCCCGGTCGACTCGCTGGGCGACCTGCGCGCCGACATGTGCAAGGTGCTGGAATCGCTGGGCCAGACCGTCGAGGTGCATCACCACGAAGTGGCGAACGCCGGCCAGTGCGAGATCGGCGTGAAGTTCAACACGCTGGTGAAGAAGGCCGATGAGCTGCTGACGATGAAGTACGTCATCAAGAACGTGGCGCACCAGAACGGCAAGACCGCCACCTTCATGCCGAAGCCGCTGGTCGGCGACAACGGCAGCGGCATGCACGTGCACCAGTCGCTGGCCAAGAACGGCGAGAACCTGTTCGCCGGTGATCTGTACGGTGGCCTGTCGCAGACCGCGCTGTGGTACATCGGCGGCATCTTCAAGCACGCCCGCGCGATCAACGCGTTCGCCAACTCCACCACCAACAGCTACAAGCGGCTGGTGCCGGGCTTCGAGGCGCCGGTGATGCTGGCGTATTCCGCGCGGAACCGTTCCGCGAGCTGCCGCATCCCGTACGTGGCCAGCCCCAAGGGCCGCCGTATCGAGGTGCGTTTCCCCGACCCGATGAACTCCGGCTACCTGGTGTTCACCGCGTTGATGATGGCCGGCCTGGACGGCATCCTCAACAAGATCGACCCGGGTGCGCCGGCCGACAAGGATCTGTACGACCTGCCGCCGGAAGAGGAGAAGAACATTCCGCAAGTCTGCTCCAGCCTCGACGCCGCACTGGAAGCGCTGGACAAGGATCGCGAGTTCCTGAAGGCCGGCGGCGTGTTCACCGACGACTTCATCGATGCCTACATCGAGGTGAAGATGAAGGAAGTCACAAAGTACCGCGCCAGCACGCATCCGCTGGAGTTCCAGATGTACTACTCGCTGTAAGCGAGCTCTCCATGCGGTGGGAGCAACGGGCGCCTCGGCGCCCGTTGTCGTTTCGGCAGCGGTGGAGTCGCGTTCAGAACGTTATCTGCGTATACAGGCCGATCACGAAGGCGTCGGGGATCTTGCCGGTGCCGTTGGGGCGGATGATGTACTGCAGGTTGGGGCGCACGGTGAGCCACGGTGCGATCCTCGCGCCGTAGTCCACTTCCAGCACGGTTTCGCTGGTCTGGATCGGCACGGCACCGGGCGTCACGCGGTCGCGGTCGCGCTGGTAGCGGGTCAGCCGCGGATTGATTCGCGCCGAGGCCGCCATGAACGAGATCACGTCGTTGTCGCGGCCGGGGAAGGTGCCCTGGTAGTGGCCGCCGATGACCCAGAAGTAGCGGAAGCGTGCGGTGGCTTCGTCGCCCACGCCGGCCATCGCGCCGAAGGTGAGCCCGCGGTTGGTGTCGGGGCCTTCGCGATAGACCATGCGGTCGGCGATGACGTAACCGCCGGAGCGGCCGTTGTGCTGCAGGAAGTCGGCGCCGGTGAGGCCGGCGGGCTGGCCGTTGACGTCGGTGTACACGTCCGGCGTGCCGGCGGTGTTGTAGTACGCGCCGAGCTTGAGATCGCCGGGCAGCTGTCCATTGCCGCGGCCGGTCGTCCAGCCCAGTTCGACCGGCACGAACACGCCGCGGTGCTTGAGGCTGAGGTTGAAGCCCTGGTCCTTGTTGCCAGCGTTGGGGTTGTCCAGGTAGGCGCCGACGGTGGCGTAGAAGTTCGGTGTGGCGTGCCACTTCACGTGGCCACCCCATTGCGCGGTGGGAAAGTTGTGCGCGCCGCTGTTGGTGGTCATCGCGTTGGCATGGCCGCAGATGATGCCGTTCTGGAAATTGCAGAACGCGGGCAGCCGCGCGAAGTCATCGCCCACCGGCGACCAACCCGACTGCAGGAAGATCCGGTGGTCGAGGAAATCCTGCTGCCAGTTCAGCTCGGCCAGGCGGAAGTTCTGCCCCGCGCCATAGAGCTCCTGCACCGAGAACTGGTTGCCCAGCGCGTCGTTGCTGAGGCTGCGGCCGTCGCGCTCGGTGACGGTGAACTGGATCTTCGCGTCGGGCACGCCCCACAGCTTGTCGAGGTCGAAGTCCGCGCCGAGGTCGAGTTGCTGGGTGTAGCGCGCGGTCTGGTAGTGGCCGCCGGAGACGTTGCCCGCGCTCTCGGTGGTCCAGTGCGCGCGCAGGGTGATGCCGTCGTCCTGCAGTTGCGTGCGCGTGCCGCCCCAGTCGCCGGTCATCGTGGGCTGGCTGAGCCAGCCGCCGACACTGGCCTGCTGCGCCACGGCGGGCAGTGTGCACAGTAACAGCGCACCACCGAGCGCCAGACGATGGGTCGTGCCGGAAGGGTTGCGCATGAGTCAGGCCTGGCCGGAGGAAGTCCGGCGCCGCCGGCGCCGGCGCCACAGAACGATGATGGCGAGGATCAGCACTACCACCACCACGACCATCGCCAGCCGCGCCAGCGCGACCAGGTGCGATGGCGCGCCGCCGCTGCGCAGGTTGGCGACCTGCGTCGCCGTGATCCGTGCGGCGGGGTTGCCGTAACGCAGCGTCAGGTAATTGCCCAGGTTGGCGACCTGGTGGTCGCTCAGCGCGTGCGCGAAGCCCGGCATGTGCACGCCGGTAGCGTCCGTCCAGCGGATGCCTTCGAGGATCACCATCACCAGGTTGCCGGTGTCGGTGCGGCCGGTGGCGGTGTTGTGGAACAGCGGCGGCAGGCCGCCGTCGAAGCTGCCTTCGCCGCTGACCTGGTGGCAGCTGGCGCAGTGCGCGTCGTACAACTGCGCGCCGCTCCACTGCTCCGCGTCGTCGGGCAGGGCGGTACCGCGCTGGTCGGCGATCCCGTCGAACGCGGCGCCCCAGCTGTCGACGGCGCGGGTGTCGGCCGGGTCGTGTTGCGCGGGCACCGTCTTCAGGTAAGTGGCGATCGCCTGCAGGTCGGCGGGTTCGAGATGCTGCAGGCTGTGCTCGACCGCCTCGGCCATCGGCCCGGCCGTCTGCGCCTTGCCGGTGGCGTGACCCAGCCGCAGGTAGTCGACGAGTTGTTGTTCGCTCCAGCCGCCGACGCCGCTGTTCGCGTCGGAGGTGATGTTCGGTGCCAGCCAGGTGCCGACGGCACCACCGGCCAGTTCGCGCGACGACTGTTCGGCCATCAGCAGGTTGCGTGGCGTGTGACAGGTGCTGCAATGGGCCAGCCCGCGCGCCAGGTAGGCGCCGCGATTCCATGCCGCGCCTTTGGCCGGGTCGGGCGTGAACGGCTTGCTGTCGAGGAACAGCAGGTTCCACGTCGCCATCGACAGGCGGATGTTGAACGGGAACGGCAGCCGGGTCGGCGTCGGCTTGCTGTCCACTGGCGCCACGCCGTGCATGAAGTACGCGTACAGCGCATGCACGTCGTCGTCGGTGACCTGCGCGTACGACGTATACGGCATCGCCGGATACAGCCGCTGGCCATCCGCGCGGATGCCCTGGCGCAAGGCATCGCTGAATTGCTTCTCGGTGTAGTGGCCAATGCCGGCGGTGGTCGACGGCGTGATGTTGGTGGCGATGATGTTGCCGATCGGCGTGGGTACCGTCAGGCCGCCAGCGTACGGTTTGCCGCCCGGTGCGGTATGGCAGGCCACGCAGTCGCCCGCGGTGGCCAGGTACCGGCCGCGTTGCAGCAGTGCGGCGTCGGTGCTGTCGGCGGCATGGACCGACGCCGTGACGATCAAGCCGAGCAGCAGGAGGCAGCGGGCCGATGCGTTCATGCGAGGCTCGCTTCGTGGCCGCTATGCATGGCGCCTGCGTGTGTGTTCTTCGCCGGCAGGATGTGCTCGGCGGTGCGCAGCGCCAACGCCACGCCGGTGAGCGTGGAGTTCATCGTGGCCGCGGTGGGCATCACGCCGGTGCCGCAGACGAACAGGTTCTCGTGGTCGTGCGTGCGGCCGAACCCATCGACGACCGAGGTCTTCGGATCGTTGCCCATGCTCATCGTGCCGGTGATGTGCTGGTTGTTGGCGAACTGGCCGTCTGCGCTGTAACGCAAGCCGGTACCGCCCATCAGTTCGGCGATGCGGGCGAAGTCGGCTTTCGACACTTCCGCGGCGCGGCGCGTGTAATCGTCGATCGCGTAGTGCGCCTCGGGTTTCGGAATGCCCATGGCGTCCTTTTCCGCGCTGAGCGTGATGCGGTTGTCGGGGTTGGGAAGCACCTCCAGCACGTTCTTCACGTTGACCTGGTGCGCGGCGCGCCAGCGCAGCTGCTTCTCGAATTCCGCGCCGTACACGCCCTCCTTGATCAGGTCGTTGGTGACGTTGAGCACCTGCGAGATGTTGGTGAAGTCCAGCCGGTACGGCGCGTGCTGCGAACGGAACGCGCCGTCGCGCAGGGTGTTGATCGAGCTGGGGCTCTGCGGGCCACGGCCCAGCCACAGTTCCTCGTCGGCGTAGAACGTGAGCGAGGTGCTGGGGTGGTCCATCAGGTGGCGGCCGACCATGCCGGAGCTGTTGGCCAGCCCGTTCGGGTACGTGTCGCTGGCCGACAGCAGCAACAGCTTCGGGCTCTCGATGCCATTCGCGGCGAGGATGAAGGTGGTGCCGGTGACACGGTGTTCGCTCTTGTCCGGCGCGTAGTAGCGCACCGCCGCGATGCGCCCCTTGGCGTCATGCTCGATGCGGTAGACCACCGCGTTGGGCATCACCTTCGCGCCGGCGGCCTCGGCCGCCTCCACCGCGTTGATCCCCAGGTACTGCGCGTTGACGGGGCAGATCGGCTGGCAGCTGTTGTTGCCCACGCAGGCCGGTCGTCCGTCGTAGCCGCGGCTGTTGCGCGCCACGGTGTTGGCGACCACCGGATACGCCGGAGCCAGTCGCTCGCGGAAGCGGCGCATCGACCACGGCTCGGCCACCGGCTCCATCGGGAACGGATGCTGGCGCGGCGAGCCGGTGTTGTCGGCACCGGCCACGCCGAGGAGTTCCTCTGCTTCCTGGTACCAGGGATCGAGTTCCTCGTAGCTGAGCGGCCAGTCTACGCCGACGCCATACAGGCTCTTGATGCGCACGTCGTTCGGCACCAGCCGCCACGCCTGCGCGGCCCAGTGCCAGGTAGTGCCACCGACTGCGCGGATGTACTCGGCCGGGTACGGATACGGCCCGGCCTGCTTCAGGTAGCCGTTGTCCTGCGGTACGTAGATCGGATGTGGCGCCCACGGCGAGGCCGGATACGGCGCCATCCAGTTGCCCTTGATCGGCGAATTGCGAAACGCGGCGACGACGCGGGCGCGTTCCAGCCGCGGCCCCGCCTCCAGGATCAGCACCGAGGCACCTTGCTGCGCCAGCCGGCGCGCCGCCAGCGCGCCGATGATGCCCGAGCCGATCACCACGACGTCAGCCGATAGCTGTCCGGACATCGGATTGCACTCCTCAGATGGGTTTGCGGGTCCAGCTTCCGTACGCGCCGTAGGCATAGGTGGGCGGCTTCAGCACGTCGGCCACGATCATTGCGTTGAGTGCGGTTTCGTAGGCGACGCAACGTGCGCCTTCGCCGCTGCCCACCACTCCGAGGCCCCAGGCCGTGACGATCGATCGTGGCAACGGCGCCAGCGGCGAGTGCTCGCCGTCCAGTACGCCCTGCAGTTGCAGCGGGTCGACGTGGCGTTCGTTGATCAGCATCAGCAGCGCCTGCACATCGGCCGGAAAGTTCGGATGGGCGGCGGCGAGGGCGTCGTAAAGGCGGGTCGCCTGCGCGGCGTCCAGCGTCTGCCGGCCGACCAGGATGGCGGAGAGCGCGGTGAATGCGCCGCGGTCGGCGTGCGGCGCGGGTTGCGCCAGTGCCCAGGGAATCAGCGAGGCGGTGTACGCGGTGAGCAGGCCCGCCAGCAGGCGGCGCCGCGAGGGATCGCCGGGATCGCCGCGGTTCGCGGCGACACGGTCGAGTTCGTCCAGTGCCATCACCCTTCCCCTTGTTTCTCGTGCGCCCGGTGGCCGGGACGACCGCCAAGGCGAGACGACGCTACTCCGCCCGCGGTGCAAGGGAACGTGAAGATTTGAAGGGACCGGGGGAGGGCGCACTTTGCTGCAAGAAATAACGAGGCAAGGCCCGTGGTGATGGCACGTGGCAAAGCTGCGGACGAGTCGATTCCCATCCTCCTGCCCGGGCCGACAGATGGATTGCGCACTGTCGGCAGCCGGATGATGATCACCGCCGGATGGACATGCGTGATCGCAGGTCATCCGACGGGATCAGCCGCGCGAGATCAGCGGTGTTGAACCGGTCGCCACCGGCTGGCTCAATGCGCCCCGCGGCTCAGGGTGAGGCAGCGGTGACCCGCCACACGGCGTCGCCGACATCGTCTGCGATCAGCAGCGCGCCGTCCTTGTCCTGCGCCAGTCCGACCGGTGCACCGTACAGTTCCGACTCGTCGTCCGAGTGGAAGCCGCTGACGACCGTCTGGGGCACGCCGACCGGCTTGCCGTCCACGAACGCGACGTGGACGACGGCGTAGCCGCTCAACGGCGAGCGGTCCCAGCTGCCGTGCTCGCCGACGAAGGCGCCATGCTGATACTGCTCCGGCAGCGCGTTGCTGTCGGAGAACAGCAGCCCGAGCGCGGCGACGTGCGAGCCCAGCGCATAGTCGGGCACGATCGCCTTCGCCACCAGGTCAGGCCGCTGCGGCATGACGCGGCTGTCCACATGGTGGCCAAAATAACTGTACGGCCAGCCGTAGAAACCGCCCGGCTGGACCGAAGTCATGTAGTCGGGTACCAGGTCCGCGCCGATCTCGTCGCGTTCGTTGACGATCGCCCAGAGCTTGCCCGTGTGCGGCTCGAACTGCAGCCCGGTCGGATTGCGCAGGCCCGAGGCATAGATCCGGCTGCCGGCGCTGGCCACGTCCACCTCGAGCACGGCGGCACGCCGGTATTCCTGGTCGAGGCCGTTCTCAACGATATTGCTGTTGGAGCCGACTCCGACATACAGCTTGCTGCCGTCCGGGCTGGTCACCAGCGCCTTGGTCCAGTGGTGGTTGATGGTGGCCGGCAGGTCGGTGAACTCCACGCCGGGTGCGGTGATCTGCGTTTCGCCGGTGGCGTACGGGAACTTCACGATCGCGTCGGTATTGGCCACGTAAAGCGTGTCGCCGACCAACTGCACGCCGAACGGCGAATGCAGGTGTTCGATGAAGACGTGCTTCTCCCATTCGCCGCCGGCATCGCCGCTCCGGCGCAGCAAGGTGATCCGGTTGCCGCCTTTCGCGCCCTTGCCCGAGAGGTTCTTGATCTTGCCGGCGATCAGCTGCTTCGGCGTGGTCACCGGCTCGGCGCCGGGGCCGTTGGATTCCACCACCAGGATGTCGCCGTTGGGGAGGGTGTAGAGCTGGCGTGGGTGCAGCAGGCCGCTGGCGATCTTCTCGATCTTGAGCCCGGCGGCCACCTTGGGCATCTGTCCCTGCTTCCACCCGGCATAGCGGGGCACCTGCATCGGCGGAACCAGAAAATTGCGCGCGGTAGGTAGCGGCGGAGCGTCGCCCGACTGCTGTGCCGGCTGGTACGACGCCTTGCCGCTGCAGCTGCCCAGGAGCAGCCCGACGGTCAGCATCAGCATGCTGCGAAGGATGAGCTTATTCATGGGAGAACTCCTTCGCGGCGGAGCTGTGCACAGCCATCATGATGTGGCCGATGGAAAGCAGGATGACCGTGCATGCCGAGAGCCACACGCCGGTCGGCACCACCGCGTACGCATCGCGGCTGTGCACGAAGGCGTTGAAGATCGCCGCGACGACGGCGAGCAGGTTGAGCCAGAAGTCGAGCTTGTCGGCGCGTCGGGCGAGGTGCCGGGAAGTGATCCAGACCTGGGCGAGGTTGACGAAGCGCGGGATGATCGCGATCAACAGGCCGAACACGATCAACCAGGCGGCGCCCTTGTTCCACAGCACGCCGGCGGTGCGGACATAGATGATGTCGAAGATCAGTGCGGCGACGAAGAAGCCGAACGGGAGGGGGTTGAGCAGGCCATAGACGGCGTTGGCCGTGACGGAACGACGTGGTGCGCGGGAATGGTTCACGGGCAGCTACCTCTGCAGGAGGGACGCGATGGATGGCCAGGAACGCTTTGCATCGGAGCAGACGGGGTGGGCAAGGTCAAGCGTGCCTGCGGATGACACATTCGTGACATGCCGTGGCCGCCGGAGCTTCATGACACACTGAGGCATGGGAAAGCGATGGACGGGCCTGGTGCTGCAAAGTTCGCGATGGCGCAAGGCGGGCCAGGTGGCCGGGTTTCGATCCAGCTGGCCGATCATCGTGGTGCTGCTCGGCCTGCTGTCTGTCCCGCAACGAGCGGCTGCCCAACAGCCGGCAACAGCCGATCCGGACGCGGTACGCGTGATCCTGCCGATGGTGCAGGTCAACGCGATCCGTCTGGACATTCCCCCGTTCGATCTTCCTGCCGCACTCAGCGTGGTGCAGGTCGCGCCCGCCGCGGCTGGCCAACCGGGCGTGAATCTTTCCGAATCGCTGGTCGGCGTGCCGGGCATCCTGGCGCGCGACCGGCAGAACTATGCGCAGGATGTGCAGATCTCGATACGCGGCTTCGGCTCGCGCGCGACCTTCGGCGTGCGCAGCATCCGCCTGTATGTCGACGGCATTCCGGCCACGCTGCCGGATGGACAGGGCCAGGTCTCGCACTTCAATTTCGACTCGGCCGAGCGGGTGGAGATACTGCGCGGTCCGTTCTCGGTGCTCTACGGCAATGCAGCCGGCGGCGTGGTGCAGCTGTGGAGCGCCGAGGGCACGCCGACGCCGCTGACCACCGTGGGCATGAATGCCGGCAGCCACGACACCTTCCGCTACAGCATCGACACGCGCGGCACGTGGGGGCCGGTCGACTACAACGTCGCCGGCTCGGCCTTTCTTTCCGGCGGCTATCGGCCGCACAGCCGGGTGCGCCGCGAATCGGACAACGCCAGGTTCGGCGTGGACCTGGGCGGCGGCAGGAAGCTCACCCTCGTGGCGAATCGCCTGAACCAGCCGACCTCCCAGGATGCGCTCGGGCTCACCCGCGCCCAGGTCGACGTCGATCCTCGACAGGTCGCCGCGGCCGCGCTGCAGTACGACACCCGCAAGAGCATCCTGCAGAACCAGCTGGGCGCCATCTACGAGCAGCCGCTGGGCGGCGACGACCGCTTGCGCGTGATGGGCTACTTCGGCCGGCGCGGCATCCTGCAGTACCAGTCGATTCCGGCAAGTGTCCAGCAAAGCCCGCTGTCGCCGGGTGGCGTGGTGGCGCTGGATACCGATTACGGCGGCCTCGACGCGCGCTGGACGCATGCCGGCCAGCTGGCCGGCCGCGCCTACGAGTTCGTGCTGGGCGTGAGTGCCGATGGGCAGCGGCAGCATCGCCGCGGCTACAACAACTTCATCGGCGACACGCTGGGCATCAGCGGTGCCCTGCGGCGCAACGAGGACGACAACGTCGACAGCCTCGACGAGTACGCGCAGTGGTACTGGCAGCTTGCCGAACGATGGTCGCTGCTGCTCGGCGTGCGGCACGACGAGGTGCGCTTCCGCGCGCGCGACCACTACGTCACGGCGTTCAATCCGGACGACAGCGGCGGCGTCGACTACACGGCCACCACGCCGGTGGCCGGGCTGGGTTTCCGGCCGAGTGAAAACCTGCGGCTGTACGCCAGCTACGGCAAGGGTTTCGAAACGCCGAGCTTCAACGAACTGGGCTACCGCAGCGATGGCTTGCCGGGCTTGGCCTTCGACCTGCGCCCGGCGCGCAGCCGCAACCTGGAGCTGGGCGCGAAGTGGCGGGTCACGCGCGAACTGTCCTTCGACGCGGCGGCGTTTCGTGCGGATACGCGCGACGAGCTGGCGGTCATGACCAGCGAAAGCGGCCGCTCCACCTACCAGAACGTCGGCCGCACGCGGCGCCAGGGCATCGAGTTGTCGCTGACCGGCCAGCTTGCCGACGGCTGGCAGGTCAGCGCCGCCTTCACCCGCCTGCAGGCGCGCTTCCGCCAAGCGTTCCTCGCCTGCCGGGCCAGGCCCTGCACGATGGTCGACATGCCGGTGGCCGCGGGCACCGGCATGCCGGGCGTGCCCGGGAACTATGGCTCGTTGCGGCTCCGGCACGGCGACGAGTTCGGCTGGCATGAAGGCCTGGACCTGACCGGCGTGGGCGCGGTCAGCGTCAACGACACCGGCACCGAGCGCGCGGCCGGCTACGGCGTGATCGGCGTGGATGTCGGCTACAACTTTGCGCTGGGCAAGGATACGCGGCTGCTGCTCAGCGCCCGCGTGGACAACCTCGGCGACCGCCGCTACGTCGGTTCGGTGATCGTCAACGACAGCAACGGGCGCTACTTCGAACCCGGCGCCGGCCGCAGCTTCATGCTGGGCGCGCGCCTGGTCTTCCGTTGATCCGGTCCGCAACGACCGGCCGCCCGATCACCCCTCGGCTGCGCTCAGGGCTTGCGGGCCGGATCAACGGCAGCACAAGCACCGGACGCTACGCTTCCCGCGGCAGCACGGCGAGCACGCGTTCGATGAAGACATGCAGTTCCTTCATGTAGTTGGTCAGGAACTCGGCGGTGGACTCGTTGGTGACCGTGCCGTCCTCGCTGATCAGGCCCGGATGGAACTGGATGTACGCCTCCAGCGTGTTCATCAGCGGCGAGTTGCAGAAGCACAGCACGCCGCGCAGTTGTTGCTGGGCGACCGCGGTACCGATCGAGCCGGGCGAGGTGCCGATCACCGCGGACGGCTTGCGCGAGAACGAGTTCTTGCCCCACGGACGGCTGGCCCAGTCGATCGCGTTCTTCAGCGCGCCGGGGATGGAGCGGTTGTACTCCGGGGTGACGAACAGCACCGCGTCGACCTCGGCGATCGCCTGCTTGAACGCGCGCGCCACCGGCGGGTAGTCGGCGTCGTAGTCGTAGCTGTACAGCGGCAGGTCGCGGATCGGGATCTCCGCCAGCTCCAGCCCCGGCGGCGCGAGTCGGGTGAGCGCCTTGGCCAGCAGGCGGTTGATGGAGCCCTTGGCGAGGCTGCCGACGAGATAGCCGACTTTGTAGGTCTTCATGCGAATGTCCTGATGGGTGAGGTGGGCCGCTGGTCGGCGGGTGGTCAGTAACCGACGGTGAAGCGTTGCCGCGAATGCTTCGGTGTCTCCAGTTCGTCGACGAGGGCGATCGCGAAGTCCTCCATCGAGATCCAGCTGCGGCCGCTCGCGTCGGTGAGCAACTGGTCGCCGCCGAGGCGGAATATTCCGGTGCGCTCGTCCGGGATGAATTCGACCGAAGGCGACAGGAAGGTCCAGTCGAGCTGCTGCTCCTTGCGCAACGCATCGAGGAAGCGTCGTCCCGCCTCCGCCTCCGGCTTGTACGCCGCAGGGAAACCCGGCGTGTCGATCAGCGCCTGGCCCGGCGCCACCTCCAGGCTGCCGGCGCCGCCGACCACCAGCAACCGGTGCACGGCGGCCTGCTTCAGCGCAGCGATCAGCGCCGCCACGTCGGACGTGGCGAATTTCGTGGCGCTGATCACCGCCTCGTGACCGGCCAGCAGCGGCGCCAGCTGCGCCGGCCGGGTGGCATCGCCGTTCTTCAGCCGCAACTGCGGCCGTGCGGCCACGCCACCGGTGTCGCGGGCAATGCCGGTGACCTCGTGCCCGCGCCGGAGCAGCTCCGCCAGCAGGTGCGAGCCGACCAGTCCGCTGACGCCGATCAATGCGATCTTCATGCCTGTCTCCCGGGCTGCGCCATGGAATGGACGTCCATCCGCCATCGCCGGCACTCACGCCACGCTAACGCCCCGAATGTCATCAGTGCGTAGATGCGGGCGCCCGCGAGGACCCGCCCGGCGAGGCTGCAGGTCATGCCATGAATGCACGTATGCCGACGATCTTCTTCGGGCACGGCAACCCGATGAACGCGCTGCACGACAACGACTGGAGCCGTGGCTGGGCGGCGCTCGGCCAGCGCCTGCCGCGGCCGCGCGCGGTGCTGTCGGTGTCGGCGCACTGGTACCTGCCCGGCACCGCGGTCACCTCGATGGCGGCGCCGCGCACGATCCACGATTTCGGCGGCTTCCCGCGCGAGTTGTTCGAGGTGCACTATCCCGCGCCCGGCGATCCCGCCCTGGTGCGCCGCGTGCGCGAACTGCTGCAGCCGCTGGACGTGCGCGCGGATCTTTCGTGGGGGTTGGACCATGGCACCTGGTCGGTGCTGCGCCACGTGTTTCCCGCCGCCGACGTGCCGGTGGTGCAGCTCTCCATCGACGAGTCGCAGCCGCCGGCGTTCCACTACGGGTTGGGCCGGCTGCTGCGGCCGTTGCGTGACGAGGGCATCCTGCTGATCGGCAGTGGTGACGTGGTGCACAACCTGCACAGCTATGCCTGGGGGCGGCATCCGGCGGAACCGTTTGACTGGGCGCTGCGTTTCGAGGCGCAGGCACGCGAACTGATGCTGCAGGGCGATCATGCGTCGCTGGTGGATTACGAAGCGATGGGCCGCGACGCGGAGCTGTCGGTGCCCACGCCCGAGCATTACCTGCCGCTGCTGTACGTGCTCGGCGCCAGCGCCGAAGGCGACGCGGTGACGTTCCCGGTCGAAGGCATGGACGGCGGCTCGATATCGATGCTGTCGGTGCGGTTCGGCTGAACGCGTGGCCCGGTCAGCCCTGCCGGGCGATCGCCCGGCCGATGCTGTGCACCAGCGAATCGAAATCGCCCTGGTACAGGTAGCCGTTGACGTAGAAGCTGGGCGTGCCGTTGACGCCGCTGCGCACGCCGCCCATGAAGTCGCGGCGGATGTGGGTGTCGACGTCGGGGTTGCGCAGCGTGGCGGCGATCGCGGCCTCGTCCAGGCCCAGCGCCCGCACGCCGGCTTCCAGGCCGGGAGCGCCGTGCGGCGCCCACGCCGCCTGGTTCTCGTACAGCCAGTCGTGCATGGCCCAGAACCGGCCCTCGACCGCCGCGGCCTCGGCCAGCTCGGCCGCCAGCTGGGCGTACGGATGAGCCTGGCTCAGCGGGAAGTGGCGGAACACGAACCGCAGGTTGCCGGCGTAGCGGTGCTGGATCTGCTTCGCCAGCGGGTAGGCGCTGGCGCAGGCGGGGCACTGGAAATCACCGTACTCCACCAGGGTCACCACGGCATGGGCGTTGCCCTGGACGTGGTCGAGGGCGGAGACCGGCACGGTCAGGATCGCATCCTCGTGCAGCATCAGGGAACCTCCTGCGCGACGTCCGCGGGCAGCGTCTTCTGGATATTGTTCGAG
Source organism: Rhodanobacter soli (assembly GCF_040548735.1). NCBI lineage: Bacteria > Pseudomonadati > Pseudomonadota > Gammaproteobacteria > Lysobacterales > Rhodanobacteraceae > Rhodanobacter > Rhodanobacter soli. Next base: position 1,841,131 of record NZ_JBEPSD010000001.1, on the reverse strand, counting down.
GGCAGCGCTTCGAGCGCGTTGACGATGCCCGCGGCCCCCGGGTTCACGCCCATCGGCGAGAGATAGCTCCAGCGGATCACGCCGTCGCCGTCGATCACGAACAGCGCGCGCCGAGCGACGCCGGCCTGCTCTTCGTACACGCCATACGCGCGGGCCACCTGGCCCTTGGGCTCGAAGTCGGACAGCAGCGGGAAGTGGTACTTGCGGTCGCGCGCCAGCGCGGCATGGCTCCACACGCCGTCGACCGAGATCGCCAGCAGCTGCGCGTTGAAGCGGGCGAACTCGTCCAGCAATTCGTTGTACAGCGCCAACTGGTCGCTGCACACCGGGCTCCAGTCGGCGGGATAGAACGCCAGGATCACGTTGCGGCCGCGGAACTCCTTCAGCGCCACGCTCTGGTCGGGGGTGGTGTGCAGGGTGAATTCCGGTGCGGCGGTGCCGGCGGCAAGCATGTTCATGGCAGATTCGTTTCGGGCGTTGTGGTGGGCGAGGTCAGCGTCGGGCTTCGCGGTCGCGCTCTTCCTGCACGGTGAGGAGCGCCTCGGGCATGGTCTCGAGCCGGGCTCTCGGGATCGGCTCGCCGCTCAGGTCGGACAGGCCGTAACTGCCCTCGGCGATCTTCTGCAAGGCGCGCTCGATGTTCGCCACGCGGTGATCGTCCGCATTGTGCAGGGCCTGGTCGACTTCCCGTTGCGCCAGGTCCTGCGCGTCGTCTTCTTCTTCCTCGGCCTCGTCGCCGTGCTCCAGCTGGAACGCCCGCTTGCGGGCCAGGTCGTCTTCCTCGCCGCCCAGCAACTGGTTGCGCAAGGCCAGCAGGCGCTGGCGCTGCCGCTCGATGAATTCCCGGCTCAGGCCGGCATGCTGTTCCGAGGACATGGGATGCTCCTGCCTGCAGCGTCTGTAGCGTCTGCGCACATTGGAATCAGCCGGGTGAATGCGCTGTAAAAACCGTCGGGCGGACAGCCGCCCGTTCACCCGCGGCCGGATCAGCGAATGGCTTTCGGCGTGTCGTGCAGTTCGGTCAGGGCGGCGGCGGCGTTCACCTGCAGGATGCCGCCCGAGGTCTTGCTGCTTCGTAGCAGAAGGTCATGGATCGTGCGTGCATCCAGCCCCGGCGCGAGGGACAGCAGCAGGGCGGCCATCCCGCTCACGTGCGGAGCCGCCATCGACGGCCCGGAAGTGAAGTCGTAACCACCCCCGGGCTGGGTGGTCAGGATGTCGTCGCCGGGGGCGCTGAGGACGCCGGACGGAGCCGCCGACGCGCCGCTGACGCGGACCAGGATGACTCCCGGGGTACTGTCGGGGAATCCGTCGACGTTCCCTTCCGGCGGAATGGCGGCGACCACGATGCGGCCCTGTTCCAGGATCTGCACCAGCAGCAGGTTGAGCAGCGGATCGGCGGGGCCGCCCAGGCTCAGGTTGATGACGCGGGCGTCGGTGTCGATGATCGTCGCCAGCGCCTTGGCCAGCGTGAAGGAGTTGCAGCGTGCGCCAGCGTTCGGCACGGGCGGATACCAGCAGGCCTTGTAGACGCTGAGCGTGGCCTTGGGCGCCACCCCCACGATGCCCTGGCGGTTGTCGCCATCCGCGGCGATGACGCCGGCGACTTCCGTGCCGTGGCTGTCGCGGTCGAACGCCGCCGCGTCGTCGTCGACCATGTTGTGCGCGTCGTGGATGCGCCCGCGAAGATCGGGATGCGTCATGTCGACGCCGGTGTCGACGATCGCGATGCGGACCCCGCTGCCTTGGCTGAAGTCGTGTGCCAGCGCGGCATCGGTTTCGACGAAACCGCGTTGCAGGCTGACGTAGGGATCGTTGTAGCGGTGTGCCGCGTCGGCGGACCGCTTGCCGTAAACGGCATAGTCGTGCAGCGGCTGCGCGAGGCGCACCCGGTCGTCCCTCGCGAGCGCCTTGAGCAAGGCCTCCCGGCTGGTGCCGGGCGGCGGCTGCAGCACGATGCAGTACAGGTCGAGGGCCTTGATCGGCCACCCGGCGAGTTCGCTGAACGCGTAGCTCTTTTTCAGCGCGGCCAGGATGGATGCCGCGTGCTGGCCGGCGCCGTAATACCTGGACGGGGCATAGCCCAGCAGGCTGGAGCCGGCGTGTATCGGGGGCGGCTCCAGCGGATTGGCGACGGCCAGGATGATGTCACGCTGGCTGTCCATCGCCGACGCGCTGGCGACCGACATGCGGCCGAGGCCGGCGTGGTTGTCTGGGGTGGTCACGGAAGGCGTGGACGCGCATGCGCCTAAGACGGCTGCGGCGACGACAAGAAGGAGGAGGCGGCCGTACTTCATGGCGTGACGGCGACAGGCTCCGCCAGCAGGATGCCACGCGTGGTGCGCAGCTGCTGCAACGCATGTTGCGCCGTCGAGGCGGAGCTCACCGGGGCGACCGTGTAGGCACCGACATCGTTGGGGCCGCTCACCACCTGCAGCCGCAGGGCATGCAGCAAGGCGTTCCAGTCGGCCAGCGTCATGCCCGCGTCGGGCACCACGCGGATCGCGCCCGGAGTCGCGGGCAAGGTCTCCTGGCTGAGCGTGCGATAGGAAGGATTGCCGCCCACCGACCACAGCTTCACGCCCAGCACGCCGATGCCGAGCGCCTGCACCAGCACGGCGGCGACCAGCGCCCGGCTCAGCCAGCTGGCCGGGCGCGAACGAGGGCGAGCCTCCGGGGCATCGGCCGTATCCAGGCGGGCCAACAGGCGTCCCAGCCCGACGTCGGCGTTGACCGGAACATCCGGTGGCAGCGACAGCGCGAGCCGCAGGCGGCTCTGCTGCGCGAACTCCGCGCGGCACGATTCGCATTGCGCCAGGTGGCCTTCCAGCCACGCGCCCTGTTCCTGCGTGGCGCTGCCCTGCAGGACCCACGGCATCATTTCCCAGGCGTGGACGCAGTCCTTGCCGGAATCCATGGGAAACGTCATGGTGCGTTCTCCGTGCGTTTGGGCGAGTCCCCCGCCAGCGTCGGCAGCACGTTGCGCAGCTTCACCCGCGCATGGAACAGGCGCGCCTTCACCGTGCCCACGGGGCACTGCATGATGACCGCCACGTCGTCCAGGGTGTGGCCCACGCCGTAGACCAGCTCGATGACGACCCGCTGGTCCACCGACAGGCGCTCCAGCCCCTTGCCTAGCCAGTCGCGCAACTCGCGGTCTTCGTCCAGGTCGTGGGCGGCGCTGCGTTCTTCGTGCCGGGGGTCGTCTTCGACGGGTTCGTCGCCGTGCTGCCGCAGCGCTTTCAGCCCGCAGCGGTAGGCGATGCCCATGAGCCAGGTGGAAACGCGCGAATCCCCGTGGAACGTGCCCGCCTTCTGCCAGGCGATCCAGAAGCAATCGTTGATGACTTCCTCGATGACGTCGGCGCGACGCGTCAGTCGGGTCAGGAAGCGGCACAGCCTGCCGTGATAGCTGCGGTACAGCACCCCCAACGCGACGCGATCACCCGCCGCCATGCGCTGGAGCAGCATGCGGTCGGTGACGTCGGAGTCGGTAGCGTCGTCGTTCATGGGCCTGGAGAAGGTAGGCAGGACTCGATTGGGTTGCGATGTAGGTACCGGATCGGCGCGAAAAGGTTGCCTCCGGATCAGAAGGACCATGAAACGGTGGCTACCCAGGGCGAGGCGCCCATGACGTCCCATTGCCACCGCGTTTCCGGGTCCGCCAGGATGCGGTCGAGCTCGATCCGCCAGGGTCCGCGGTTCCACAGCAATCCCACGTGACCGTAGCTGTGGAAGTCCTCGCTGCGACGGTGGCTGTAGGAACCCGTATGGCCGTCATGGCCGTATTCGTGGGGACCTGCGTGACCGTAGCCGTAGGCGTTGTAGGGCGCAATCGGGGACTGCGCAATGCCCGCTCCGGCGGAAAGGGAAACGTGACGTGCCAGCGGCCAGTGGACACTGATGTCCGCGGCGCCGCGCAGCCGGTGCCGGCTCTGGCTGCCGACGACGTGGATGGCCGACAGGCCGAGGGTCAGCACGTCGCGGTAGCTCCAGCTGAGCCCGGTTTCGGCGCGGTCGAAGGCCCTGGAACGGGCCGTGCCGGCGTAGTGGTAGTAGAGCAGGTTCGCCTGCATCTGCCAGTCGCCGGCAAGCGACCAGTGGCGGGAGACCTGCGCCAGGGCGGCCACGAGGCGGTCGGGCGAGCGCACTTCGGCGCTGCCGGACAGGCCAAGCGACCAGCCGGCCGGGGAAGTCCAGGAGGCGGCCCCCTGCAGGATGGGTGTGCTGGAGGTCATCGCCTGCCCGCGGTCCACCAGCTGCGAGCTGAGCGCCACGGTGCCGTTGAAGGGGGTCGACTGGGCATGCAGCGCCGGCGTCAGGCATGCGCCGATGATCAGTGCCGCGAAACCGGTGACTGCAAGGAAGACAGGACCACCCCGGGCGGGGCAACGCCGCGGACGCGTCGTTGTGCGGGGATCCTTCATGAACGGCTCGAACGCATGCGGTCCGCGCCCATGAGGCCAGCGGGCGGGGCGGTCCAACGCGACTTGCCGGAGGATCTTCGGGCACATCGGTTCATGACGGAATGGCCAGTGTCGGCGGCGGAAACCCGGAGCGATCCGCGCAGGCCGAAGCATGTCACGGATGGAGGGTGCCGAGCGCGAAACACGATCGCCCAGATACCCCGGAACCGGCAAGACCATCGTGCTTTTCCCTTTCCCGATGCCGTGACAATCGGCGCCCTCCGGTTCGGCCGATTTCATGCGCGCCCCTGGCCAGCTTCGTCATGCGGCGGACCCGTGCATGGATCGGGAGCCGTCTGAAGAACAGTGGGTGCCGACGGAGCCATGAAAGGTTGCCCCCGCGTCGCCGGCATCGGCCGCGACTCGCCGAGCCGGTACCGACGCAACCTTTCGTCCGCCAGGCGGCACCCAGATGAGTCGGTCGTCCCCGAAACCATCGCCGGGTCCGGAACATGGAAATCGAACGCATCCAGTTGCAGAAGCACGGCGACAGCCGCGGCATGCTGATCGCCTTGGAGCAGGATCGGAACGTGCCCTTCGTGATCCGGCGCGTGTACTACCTGTTCGCCACTCACGGCGGCGTGCATCGGGGCCGGCACGCGCATCGCCATCTCAACCAGCTCGCGGTGGCGGTGCGCGGCTCCGTCACCTTCCTGCTGGACGACGGCAGCGGGCCGGTGGAGGTCGTGCTCGACGACCCCTCGTACGGCCTGCAGCTCGGCAGCATGGTGTGGCGCGAGCTGTACGACTTCAGCGAGGACTGCGTGCTGATGGTGCTGGCCGACCACCTGTACGACCCGGACGACTACATCACCGATTACGACGCCTTCCTGAGCGAGGTCCATGGCGTCGTTTACCCGGAGGGCGTGGCGGCGTGCCAAAGCCTCTAGTCCTCATCGGTGCGGGCGAGTTCGCGCAGATCGCCTGCGAGTATTTCGAGCACGACGCCGGGCGCGACGTGGTCGCCTTCAGCGTCGAACGCGAGTATCTCGCGCAGCCGCTGCTGGCCGGCCGCCCGGTGGTGGCCTATGAGACGCTGGAAACGGACTACCCGCCGGCGGACGTCGACGTGTTCGTCGCCATACCGGCCAGCCTGCTCAACCGCCTGCGCACGCGCCTTTACCAGGATGCGAAGCGTCGCGGCTACCGCTTCGCCACGTACGTCAGCTCGCGCGCCTTCGTCTGGCGCAATGCCGAGCTGGGCGAGAACAGCTTCATCTTCGAGGGCAACGTCGTCCAGCCGTTCGTGCGCATCGGCAACAACTGCATCCTGTGGAGCGGCAATCACGTGGGGCACCGCACGGTCGTGCATGACAACGTGTTCGTCGCCTCGCACGCGGTCATCTCCGGCTACTGCGAGATCGGCGACAGCAGCTTCGTCGGCGTGAACAGCACCTTCAACGACCACGTGAAGGTCGCGCCCGACAACGTGATCGGCGCGGGCGCGCTGGTTACCCGCGACACCGAGCCGGGCCGGGTCTACGTCGGCTCGCCGGCCCGGGCGGTACCCGGCCGGTCGAGCTTCGACGTGAGGCTTTGAACGACGCATGTTCGAATGGACCAAGAAAGGCCTGGTGTTCGAAACCGCGCGGCAGGGCGTGGGCGGCTGGATGCTGCACTCGGCGCTCACCCCGACGCCGTACCGGATCGACGACGAGCTCATCCGCGTCTATGCGGGGTTTCGCGATGCCGACGGCGTCAGCCGGATCGGCTACGTCGACGTGCGGGCGGACGATCCCGCGACGATCGTGCGGGTCAGCGCCGAACCGGTGCTGGACGTCGGCCGGGCCGGCTGCTTCGATGACAACGGCATGATCCTGGGCGACCTCGTCGACGCGCCGGGCGGCCTGCACATGTTCTATGTCGGATTCCAGCGCGTGGCCCGGGCCAAGTTCCTGGCCTTCAGCGGCCTGGCCGTTTCCCATGACGGCGGGAACAGCTTCCAACGCACGCAGGAAACCCCCATCCTGGATCGCGCACCCGGCCGCAGCACCATCGGCGCGGTGCATTCGGCCATGTACGAGAACGGCCGCTGGCGCCTGTGGTATGCGGTGGGCGACGATTGGGAGAGCATCGGCGGCCAGCCGTTTCCGCGCTACCACATCCGCCATGCGGAGACGGACGACCTCGCCGCGATTCCGCGCGAGGATCGCGTCTGCCTGCGGCCGCAAGGCAGCGAGTACCGCATCGGCCGGCCGCGCGTGTACCGCTTCGGTGGCCGCTACGTCATGGTCTTCACGCGCGGCAACGTCACCGGCGAATACTTCCCTGGCGTCGCTGTGAGCGACGACGGCATCGCATGGGAACGCTGCGACGAGAGGCTGGGCATCGCGCTGTCGGCCAGCGGCTGGGACTCGCGCACGCTCTGCTATCCCGCGCTGATCCGCGGCCGCGACAAGCTGCTGATGTTCTACAACGGCAACGACATGGGCGTGGACGGCTTCGGCGTGGCCGAGGCCGACCATGGCGATGGTGGTGGCGATGTGCAGCGTTAGGCCCTACACCGCCGCCGACGTGAACGCCTGGGACGCGCTGGTCGGGCGTTCCCGCAACGGCAACCTGCTGCACCGGCGCGGCTACATGGATTACCACGCCGACCGTTTCGTCGACCAGTCGCTGATCGTCGAGCGGCACGGCGAACCCGTGGCGGTGTTCCCCGCGAACATTCGGGACAACGTGGTGACCAGCCACGGCGGCCTCACCTATGCCGGCCTGGTCACGACGCAGGCCTTGCGCGCCGAGTCGACGCTGGGCGTGTTCGAGCAGATCGCCAGCCACTACCGCGCGCTCGGCGTGGAGCGCGTGATCTACAAGGCGGTGCCGCACATTTTCCATACCTATCCGGCCGAGGAAGACCTGTATGCCTTGCACCGGTTGGGCGCACAGCTGAAGCGGCGCGACCTGTCCTCGGCCATCGCGCTGCGCGAGACGTTCCACTTCACGCAGGGGCGCCAGCGAGCGGTCAACAAGGCGCGCAAGGCTGGCATCGGCCTGCATACCAGCACCGACTCGGCCGATTTCCACGCGCTGCTGAGCGAGGTGCTGCGCAAGCACGACACCCGGCCGACGCACAGCCTGGCCGAGCTGCGCCTGCTGCAGTCGCGCTTCCCGCAGCACCTCGTACTGCACGAGGCGCGCCGCGACGGCGCCCTGCTGGCGGGCGTGCTGGTCTACGACCTGGGCAAGGTCGCGCACACCCAGTACATGGCGGTGTCGGAGGAAGGGCGGCACCTGGGTGCGCTCAGCCTGCTGCTGGCGGAACTGATCGGCGGCGTCTATGCGAACCGCGCGTATTTCAGCTTCGGCATCTCGACCGAGCAGGAGGGACGCGTGCTCAACGGCGGCCTGGTCACGCAGAAGGAGTACTTCGGCGCCCGCGCCGTGGTGCACGATTTCTACGAGTGGCTGCTGTGATGGAGGGCGGGCAAATGGATAGCGGCCTGGTGGAAACCGAACCGATGGACGTCCCGTTCCTCGACGTCGGGGCGATCAATGCGCGTCATGCCGACGAGTTGAAGGCAGCGGCCGCGCGGGTGATCGATTCGGGCTGGTACGTCATGGGCGAGGAACTGGCCGCCTTCGAGCGCGAGTTCGCCGCCTACTGCGGCGTGCGCCACGCCGTGGGCGTGGGCAGCGGGCTCGACGCGCTGTCGCTGATCCTGCGCGGCTACAAGCAGCTCGGCGCGCTCGGCGAGGGCGACGAGGTCCTCGTGCCCGGCAATACCTTCATCGCCAGTTTCCTCGCGATCAGCGAGAACCGGCTGGTGCCGGTGCCGGTGGAGCCCGATCCGCTGAGTTTCAACCTCGACCCGGCCTGTGTGGAGGCAGCGATCGGGCCGCGCACGCGCGCGATCATGGCGGTGCACCTGTACGGCCAGCTGGCCGACATGCCGGCGCTGGCGACACTGGCCAGGCGGCACGAGCTGCTGCTGATCGAGGACGCGGCGCAGGCGCACGGCGCGATGTGCGACGGCCGCAAGGCCGGCGCGTTCGGCGATGCGGCGGCCTTCAGCTTCTTCCCCACCAAGAACCTGGGCGCGCTGGGCGACGGCGGCGCGGTGGTGACCGGCGACGCCGTGCTGGCGCAGCGGGTCGCCGCGCTGCGCAACTATGGCTCCGAGGTGAAGTACCGCCACCTGTTCCAGGGCGTCAATTCGCGGCTCGACGAGATGCAGGCGGCGATGTTGCGGGTGAAGCTGCGCCATCTCGACGAGGATGTCGCCTGGCGCCGCCGCGTGGCGCGCCGCTATCGCGACGGCATCCGCCATCCGCAGATCCGGTTGCCGCAGGTGGCGCACGAGGAGCAGCACGCCTGGCACCTGTTCGTGGTGCGCTGCCCTCATCGCGACGCCTTGCAGCGGCATCTGCTGGCGCACGGCGTCCACAGCCAGGTGCACTACCCGGTGCCGCCGCACCGGCAGCCGGCGTACCCGGCCCTGTACGATCTCCGGCTGCCGCTGACCGAGCGCCTGCACGAGGAAGTGCTGAGCCTGCCGATGGGACCGACCCTGGGCACGGATGCGGTGGAGCACGTGATCGCCGCCTGCAACGCGTTTGCGTGTCCGGCATGAACATCGTGCGCGCCGGCTTCTATTCCGCCATCGCCACCGGGGCGCGGCTGCTGGCGGCGCTGGTGGTGATCAAGCTGGTGGCATGGTTTGCCGGGCCCGAGGGCGTGGGCAAGCTGGGCCAGTTCACCAGCCTGATGTCGTTGCTGGCCGTGCTGGCCGGCGGCGGCATCAGCGCCGGCATCGTGAAGTACGTCGCCGAATACCGCCACGATCCGCAACGGCTGGCGCGCCTGCTGGCCGCCGCGCTGTGGTACGCGCTGTGCGCCTCCGTCCTGATGGGTTGCCTGGCGCTGCTGTTCAGCCGGCAGCTGGCCGTGTGGCTGCTGGACGATGCCGCCTATGCGGGCCTGATCCGCGTGCTCGCGGTGGCCCAGCTCGGCATCGCGCTGGTCAACTACATCCTGGCGGTGATCAACGGCTTCATGGACGTGCGCCGGCTGGCGCTGATCCAGGTGCTGGGCTCGCTGCTCAGCATCGTGATGGTGATCTGGCTGGCACGCTGGCTGCATCTGTACGGCGCCCTGCTGGCGCTGATCGTGAGCCAGCTGCTGTGGCTCGTCGTCGGCCTGCCGGCGTGGTGGCGCAGCCCGTATTTCCAGCGCAGCATGCTGCGGCTGCGCTTCGACCGCGAGATGACCTTGCGCCTCGCGGCCTTTTCGGTGATGACGCTCACCGCCGCCCTGGTCTCGCCGCTGGTGAATATCGCGGTGCGCGACCATCTCGCGCTGCAGCTCGGCTGGGAACAGGTCGGCTACTGGCAGGCGGTGAGCAAGGTGTCGGATGCCTACCTGCTGTTCCTCACCGCGGCCATCAACATCTACTACCTGCCCAAGCTGGCGGCGATCCGGGAGCGCGCCGCGCTGGTGGCCGAGCTGCGCAACGCGTACCGCTACATCCTGCCCGTGGTCGTCGTGCTGGCGGCGGCGGTGTACGTGCTGCGGGAGTGGGTGACGCGCCTGCTGTTCAGCGCGGACTTCGCGCCTGCCAACGCGCTGTACGCGCCGCAGCTGGCGGGCGACGTCGTCAAGATCGCCTCCTTCATCCTTTCCTACGTGATGCTGGCCAAGGCGATGACGCGGCTGTTCGTGATCTCCGAGTGCGTGTTCGCGGCCAGCTACCTGGCGCTGGTCTACGTGTTCACCGCGCACTTCGGCCTGGTCGGCGCGATGTACGCCTTCGCCGCCAACTACCTCGCCTACCTCGCGTTCAACGTGCTGGTCGTGCGGCATTACCTGGGAGGGCTGTGACGATGGCGTCCGACGTATCCAAAGGCACGGCGCCGCCGCTGGTCTCGGTGCTCATCCCGGCGTTCAACCACGAGCGCTTCGTGCGGCGCTGCCTGGACAGCGTGCTGGAAGACCCGTACCCGGCCAAGGAGCTGATCATCATCGATGACGGCTCGACCGACCGCACCGGCGCGCGGATCGCCGACTGGGTGGCCACGCATTGCATGGACATTCCCATCGAGTACGTGCAGCGGGAGAACCGCGGCGTCGCGGCGACCCTCAACGAGCTGGCGGCGCGCGCGAACGGCGAATTCCTGCGGCCGGGCGCCAGCGACGACTATCTGCTGCCCGGCGGCCTCGAGGCCCAGGTCCGCTACCTGCAGGCGCACCCCGGCAAGGGCGCGGTGATCGGCGATTCGATCGTGGTCGACCGGGACGGCAAGAAGCTGCACGACAGCGGCATGTGCGACCTGCACGGCGCCGACAAGAAACTGTACCGCTCCGACGACGGCATCCGCCGCGCCGTCATCCGGCAGTGGGCCATCGGCGGGCCGGTCGCCCTGATCAGGAACAGCGCGCTCGACACCGTCGACCGCTGGAGCGAAGGGCTGCGCATCGAGGATTGGGATCTGTTCCTGCGCCTGGCCGCGCGCGATGCGCTCGGCTTCATCGACGTCAGCGTCTGCGCCTACCGCATGCACGACACGAACCTGAGCCGGACGCGGCACGCCGAAACCCGCGTCGGCAACCTCATCGAGTCGCGGCATATCGCGCTGCGCCGGGCGAGCCTGTTCGACGAGCCGTACCGGACCCTGCTTCGGGCACAGTCGCATTACATCGACGCCAAGATCTCGTTCCTGCAACGAAGACCGGGACCGCTGCTTCTGCATGTGGCCGCCTACCTGTCGCTGGTCGTGGCGTCGAAGACCCGGCTGCCGCCGGCGCCCCGCGGCGTGGAGGGCATATGAAACGGCTGCTGCGCCTCCCTTCCGCCTGGCTCGGCCTGCCGATCCTGTTCGCCTGCGGGCTGACCTGGCTCACCTACGATTTTTCCGCCGACTACCTGCAAGGCCTGCTGCTGCTGGCCGTGCTCGCGGCGGCGATCATCCTGTTCGACGTGCAGGCGGGGGTCCGGCTGCCGGAATTCGCGCGGTTCCGCGCGCGCCATTACGCCGGCACCCGCGAGGCGTTCCTTGCGCTGGCCCTGGCCGCGCTGATCGTGCTGTTCTGCCTGCTCGATCTCACGCTGTTCCCGATCCCGCTGTTCGACAAGCCGTCGGCGTATGCCGTGATGGACGGCGGCCGCGCGCACATCCGGCACGTTTCGGACATGTGCTGGGTGCTGCCGCCGATCGGGCTGCTGTGCACCAGGAGCCGGCGGCTGCGCATCGCGCTCATCGCCATCGGCTTCGTGTTCCCGGTGCTGGTGATCGACCGCAACCGGCTGTTCGCCACCTTCTTCTCGTTTGCGCTGGTGCTCGTGCTGCGCCGGGACGAGGCCAGGCCGCTGCCGTGGAAGACCCTGCTTGGCCTGGCACTCGCCGGCAGCAGCATCTTCTCGATCCTCGGCATCCTGCGCTCGGGGCCGCTGGAGCACATCACGCTGCCGTTCAGCGCGATGTACCACGCCGCGCCGCAGGGCATCAAATGGCTGCTCCTGTACGTCAGCGCGGGCCCCTACAACTTCAGCGCGATCCTGGCCAAGGACTATGCCAACGCCGACTTCCTGATCAACCAGCTGGTGCCGCTGCACGGTTCGGTGGTGACGGCCGGGACGGGCATCCCGCTGGATGCGCCGAACATCAACGTCGGCACGGAGTTCTTTCCCTTCCTGATGGCGTTCGGCCCGTTCGGCGCCGCGCTTTCGGTGTTCGCGCTGTACGCGATGCTGCTGTGGAGCGTGCAGCGGCTGCGCCCGGCGGTGCCGCTGTTTTCCCTGCTGATGTTCCTGCGCGTTTCCTATGTCTGCGTGATGTCGCCGTTCGCGCCGCAGGCCTTCACCTGGACGAATGCCGGCTTCATCGGCATCTGCCTGTTCCTGCCGGTCATGGCGGCATGGCTGCCGAACCGCAAGGCACCGGCCGCCGCGCCGGCCCCGACTTCACCCTCCCTCCAGCGAGTACCGAACCATGGAACGCGATGAAATCTATCTGATCGACCTGTGGCGGATCTTCACCCGCGAGTGGATGTGGTTCGTGCTCGTGCTGGTGCTGACCCTGGCCTGCACCTACGCCTTCGCGCATTTGGTGAAGCGCCAGTGGGAGGCGACCGCCTGGATCCAGATCGCGCAGGTCGGGCAGGTGCCGTCGGGCCAGGATCCGAAGGTCGAGCCGCTGCAGCGCGTCACCGAGCGGCTGCAACTGGTGCCGTTCCAGAACGAGGTCCTGCAAAGCGCCGGTTATGCGAAGACCTCGTCGGTGGCCCAGCTGTACCGCAAGAGCCTGAAGCTGGAGCCGATGCTCTACGCGGGCTCGCTGGTTAAGCTGACCGTGCGGGCCTACTCCCGGCAACAGGCCAGCGAACTCGCCGCGGCGACGGTCGCCCGGCTGCGTGCGATCCATCAGGGTCTGGAAGAGGCGCCGCTGAAGTCGGCACGCGCGCGCCTCGCCCAGATCGAGTCCGACCTGCAGACCGCCGAGGCCGACCGTGCCCGCTACCAGCAGGCGGCCGCGTTGGAAAGCAGGGACGGCGCGGGCGGCAAGGACATGGCGAACCCGATGCTGGCCAGCCTGCTGCTGGCCAACAAGAACGAAGAGATCCGCAGCTTGCAGCAGGCGCGGGGCGATCTCGCCGAGCGCCTCGGCCCTGCCTACACCTATGAGACGTCGCTGATGTGGCCGGTCTATGTCCCCGACAGGCAGGCGTTTCCGAATCCCGAGCTGACCTATGGCATCGGCCTGCTGCTGGGGATTTTCCTGGGCTCGTCCGCGGCCTTGGCCAGAAACGTCGCGCGGCGGTCTGCGCGGAGCTAGCCCGATTCGCCGGCCGGGCATTCAACCAAAGCGGCCGCTACGGGCACTCACGGTCAGGAACTGAAGATGCCGGCTGCGGTTGGCCCGGTGCGTCGTGGCGAATCGCGGGCGGCATGCCGCTGGAACAGAGATCGACATGAATGGGCAGCACGAACTTGAAACCGGGGATCTGGGGGGACTCGTCCCGGACATGCGCCGGCCGCAGCGCGGCGGCATGTCGCTGGACGAGGCGCAGCTGCTCGACACGCAGCGCGCCTTCGACAGCGTCGCCGCCGACTATGACGGCCCGCGCGGCAACAACGAGCTGATCCAGCGCATGCGGCTGGCCATGTGGGACACCGTGCAGGGCGAGTTCCCGACCGCCTCGCGCCTGCTCGATCTGGGCTGCGGCACCGGCATCGACGCGCTCGAATTCGCGCGGCGCGGCCACCAGGTCGTCGCCAGCGACTGGTCGCCGCAGATGGTCGAACGCACCCGGGCGCGCGCCGTCGCCGAGGACCTGCAATCCCGCGTCACGGCCATCCATCTCGGCATCCAGCAGCTCGACCGGCTCGACGATGCATTCGACGGCATCTATTCGAACTTCGGCCCGCTGAACTGCGCGCCGGATCTCGGCGCCGTCGCGGCCGAATGCGCGCGCCTGCTCCGTCCCGGCGGCCGCCTGGTTTTTTCGGTGATGGGCCGGATCTGTCCGTGGGAGCTGGGCCACTATGCGCTGCGCGGCCGCTTCAGGCGGGCCGGCGTGCGCGCCGCGCGCGGCGCGACCGCGGTGGGCATGAACCACCACACGATCTGGACCCGTTACTACCTGCCGCGTGAGTTCTACCGCGCCTTCGCCGAACACTTTTCGCTGGCGGGCTACCGCGCGCTGAGCCTGTTCATGCCGCCGCCCTACCTGGTGGACTACTACCGCCGCCACCGCCGCTGGTGCGAGCGCCTGGGCGGGCTCGACGACCGCTTCGGCGCCCTGCCGCTGCTGCGCGGCATGGGCGATCACTTCCTGATCGTGATGCGGCGGCGCTGAGCCCATGGACGTTCTCCAGGCCGCGTTGGATATCAGCCTGTGCCGCGCGATGTCGGTCACGTCCGCCGGTGCCTCGCGCGCGCCGCTGCCGATCCGCGCCGGGCGGATCGGCGCCTCGCTGGCCGCGCGGGCCTGGCGGATCGACCTGCGCGACCATCTGATCTTTCCCGGCCTGATCAACGCGCACGAGCACCTGCACGTCAACGCCGTGCCGCCGCTGCGCAGCGGTGCGCCGTTCCCCAACAGCTACGCCTGGATCGCGGCGTTCCAGGCGCATTTCGCGGAACCCGCCGTCGCCGCCGCACTGCAGGTGCCGAAGGCACTGCGGCTGCGCCATGGCGCGCTGAAGAACCTGCTCGCCGGCACCACCTGCGTGGCGCATCACGATCCCTGGCATGCGGCGCTCGACGCGACGGATTTCCCGGTCGCGCTGCTGCGCGATTACGGCTGGAGCTACGCACTGGGCTGGCCCGGTTATGGGCCGCCGGTGTCGTCGAGCTTTGCCGCCACGCCCGCCGATCGCCCTTGGCTGATCCACCTGGCCGAGGGTACCGACGCGACGGCGCAGGCCGAACTCGATCAGCTGGACCAACTGGGATGCCTGGCGGCGAACAGTGTGCTGGTCCACGGCGTGGGCCTGCGCGAGCGCGACGTCGACCGGGTGATCGCCAGCGGCGCGGCGGTGGTCTGGTGTCCGACCAGCAACCACGCCCTGCTCGGGCGCTCGCTGGATCCGCGGCGGCTGTGCACGGCCGGGCGGCTGGCGCTGGGCAGCGACTCGCGGCTCAGCGGTGCGCGCGACCTGCTCGATGAAATGCGCGGGGTCGCCGCGCGCGGCGAGCTCAGCCCGCGGCAGCTGCTGGGGCTGGCCACCACCGATGCCGCGCGCATCCTGCGCCTGCCCTCGCGCGGCAGCCTCGCGCCGGGCGCGCGGGCGGACCTGGTGATCGTCGAGGACCGCGGCGGCGACGCGGAAAGCAACCTGACCGGCATCCGGCGCAGCGACATCCGCGCCGTGGTGCGCGACGGCGTGCCGCGCATCGCCGATCCCGATTTCGCCGAGTGGTTCGCGGCCACCGGCGTGGACGCCGTGCCGGTGACGCTGGACGGCAAGCCGAAGCTGCTGGCCGGGCCGCTGGCCGAGCCCGCGCTGCTCGCGCTCGAACCCGGACTCGAACGGGTTGCCGGGCGCAACACACGCGCGCGCGACGCCACCATCGAAGCCAGGTGCTACTGATGTCCCGCCAGCCGCTGCTCGAACCGCGTGAGGCCTACGCACTGTGGGCGACCAGCTATCCGGCGCATGCGCACAATCCGGTGATGCGGGCCGAGGAACGCGCGATGCTCGGGCTGATGCCCGGCGCATTGCGCGGACAGGCGGTGCTCGACGTCGGCTGCGGCAGCGGGCGCTACATGCTGCATGCGCTGCGCCGCGGCGCGGCGCGCGTGACCGGCGTGGATCTTTCGCCGCACATGCTGGCGCGTGCCGGCACCGAACTGGCCGCGCTGCACGCCGACGCGCCGGTCGCGCTGGTGCAGGGCAGTCTGGCCGCGCTGCCGCTGCCGGATGCGCAGGCGGACCTGACCGTCTGCGGCCTGGTCGTCGGACATCTCGACGACCTGCGGCAGTCGCTGACCGAGCTGCGCCGGGTGACCCGGCCCGGCGGCACGCTGCTGTGCAGCGACGTGCATCCGATCGGGCATGCGCTCGGCTGGCGGCGCGATTTCAAGTCCGGCGGCCTGAGCTACGCCGTGCGGCATACCCCGCACCTGTATAGCCATTGGCACGCCGCCTGCGAAGGACTCGGGCTGCGCATCGAGCAGGTGCTGGAACCCATGCTCGATCCGGCCGACGTCCCCGCCGGCGCGCACTTCGACCGCATGGCACTGGAGGTTCCCGTCGCGCTGGTGTTCCAGCTGCGCCGGGCGCCTTGATTCCACTTGCTTGCAGGCCTCCCCATGACCCATCCACCGCACACCTTGTTGATCAACCCCACCATCACCTCGCGTACCAGCGCGCGGTTCCCGCTGGCGCTGCTGCACCTGGCGGCGGCGCTGGACCGCAGCGGCAGCAGCCGCATCATCGACGGCAATGTGGACCGCGACTTCGTCAACGACACCCTGCATGCGCTGGAGCAGGACCGCTTCGACGCCGTCGGCATCGGCGTGATGGGCGGCCCGCAGGTGGCCCCGGCGATCGCCGTGTCGCAGGCGATCCGCGCGCGCTTCCCGGCGCTGCCGATCATCTGGGGCGGCTACTTCCCCACCCTGCACACGGACGCCACGCTGGCCGCGCCCTACGTCGACTACGCGGTCCGCGCGCAGGGCGAGGACACCTTGTCGGAGCTGGTCGCCACGCTCAGCGGCCACGCCGGTCCCGCCCTGGAGCAGATCGCCGGGTTGTCCTGGAAAAACGCCGGCACGGTGGTGCACAACCCGGCTCGCCGCATCGTGCGCAACGACCCCGCGGGGTTGCTGCCCTACGACAAGCTCGGCGATCCGCGCCGCTACCTGGCGCGCACCTACCTCGGCCAGCGCACCGTCGCGCACCAGGCGGCAATCGGCTGCCGCTACCACTGCACCTTCTGCGGCGTGGCCGCGATGTTCGGCGGCGCGACCTTCCTGCCCGCCGCCGCGCGGCTGGAGCGCGAGCTGGGCTATCTCAAGCATGAGCTGGGCGCGGACTCGGTGCAGTACTTCGACCACAACTTCTTCGACCGCGAGGCGGACATGGTGCCGCTGCTCGAAGTGATGGCCCGGTTCGAACTGCCGTGGTGGTGCTTCGCCCGCGCGGACGCGTTGCTGAAGCTGTCGGAGTGTTCGTGGGAACTGGTGCGCAAGAGCCGGCTGCGCATGGCCTACATCGGCGCGGAATCGCCCAGCGACCAGATGCTGCATGACATCCGCAAGGGCACGCGCCCGGACCAGACCCTGGCGGTGGTCGAACAGTGCCGCCGCTACGGGGTGATCCCCGAGCTGTCGTTCATGGTCGCGCCGCCGGAGAACACCGAGGAAGAGACCGAGCGCACCTTCGAATTCATCCGCGAGCTGAAGCGGATCAACCCGCAGACGGAAATCGTCATCTACGTCTACACGCCGCTGCCGGAGCACAGCCGCCACGAGAAGGACCGCAGCAAGCGGCCGGGCGCGCCGCTGCTCGACCTCGACGGCGAGCCGGTGGTGTTCCCCACCACGCCGGACGAGTGGACCCAACCGCACTGGGTCAATTACGCCTGCCACGTCGATGCGCCCTGGCTCACCGACAAGCTGCGCCACCGTATCAACGACTTCGTCACCGTGCTGCGCTGCCGCTACCCCACGGTGCAGGACCTGCGCGCGCCGCCATGGGCCAAGCGCAACCTGAGCGCGATGGCCGGCTGGCGCTACCGTTTCCGCAAGTACGACCGGCCGTGGGAACTGAACCTGGCGAACCGGCTGGTGCGCCTGCGCATGCCGCAGGTATCGGGCCTCTAGGCCGATGCCGGCCGTGCACGTGGCGCAGATCAATTTCCTGCCGGTGCCGGCAGGCCTCGCCTCGGCCGACGTGTTCGAGCAATGGCCCACGCTGGCCGACGTGGCCGAAGCGGTGGCCAGCGCCGGCACCCGCGTGTCGGTGATCCAGCTGGCGACGCGCCCGGAGCGCGTGCTGCGCAACGGCATCGACTACCGCTTCGTCGCGGTGCCCGGCGCAGCGCGGACGCGCCGTCTCGTCGAGGTGCTGGGCGAGATCCGCCCCGACGTGCTCCACCTGCACAGCCTGGGCTTCGCCGCGGACGCGTTCGCCTTGGCGCGGCACCTGCCGCAGTTGCCGATCGTGATCCAGGACCACGCCGACCGGCCGCCGCGCCGGTGGCGGCGGCCATGGTGGCGGCGCTGGTACGGGGCTGCCGCGGGCATCGCCTTCACCGCCGCCGACATGGCGCAGCCGTTCACCCGTGCCGGCCTGTTCGCGCCGCGCACGCGGCTGTTCGCGATACCCGAATCCAGCAGCCGTTTCACGCCGGGCGAGTGTGACCGCGCGCGTGGCGAGACCGGCCTGCGCGGCGACCCCTGCGTGCTGTGGGTCGGCCATCTGAACGCCGGCAAGGACCCGCTGACGGTGCTCGACGGCGTGGCCCGCGCCGTGCAGCGCTTGCCCGGCCTGCAGCTGTGGTGCGTGTTCGGCAACGCGCCGCTGCTCGATGCGGTGCGCCAGCGCATCGAGCACGATCCGCGGCTGGCCGGGCGCGTGCACCTGCTCGGCAAGGTGGCGCACGCGCGGATCGAGACACTGATGCGGGCCGCGGACCTGTTCGTCGCCGGCAGCCATGCCGAGGGCTGCGGCTATGCGCTGCTGGAGGCATTGGCTTGCGGCGTGGCGCCGGTGGCCACCGACATACCCGCGTTCCGCGCGCTGACCGGCGACGGCCGCGTCGGTCGCCTGTGGCCCTGCGGCGACGCCGCGCAGCTGGCCGAGGCGCTGGTCGATGTTGCGGCGAACCGGCCCTCGCCGGCGCAAGTGCGCGCCCACTTCGACGCCACGCTGTCGTTTGCCGCGCTGGGCCGCCGCTGGGCCGATGCCTATGCGCAGGTGCTCGACGACCGGCAGTGGAGGGGGGGATGAAACTCGCGCTGGTGGTGCCGGGCGGCGTGGATCGCAGCGGCGAGTTCCGCGTGATCCCGGCTCTGCTGGCGCTGATCGGGCGGCTGGCGCGCGCGCACGACGTGCATGTCTTCGCGCTGCACCAGGAAGCGGCGGCGGGTCGCTGGGAACTCGCCGGCGCCACCGTGCACAACATCGGCGACGGCTGGACGCGCGTGCGCGCGATCGCGGCGATCCGCGCCGAGCATCGCCGCGCGCCGTTCGACCTGGTGCAGGCGATCTTCTCCGGTTCCTGCAGCCTGGTCGCCGTCGCCGCGGCGAAATGGCTGCGGCGGCCGAGCCTGGTGCATGTCGCCGGCGGCGAGCTGGTCGCGCTGCACGCGATCGGCTACGGTGGCCGGCGCAAATGGAAAGGGCGACTGCGCGAGGCGGTGGTGCTGCGCGGTGCCGATGTCGTCACCGCGGCGAGCGCGCCGATCATCGACGCGCTGGCCGCGCTCGGTCTCAAGGCCCGGCGCGTGCCGCTCGGCGTCGACCTGCGCGGGTGGTCGCCGCTGGCACCGCACGGGCGCGGCGCGGGGCCGGCGCGGCTGATCCACGTCGCCAGCCTCAACCGGGTGAAGGACCAGCCGACCCTGCTGCGCGCGCTGGCGGCGCTGGCCAAGGCAGGGCTGGCCTTCCGCATGGACATCGTCGGCGTGGACACGCTGCACGGCGAGATGGAGCAACTGGCCTGCCGGTTGGGACTGGAAGACCGCGTCCGCTTCCACGGCTTCAAGACGCAGCGCGAGTTGCGCCCGATGATGGAGTCGGCCGACCTGCTGGTGCTGTCGTCGCTGCACGAGGCCGGCCCGCTGGTGCTGCTCGAGGCGGCGGTGGCGGGCGTGCCCGCGGTCGGCACCGCGGTCGGGCACCTGGCGGAATGGACGCCATCGGCGGCGCTGGCCGTGCCGGTCGGCGACTGGGCCGCCCTGGCCGGCGCGATCAGCCGGGTGCTGGCGGACGAAGCGCTGCGCCTGCAGCTGGCCGCCGCCGCACAGTGCCGCGCCGTGCGCGAAGACGCGGACCACACCGCGCGCGCGTTTGAGGCGCTGTATCTGCGCCTGCTTGCCGCGCGCGGATGAAATGCGTCGCGGACTCGCCGGGACCTGTAGGTCGTGATCGGTGCGCCGCCGTGCTGATCGCTGAAGCTATCGGCCAGAAGTGGCTGCTCGTTGCCCTGACTCCGTAGTGACCGACTGGAGGTCCGTCATTAGCGATCTTCGGTGCCTTGCGCGTAATTCTGGCCGAGGACGCAAAGCGATTGGACGAAGCCGCACGTGCATGCGACCGAGTGGAGTTGTCTTGCGGTCGACGCCCCAAGAGACCGCCCATGTCAAATGTCTCCGCTTGCTTGCTCGATGACTTTCAGGCGTGCGCCATACGCGCAGCACTTCGCTTCGAGTGTCTGTCCTTTCGTTCGCGCATCACGGACATAACGCTCGCTCCTTGAGGCTCTTTTGCCGAGGGAGGCGCCCGTGTTGATGATGTGGTAACGCGCTTGGGAGCATCTTCTTCCGAGCGCGGCGGAAGGCTGCTCGGCCGGCCTCATGTGCACTGATTTGTTCTGTTTCCGAGATTGGCCGTCTGGCTTTCCGTCCCTGCACATTTCGCCAAAGAGGCCAATGACCGAGGGGCAATTCCAATGAAAGCGATCGTGGTGACGGACCAGGCTGCGGGATTGGCCGGGATGAAGCTGATGGATCGGCCCGAGCCGCAGGCAGCGATAAACGACGTCGTCGTCGAGGTTCATGCGTCGGGATTCGTCCCGACCGAACTGGAGTGGCCCTCGACCTGGACCGATCGCCGCGACCGTGACCGAACACCATCGATTCCTGGGCACGAGCTGGCCGGAGTGGTCACCGCCCTCGGCTATGGCACGACGGGTCTGTCGGTGGGACAGCGGGTGTTCGGCCTCGCGGACTGGTATCGCGACGGCACCCTGGCGGAGCATGTAGCCATGGAGGCACGCAACCTCGCGCCGCTGCCGGGCGACGTCGACTTCACGGTGGGCGCGAGCCTGCCCATCTCGGGCCTGACCGCGTGGCAGGGACTGTTCGAGCACGGCCGTCTTCGGGCAGGGCAGAGCGTCA
Organism: Rhodanobacter soli; assembly: GCF_040548735.1. NCBI lineage: Bacteria > Pseudomonadati > Pseudomonadota > Gammaproteobacteria > Lysobacterales > Rhodanobacteraceae > Rhodanobacter > Rhodanobacter soli. Next base: position 1,820,158 of record NZ_JBEPSD010000001.1, on the reverse strand, counting down.
TCGCGCACGGCGCGGCCGGCGCCGTCGGTTCGATGGTGATACAACTCGCGCGTGAGGCGGGCGCCTACGTCATCGGTACCGGACGCGCTGCCGACCGCCAGAAGGCGCTCGACTTCGGCGCGCAGGAGTTCGTCGACCTCGAGAACGACGCCTTGGAAGATGTCGGCGGCGTCGACCTGGTGTTCGATCTCATCGGCGGCGACATCGGGAAGCGATCTGCACGCCTGGTTCGCGCCGGTGGAACGCTGGCATCCATCGTCGGGCCGTCCGAGGTGCGCCCCACCGATGGCCTCGCGGTCGACTTCGTTGTCGAATCCGATCGCGTCCAACTGAATGAGATCGTGCAGCGGGTGCGGGACGGACGGCTGCGGACGAACATCGGCAAAGTCTCAACCCTCGACAACGCCGTCGCGACCTTCAACACGACCGAGCGGAACCACGGGAAGACGATCATCCGCGTTCGTCCGTGAGGACTCGGGGACGGTGAGCGATTCAGGAAATCGAGAACCGCGTCAACGTTTAAGCCTGCTTAAAATCATGACCTGCACGGTGCCTGTTGCAGCAAAAACTCTTCGGCGCCGCATAACTCGGCGCCGTGCGGTCGACAGCCGCCCCCTTCTATGCCATCGACAACCTGCCCCAATCGTCCGCCCAAACGTCCGCTTTCGGCGGCGGATTCAACCGATCGACGCAACACATTGCCGATAACGTTCGGCGGGCTAGATTTCCGCAAACGGCATGCCTTGCCGGCAGCGCCAGGCTTGGTGGAAGCCGGCCGTGTGATGCAACTGGGTACCTTCCGCCAGCTTGTCGTCGGAAACGAGGCGGCCAAGGAACAGCGTATGCGAGCCGACCTCCTGGCTGTGCACGATAGCCAGCTCCCGGATGTGCAGCGCCGCGGCGACGGCGGGTATGCCGAACTCCCGCGACGGCCGAACCGGAAACGGAAGCTCGCTCCAGTCAGCGAGCGGCTGCTTGTGATGCGCGGCAAGCTTGTAGACAACCGCCTTCATCGTCGCGGGGATGCTGGACAGGGCCACTCGGCGCGCTTCGCGCATGGTCGGCACGGAGACGTTGGTGCTGCGCAGCGCGAGCGAGAAAAGCCCGCTGCGTTGCAGCGGGCCGATCAGGTCCATCGGGAAGATGTTGTGGTGACCCGATGCGTCGACGGAGACAAGGACGACCGGCCGCGGGCACAGGTAGGCGATCATCAGCTGCTGTGCCACCGCGGGTTCCATGTTCAAGTGGTTGGACGAGCGGCTTTTCCGCATGAGGCGGTTCTGCAGCCACGCGTTCCACGGGCGCCGCGGCCAGCCGAGGCAGCGGTGTTCGCCCGCGGCGACGTGGTAGAGCGTGAGCGAGGTGTTCTCGGTCGCGATCGACGCGGTCCGCGCCAGTCGCAAAACGCCGAGCAGCCTCCCTGTCGCGCTGTCGCGGTACTCGAGTACGGGACACTGTCCGGCATCAAGGCTGGTCGCGATCGCGAGCGGCTTGAGCGACGCCACGGTGTGGTCCGCCGTGACGTCTGCCGATTGGCCGTCCCAGCGCAAGGTGGCGATGACCGCCTGCTGCGGAGAAGCGACGGCCAGCGTCGACCATTGCGGCAGGGGACGCACGAACGGCCTTATCCAATCCTTCCACATGTCAGATCCGCCGAAACAACAGGAACATGTAGAGCTGGGCGGCCCATCCGAAACCGCGCGGAACGAGGCGCTCCAGCCGGAAATACGGTGCTGCTGATCGCGCCATGACGCGTGGCGCAAAACGATGGATGCGGCTTTCGCTTTCGATGGCGTAGTGGCCGCTGCGCACGAGATTCATGACGTTCGCCCGCCACCAGCCGTAACGTGCGTCACCGAGGTAATAAGGATTGAGCATGCTGGCCAGGACAAAACCGCCCTCACGGACCACGCGCGACAACTCTTCGAAAAGCGCGGCGTGATCCGCGAAATGGTTGAGCACCGCAAAGTTCGCCGTGACGGCTTGCACCTTGCACGCGAGCGGCGACGCCACCGTGACGATGGTCTTGCGGGCGATCTCGTCGCGGCAGTACTGCGCCAGGTAGTCGCCCATCGCCTGCGACGGTTCATGCACGAAGGTCGGGTGCCCGTTGGCGGCATAAGCCTTTGCATCGATACCGGTGCCGGCACCGAAGTCGAGCACGTCCGCTCCCGCGGGCAGCAGGTCCAGCGCCATCTTCTGAAACCTCTCGCGCACCGCCCGGTCCCGCGGCGAGGCCAGCATGAATTCGTGGTATTGCTCTCCGGTATGCACGTCGCTTCCGACCCTATCTCGAAATGACCAGGGTGAGCTTCTTGCTCTTCTTTGGAGCGAGGGGCTCCAGTGCCGCACGCACCACGTACAAGATGTCCATCCGCGGCACCGGCCGGGTGAGCCAGGTCAGGACGCGCCGGCGATGCGGCGAGGTGACCCAGTCTTGCCCCTGCAGCCAGAGCTGGGTGCGCGCCATGTCGGCACGCTCCTCGAGGGCTTCTTGCGGCGGGCTGACACGATTCCGGAGGTAGCGCCCGGCTTCATGGACGGAGCGCGACCACTCGATGCCGGCGAAGGCGTGCAGCCACAGTTCCGAACACGAAACCCGGGTCAGGCTTTGCCGGCGCGAGATCGTCCGCAGCAGCAGCGGGCAGTCGCGTTCGAGCCGGGCCAGCACGGCGGCGGGAATCGCCTCCGGGTAGTGGCGTGCGGCCAGCCGCAGCGGCGGCAGCGCCCACCATGGCGGCTCGGCGTCGCCGTCCCACAGCACGTTCCAGTCGCCCGCGGAGAGGCGCGCCGCCAGCAGTGCGATGTCGTGCAGGTGCAGCAGGCGCAGGCTGCGGCCGCACATGTTGCCGGCGGCGTGCAGCAGCAGGTGGCTCATCAGCGCGCCGTGCGACGGGTAGGGGTTCAGGCCCGGTTGCGGCTGCCGCGGATGGACCCGCGCGCTGATGTCCACCGGCGCCACCGGCAGCCGCTCGCGGATGCGGGTATGCAGCTCGATGTTGACCGGCGTGTCGCGGTGCTCGCCCAGCCCGGCGAATGGCTGGCCGGTGGCCGGCTTGAACACGCGGTGCTTCCACTGTGCGAACGATTCCACGTAGCCGAGCTGCAGCAGCAGTTCGATCGCCGCCGCGGCATCGTCCTCGCGCACCAGCAGGTCGATGTCGGCCATCGGCCGCTCGCCCGGCGCGTAGATCCCCAGCGCGTGCAGCGCGGCACCCTTCAGCGGCACCAGCGCCAGCCCGGCGGCGCGGGCGTCGGCGTCGATGCGCTGCAGCAGTGCGTCGATGCGCCGATGGCGCAACTCGACGTGCTCGCGCTGGCTTTCCAGGAAGCGCCGCCACGGCAGGTTTTCCCACGCGCAGCATCCGCACAGTAGCGGCGACACGCCGTGCGCGACGGCGACGGCCGTGGCCAGCCGCCATTCCAGTTCGTTCCACGCCGGCGTGGCGCCGCCCGGTCGCGCCAGCTCCGCGGCGAGTGCCTCGGTGGTGCGGCGCAAGCCGTGCCGGACGATCCTGAGTGGCGGCAGCATGGCGCGGTCAGTGCAGCTGCAGGGCGATGTGCCGCGTCGACGCGGCTGGCGGCGACGTGGCGTCCTTGTTGCGGTGCATGCCCTCGCGGGCGATCAGCGCGTCCCATTGCGCGTCGAGCGCGGTGTGGCGCTCCGCCCGTTCGGCGGGCTCGGCCTGCTGGATGGCGACCTGCTCGTGCAGCAGGTCGCGCACGCGGCGGTAGAAGTCCGAGTCGTAGGCGCCGCGGAACATCATGGCCAGGTCGCCGCTGTCCTGCCAGTGCGTCTTCGGGCCCAGCTGGGCCTTGACCTGCTCGTAGAACTTCGTGCCCGGCAGCGGGTAGGACACGCTCACCCCGATATCGTCCGGCGCGGCCTGCGCGATCAGCTCGCGGGTGGCCAGCAGGTCGTCCAGTTGCTCGCCCAGATAACCCAGCTGGATGAAGAAGCCCACGCGGATGCCGTGTTCGCCCAGGCGTGCGCGGGCGGTGACGAGGTCGGCGACCTTGGTGCCTTTGTTCATCGCATCCAGCACGCGCTGGCTGCCGCTTTCCGCGCCGATCCACGCCTCCGCGCAACCGGCCTCGCCGAGCGCGGCGGCCATGCGTTCGCTGATCAGGTCGGCGCGGGTCTGGATGGTGAACGGCACCGGCCCGTCGGCGGCGTGAAGGTGCGCGGCGAACTCCGCCACCCAGTCGACGCGAAAGCCGAAGATGTCGTCCGCCAGCCAGATGTGGTCCGGCTTGAACGTGCGTTTCAGGTAGCTCATCTCCGCGGCCACGTCCTCCGCGCTGCGCTGGTTGTAGTGGTTGCCCCAGATCGGCTTGGCGCACCAGTTGCAGCGGAACGGACAGCCGCGCGACGCCGCCATGTTGAGGCTGAAGTAGCCGTGCCGTTCGTGCCACATCGCGCGGTAGCGTTCGATGTCGACCAGGTCCCAGGCGGGGTGGCCGACCAGCCGCGGGTCCGGCGGCAGCGCGCCGAGCCGGGTCAGCTGCATCTGCCCGTCGACCAGGGTGGCGACGCCGCCGAGGCCGGCGGTCCAGCCGTCGTCGTCGGCCTTCGGGTTGCGCTGCAGCCGCGCGATCAGTTCGGCCAGGGCGGCGATGCCTTCGCCGACCAGCACGGCGTGCGCGCCGGCGGCGAGAAAGGCGTCCGGATGGTCGGAGGCATCGGAGCCGGCGACGATCACCCGGGCGCCGCCGGCACGAGCCGCGGCGATCATCTGGCAGGCCGCCTCGCGCATGCGGCCCAGGCACATCTTGGTCAGGAAGTTGAAGTTGTCCTCGTACAGCACCACCACGTCCGGCCGGGTGGTTTGCAGGGAGGCCTCGAAGTCCTCGACGCCGCCGGCAAGCATCGCGTCGAACAGGCTGACCGCGTGCCCCATCTGCCGCAGCAGCGCCGCGACCTGGATCGTGGCGAGCGGGGGATACGGCTTGCCGCGCTCCCACTGTTTCGGGTCGAACCGCAGGAAGTAGGAGTGGCCGACGTGAATCCTCAGCATCTCGCAGTAGCCTCGATCGTAGCCATGGGGGCAGGCCGCGCACCGGCGCACGGCCGGCACGTGGGCGCCGTCGCTCGACGCTGCCTGGACGTAAGTGCCCCGGCGCGGGCCTTCGGTTGCCTCGTGCGGCAAAAATATTCGGGCCGCGGGTACATGCCAGGGACAACCTTTGTCCGCCGAAGCCGCACACACCGGCCAGCGTGTCCGCATGGCGCGGCGCGATGCCATCAACGAGGCTGGACCCGCGATCGGCGACGATGACCCTGAACCCGCACCACGGCGCCCAAGCCGCCGCTTCCGACCCGTTTGGCGAACGCTCGCGCCGGCACGCTTCGCTGTGCCGGCAGATCATGGGCGGGTGTTTCCGTTTCGAAAGCGCCAGCGCGGCGCTGCTGGACCTGGTCGATGCCGCCTACGCCGGCCTGCCGCCGCACCGCCTGCCGCCGGCCGCGCCGGAGTTCCGCATCGAGCTGCGCCTGCTGCCGCGCCGCGCGTCGCCGCCTGCCGCCGAGCCGCCGCCGGTGCAGATGCAGTCCGGCGCCGGCCTGCTCTGCGGCGTGATGGACGCGTCGAACTACGTGGTGCTGGCGCCCGCACAGCGGCAGGCCCTGGTGGTGGCTTCCGCGGACATGCTCGAGCGCCCCTACCACCTGCGCTACGAGCTCATCGAATTCGCCGTGTTCACCCTGGCCACGCGCGGGCTGGGCCTGGTGCCGCTGCACGGCGCCTGCGTGGGCCGGCAGGGGCGCGGCATCCTGCTGCTGGGGGCCAGCGGTTCGGGCAAGTCGACCCTCGCCTTGCACAGTCTGCTGCAGGGCCTGGATTTTCTCGCCGAAGACGCGGTCTTCGTGCAGCCGGAAAGCCTGCTCGCCACCGGTGTCGCCAATTACGTGCACGTGCAGGCCGATGCGCTGCGCTTCGTCGACGACGGGGAGATCCGCCGCTGGATCGGCGAGGCGCCGCGCATCCGCCGCCGCAGCGGCGTCGAGAAATTCGAGGCCGATCTGCGCCAGGGCCACGGCCGCCTCGCGCCGGCACCCCTGGAACTGGCCGGCATGGTCTTCGTTTCCAGCCAGGCGGCCGACGATCCCGACGTGCTGCTGAGTGCCGTCCCTGGGGGCGAGATCGCTGCAAGGCTGTGCGCCGACCAACCCTACGCGTCAGGGCAGCCGGGCTGGCATCCCTTCCAGCAGCGGATGGAGCAGATCGGCGCCCACCAGCTGCGCCGCGGGCGCCATCCGCGGGACGCCGTCGACGCCTTGCGCCGGCTGCTCGGCTGAGGCCGCCGGCCGCGCTTGCCGCCGCCCTGCGCCGGAGAGGTAACGATGGGCATGTGTGCGGCGAAGAACTTGGGAGTAGGTTGCCGGGCGTACCTGGGCAGTTCGATGTTCAACGGGCAACGGACCGAAGCGCGGAGGTGTTCCGAGCCGGGTCGATGCCCTTCACGAGGGTCACGGAAATGAAAAAACGTCTTGTGGGAGCGGTTGCGGCGGGCGCGCTGGTGGCGCTGGCTTTGGCGATGCCGGCTCTTGCCGCGCTCAAAACGGGCGCCACGGCACCCGATTTCACCGCCGAGGCCAGCCTGGCCGGCAAGCATTTCACCTTTTCCCTCGGGGAGGCTCTGAAGAAGGGGCCGGTCGTGGTGTATTTCTACCCGTCGGCTTTCACCGGCGGCTGCGATCTCGAAGCGCACACCTTCGCGACCACGAAGGACAAGTTCGATGCGGCCGGCGCCACCATCATCGGCGTGTCGGCCGACAGCATCAAACGGCTCGACGCGTTTTCGTCGGATCCGAAATACTGCGCCGGGAAATTCCCGGTCGCCTCCGATGCCGACGGCAAGGTCGCGGGTTCCTATGACCTCCAGACCGTCGCGGCGAAGCCGGGCATGAAAGATGTGCGCGGCGTGGCGATCGACCATGCCTTCATCCCGCGCACGACCTTCGTGATCGCCGGCGACGGCAGGATCGTCGCCACGTTTTCCTCGGAGGCCGATCACCTCAGGCCCGACCAGCACGTGGAAAAATCGCTGGCCATCGTGCAGCGCCTGCAGGCAGGCAAGACCCCCTAGCAGGATGTGAAAACACGCTGGCGCGTGCGGACCACGGACGGCCCGCCGCGGCCGGTCTTGCCGCAACCTTTTCCTCTGCGGGCCGCACCTACCGGCGTGGGAATTCCGGCTTGGAGAGAGGTGTTGTCCTGAACCGCCACGCAGTACGTCGAAACCGCGGCCGCGTTGGCCGGTCGATAACGCGGACCCGTCATGAAGCCGGCTGAGTCGCCGCGGGCGCACGAGCGGCCCGGGGATCTGCTGCGTTCGCTGGCGCGCACGCTCAGCGGCGTCGAGCGGGTGGAAACCGTCGCGTACGTGGTGTTGTCGCTGGGCGCGGCTTTCGCCGGCAGCCTCGCGGCCCTGCTGCTGGTGCCGCTGGTGCAGCCGGGGCAAACGCTGCCGTTCGGCGGCGCGCTGCTCGACCCGCGCCGCAGCGTCGAGATGCAGGCCGCCATCTTCGCCGCCGCGACCGGCGCCTTCGCGCTGTTGCGCTGGCAGGCGGCGCGGATGGGCGCGCACCTGGTCGGCCGCTACGGCATGCACCTGCGACGTGCGGTGCACGCGCGCCTGGTCGACGCGCCGCTGACCTCGCTGGCAGATGCGACATCCGCGGAAATCGCCAACGTCCTCACCCACAATGTCGAGCTCATCGTGCAGGGCTTCAGCGCCCTGCAGCAGTTGCTGATCGCCGCCGTCAGTGCCGCCGTCAGCCTGGGTTTCGCGTTCTGGGTCTCGCCGCCGCTGATGCTGGCGGCGCCGGTACTGGTGGCGCTGGGGCTGCTGGCGTCGCGCGCCTACGGCCGCGAGCAATCGATGGTCGCTCGCCAGTACGTCGTCGACATGACCCGGCTGTTCTGGCACAGCGAGGATTTCCCGCGGCGCCTGCGCCACGTCCGCTCGTTCGAGCGCGAGGCGGCGGAGAAGGCGAGCTACGGTGCCATTTCCGCCCGGTTGTGCCACGGCTACCGGCGCCAGCTGGAGCTGGTGGCGTCCGGACGGCTGATGCTCGAACTGCTGGCGGCGGCCGGGATCGCCGCATTGTTCGTGCTCGCGCATCGCTGGCACGGGGTCGAGCAGTCCGCGCTGATCGCGGTGTGCCTGCTGCTCGGGCGCCTGCTGCCCTACCTGGTGACGACGCGGCAGAGCTTCCAGCAGCTGCGCTCGGCGGCGCCGGCCTTCGAGCTGTGGCAGCGCTACGTGAGCCTAGCGCCGGTGCACCCGTCCGCGGCGCGGTCAGGCGCCGGCGCTTCAGGCGCTGCGCTGCACATCGAGCGGATGCGGTTGACGCCGCCGCCCAGCGGGCTCGAAGTCGGCGAACTGGTGCTGGCGCCCGGCGAGCTCACCTTGATCTGCGGCGACTCCGGCATCGGCAAGAGCAGCCTGGTCGACGTGCTGGCCGGCATGATGGCGCCCGAGGTTTTCGTGGCGCGCCGCGACGGCCGGCCGCTCGATTTCGACGCGTACCGCGAGCTGGTGCGCCACGGCGCCTACGTCAGCCAGAACGTGCGGCCGTGGCAGCATTCCGTGCGCGAATGCCTGCTGTGGGCAGCGCCCGACGCCACCGACGCGATGTTGCGCAGCGCGCTGGTCGATGTCGGCCTCGACAAGCGGCTGGCCGATTCGCCGCACGGGCTGGATACCGCACTGCACAGCGCGTCGAGCCGGCTTTCCGGCGGCGAACTGCAGCGGCTGCTGCTGGCCCAGGTCATCCTGCGCCGGCCGTTCCTGGCCGTGCTGGACGAAACCACCAGCGCACTCGATGCCGCCTCCGAGACCGCGGTTCTCGCGACGATCAGGCGCCGCCTGCCGCAGACCATCCTGATCGCCGTCTCGCACCGGCCCGGCGTGGCCGCGATCGCCGACCAGCGCCTGACCATCGGCAACGACCTCGTCGCCACGGTGGCCGGAAGACCGGCCTGTGCTGCGGTGGTGGCCGGTTCAGCCGGGCGCTTCGAATAGGCATCGCCGGCAGTTGCTCTTCATTTTGAAGCGCCGCCGCCTCATTTTTGCGGCGGCTTGAGCAGCAGCGGCACGAACTCGCCCACGGCCGCTGCCAGCAGTTCGCGATCCAGATCCGGTTCACGGGTTTCCCGCACCTTCAGTCCCTCGACCAGGCATTGCAGAAGCAAGGCGCGAGGCGGGGCCACCTCGGCGGGCAATCCCTGTCCGCCGGTGTCGCGGGGGCGGGTCAGCCATTCGATCAGGCCCGCACGCAGGGTGGTGTCGAACTCGTCCAGCGCCGCTGCCACCGTGGGGTCGCGGGTGGCTTCTGCGGAGATCTCCAGCAGCAGCGCCGCGTTCATGCCGTGCTCCCGGTGGGCGTTGGCCGTGCCGTAGCGCGCCGCGATTTCCGCCGGCAGATCGACCTTCCGGTTGAGGCTGAGGTCGTCGCGCAGCAATTCCAGTTGCTGTTGCACGATCGCCAGGATGATCGCGTTCTTGTTCTCGAAGTAGCGGTAGATGAGTCCCGCGCTCATGCCGGCGGTCTCGGCGATGCTGGCCATGCTCGCGCCGTGGAAGCCGTGCTCGATGAAGCATTGCTGCGCGGCGAGCAGGATGCGTTCGCGTTGCACCTCGATGCGGGCTTCGGTCTTGTTGCTGCGGGGTTTTTCGTTCATCGTTCCTTACTCGTTCCAGCCGCCTCCGAGCACCCGGTACAGCGCGATCCGGTTGGTCTGCTCAGCCAGTTGCACGGCCACCATGCCACTTTGCGCAGCGTACAGTGTCCGCTGCGCATCCAATTGCGTCAGATAGCTGTCGCGGCCGGCCAGGTAACGCGCTTTCGACAGCGCCTCCGCCTGCGTGGCGGCCTCGACCAGGGCCTGCTGGGATTGTCGCTGGCGGGCGAGGGTGGTGGTCAAGGCCAGTGCGTCTGCCACTTCGCGAAAGCCGGCCTGGATGGATTTCTCGTACTGCGCCAGCGCGATATCACGATCGACCTTGGCCACCCCGAGACGGGCGCGAAGCCGCCCGCCCTGGAAGATCGGCAGGTTGATGCTGGGGGCGAAGCTCCAGACATGGGTGCCGCTTTCGAACAGGCCCGACAGTTCGCCACTGGCGGATCCAATGCTGCCGGTCAAGGTGATTGAGGGGAAGAACGCGGCGCGTGCCGCACCGATGTTGGCGTTGGCGGCGAGCAACTGGTGTTCGGCTGCCTGCACGTCCGGGCGCCGGAGCAGCACGTCCGAGGGCAGCCCCGCCGGCAATGGTGCCAGGCCGGTGATCCCGCTGGACATGCCGCCGGGCAGCAGGGCCGTTTCCACCGGTGCCCCAACCAGCAGGTTCAGTGCGTTCGTGTCCTGCGCGACTTGCCCGGTATGCCGGTCGACGTCGGTGCGAGCCGCCTCGACTTGGGTGCGCACCTGGCTGACGTCCAGTGCGGACGCCGAGCCGGTCTGGTGGCGCTTTTCGGCAAGGTGCAGTGACTTCTCGTGGGCCTCGAGCGTCGCCTGGGCCAGCTGCAGCAGCTCCTGGTCCGCGGCCAGCGTCAGGTAGGCGTTGGCGACCTCGGCGATCAGGCTCAGTTGCGCGGCGCGCCGGGTTTCCTCCTGCGCGAGATAACCCTGCAGGGCAGCCTCGCTCAGGTTGCGCACGCGGCCGAACAGGTCGAGTTCGAACGCGGCCAGGCCGACGCCGGCGGTGTAGGTCTGCGATACCGGGATGTCGCCGCCGGTGCGCTCGAGCGTGGCGCTGGCGCCCAGCGAGGGCAGACGGTCCGCGCGCTGGATGCGGTACTGCGCCCGTGCACGTTCGACATTGAGCACGGCGACGCGAAGGTCGCGGTTGTTGGCCAGCGCGCGGGCGACGAGTTCCGCCAGGTGGGGGTCGACGAAGAAATCGCGCCAGCCGATATCGGCCGCCTGCGCCTCATGTGCTGGCGAAGAGGTCGTGCCGGAAGCCTCCGTGACATCGGCCGTGGTTGCCGTGGTGCTGGGTGGCAGCGGCCATTCCAGCGGAGTCCGTGAGTCGGCCGTGGGGAGCGGCGGCACCAGCGTGGCACAGCCGCCGGCGAATACCGCAACGGCCAGCGCGAGCGAGGTCAGGATGGGCTTGCTCATGGGGTCGGTGCTCCAACGGAGGTGGTGGCTTCCGAGGGCTGTTTCTTTCCGCCGAATACGCGCTGCACCACCACGAAGAACAGCGGAATGAAGAACACGCCGAGCAGGGTGCCGACGGCCATGCCGCCCAGCACGCCCGTGCCGATCGCGCGCTGCGCACCGGAGCCGGCGCCAGCAGCGATGGCCAACGGCAAGACGCCGAGGCCGAAGGCCAGCGAGGTCATGATGATCGGGCGCAGGCGGTCGCGGACCGCGTGCATGGTGGCGGCGATCAGCTCCATGCCGCTTTCCAGGTTGGCCTTGGCGAACTCGACGATCAGGATCGCGTTCTTGCTGGTCAGGCCCACCGTGGTGAGCATCGCCACCTGGAAGTACACGTCGCGTTCCATCCCCGCCAGCGTGTTCGCCAGCGTCGCGCCGAGAATGCCCAGCGGGGCGACCAGCAGCACCGCGGTCGGCACCGTCCAGCTCTCGTACAGCGCGGCCAGACACAGGAACACGATCATCAGCGACAGCGTGTACAGCAGCGGGGTCTGCGAACCAGCCTGGCGCTCCTGGTAGGAGAGCGCGGTCCACTCGATGCCGAAGCCGGGTGGCAGTTCGCTCACGATCCGCTCGATCTCGGCCATCGCATCGCCCGAGGACACGCCCGGCGCGCCCTGACCCTGGATTTCCATCGCCGGCACGCCGTTGTAGCGCTCCAGGCGCGGCGAACCGTATTCCCAGTGCGAGCCGGCGAAGGCCGTGAACGGCACCATCTCGCCCTGCGCGTTCTTCACCGACCAGCGCCTGAAGTCCTCCGGCACCATGCGGGATTCCTGTTCCGCCTGCAGGTAGACGCGCTTGACGCGGCCGCGGTCGATGAAGTCGTCGATGTACTGCCCGCCCCAGGCGGTGGCGAGGGTGGCGTTGATGGCGTCCATTGTCAGGCCCTGCGCCACGGCCTTCTCCTTGTCGACGTCGACGCGCAGTTGCGGGGTGTCTTCCTGGCCGTTGGGACGCACCGCCACCAGCAGCTTGCTCTGCGCCGCGGCGCCGAGCAGCTGGTTGCGCGCGGCCAGCAGCGCCTCGTGGCCATGGTTGGCGTTGTCCTTGAGGAAGAACGCGAAACCCTCGGCCGTGCCCAGTTCCGGCATGGCTGGCGGTGCGAACACGAAGGCCATCGCGTCCTTGATCTGCATCAGCGCCCCCATGCCACGACTGGCCACGGCGTCCGCGTGCAGTTCCGGCGCGGTGCGCTCGCTCCAGTCCTTGAGCTTGATGAAGGCCATGCCGTTGTTCTGGCCCATGCCGGCGAAGCTGAAACCCTGCACGCTGAAGACGGACTCGACGGCGCCCTTCTCGTTCTGCAGGAAGTGGTTCTCGATCTTCTCGATCGACGCCATCGTGCGCTCCTGGGTCGCGCCGGTCGGCGTCTGCACCAGCGAGAACAGCACGCCTTGATCCTCGCCCGGCAGGAACGAGCTGGGCAGGCGCACGAACAGCACGCCCATCACCACCACCATGGCGGCGAAGATCGCCATGAACCGTTTGGGCCGGGCCAGGATACCGTTCACGCCGCGCTGGTAGTTGCCGCTGGTGCGGTCGAAACCGCGGTTGAACCAGCCGAAGAACCGGCCCGATAAGCCCTTGTGGGCCACGTGGTGCTCGCCCTTCTTCAGCGGCTTGAGCATGGTCGCGCACAGCGCCGGGGTCAGCACGATCGCCACCAGCACCGACAACGCCATCGCCGAGACGATCGTCGCCGAGAACTGCCGGTAGATGATGCCGGTCGAGCCCGACATGAACGCCATCGGCACGAACACCGCCGACAGCACCAGGCCGATGCCGACCAGCGCGCCGGTGATCTGGCTCATCGACTTGCGCGTGGCCTCCAGCGGGGAAAGCCCCTCCTCGGCCATGATGCGTTCGACGTTCTCGACCACGACGATGGCGTCGTCCACCAGCAGGCCGATCGCCAGCACCATCGCGAACATCGTCAGCATGTTGATGGAAAAGCCCAGCGCGGCGAGCACGCCGAAGGTACCCAGCAGCACCACCGGCACCGCGATCGTCGGGATCAGGGTGGCGCGGAAATTCTGCAGGAACAGGTACATCACCAGGAACACCAGCACGATCGCCTCGAGCAGGGTATGGACGACATTCTTGATCGACACCTTGACGAACGGCGTGGTGTCGAACGGCGTCACCACCTGCATGCCGTGCGGGAAATTGGGCCGCAGTTCGTCGACGGCCTTTTGCACGCCCGCAGCGGTATCCAGCGCGTTGGCGCCGGTGGCCATCGAGATGGCCAGGCCCGACGCGGGCTTGCCGTTGTAGCGCGTGATGAAGTCGTAGGTTTCCGCACCCATCTCCACCCGGGCGATGTCGCCGAGCTTGAGTACCGAACCGTCGCCGTTGCTGCGCACGAGGATGTCGCGGAATTGTTCGGGGGTCTGCAGGCGGTCCTGCGCAGAGATGGTGGCGTTGAGTTGCTGGCCCTTGACCGCCGGAGTGCCGCCGAGCTGGCCCAGCGAGACCTGCGCGTTCTGCGCGCGGATGGCGGCGATGACCTCGTTGGTGGACAGCCGGTAGGTATCCAGCTTGGCCGGGTCCAGCCAGATGCGCATCGCGTATTTCGCGCCGAACACCTGGATGTTGCCGACGCCCGGCACGCGGCTGAGCGGATCGAGCAGGTTGCTGCCGACGTAGTCGTCGATGTCCTCCTTGGACATGCTGCCGTCCTCGGACACGAAGCCGAGCACCTGCAGGAAGCCCGAGCTGGACTTGGCCACGTTGATGCCCTGGCGCTGCACTTCCTGCGGCATCAGCGGCATCGCCAGCTGCAGCTTGTTCTGCACCTGCACCTGCGCGGTATCCGGATCGGTGCCGTTGTCGAAGGTCAGGGTGATCGTGGCCATGCCGTTGGACGAGCTGTTGGCCGAGAAATAGATCAGGCCGTCCAGGCCCTTCATGTTCTGCTCGATGATCTGGGTCACCGAGTCCTCGACCACCTTGGCCGAGGCGCCGGGGTAGGTGGCGCGGATTTCGACCGTGGGCGGCGCGATAGTCGGATACATCGACACCGGCAGGGTGAAGACGGCCAGGCCGCCGGCCAGCATGATGATGATCGCGATGACCCAGGCGAAGACGGGTCGGTCAATGAAGAAGCGTGCCATGGGGGTGCGCTCCTTAGTGGCTGCCGGCCGCGGTGGCGGCAGGCTCGGCTGTGGTGGCTACGGGCGTATTGCCCTTGGCCGGTTGCGCGGTGGAGGCGCCAGCCTCGGTGGCCTGCACGGGCGTGCCCGGCCTGACCTTCTGCAGTCCCTCGACGATGACACGGTCGCCGGCGGCCACGCCGCCATCGACCAGCCACTTGTCGCCGATGGTCTGGCTGACCTGCACCGGACGGACTTCCACCTTGCCGTCCTTGCCCACCAGCATCACGGAGGTGTTGCCCTTGGGGTCGCGCGCAATGCCCTGCTGCGGCACCAGGATGGCATTGTGGCGCTGGCCATTGCCGACCACCGCGCGCACGTACATGCCCGGCAGGAGCACGTCGTCCGGGTTGGGCACGACCACGCGCAGCGCGAAGCTGCCGGTGGACGGATCGACGGTCACTTCGGAGAAGGCGAGCTTGCCTTCGTGCGAGTACTCGCTGCCGTCTTCGAGAAGAATCTTCACCGGCAGTCCTTCCGTACTGCCCAGTGCGCCGGAAGCCAGGCCCTTGCGCAGGGCCAGCAGCTCGCTGCTGGACTGGGTGAGGTCCACGTAGATCGGGTCGAGCTGCTGCACGGTGGCCAATGCAGATGCCTGGCCCGCGTTTACCAGCGCGCCCTGGGTCACCGTGGATTTGCCGATGCGGCCGCTGATGGGCGCGGTGATGCGGGCATAGCCGAGCGTCACGCCGGTACCGTCGACCACGGCCTGGGCCGCCTTCACGTCGGCCTCGGCCTGGCGCAGTGCAGCCTGGGCGTTGTCGTTGTCCTGCTTGCTGATGGCATCGACCTTGACCAGGTCGGCGCTGCGCTGTGCATGCAGCCGCGCGGTGACCAGCGTTGCCTGAGCACGGGCCAACGAGGCGCGGGCGCTGTTGTTGTCGGCGCGGTAACTAGCGTCGTCGATCTGGTAGAGCTGCTGCCCCTCCTTGACCTCACCGCCTTCGGTGAACAGCCGTTTGCGGATGATGCCGGAGACCTGAGGGCGGACCTCGGCCACGGCGAACGGCGTGGTGCGTCCGGGCAGTTCGCGGGTCAGGGTCACCGGCGCGGACGCCAGGGTGACCACGGTGACGGGGACGGCCACGTCCTGCTGGGGGGGTGCTTTGCCGGCACATGCGGAGAGAAGCAGGGAGGCGGCGATGGCAAATGGAGCCAGGCGTTTGAGACGGGGAGTCATTGGCTGATCCAAGGGGGAATTGGGGTTGCGAATTGTAAAAGAATGAACGATCATTCTTTTATTGTCAAGCGGCTGGGTGCCGGCCGCGTCACCGTGCCGCGAGTACGACAGCATCTTTGTCCAAGGGACGCCGGTCCCTTAGTCACTAGTTCGGCGTGGCCTCGGGGACCCCAAGCTCCCTTTGGCAGGCTGGATCGTTCACTGGCTCAGACCCCAAAACACCAATGTTTGAACAGGGCGGCGAATCCCATTGTTTGAGCATTTGGTATGAACATTGGTGTTCAGATCACGCTGAAGAGCCGTCCGTCCGCTGGATTGGCACCAATTTGCACCAAGACGAGACATTGTCCATGATGGTGCAATGAGCGACCTGGCGTGGCGGACGTGGGCGGAGCAGATGGCGACCGGGCTGGCCCTGGTCGACGCGGACTTGCGCCTGCGCTGGCTCAACCCCGCGCTGATCGAATGCCTGGCGCTGGGCTTCCGCAGCGTGGCGGGGCAGCCGCTGGGGCTGCTGCTGGACGACGCGGACGAAGGCATGGCGCAGGCCGCGAAGGTGCTGGCGGAGCAGCGGCCGGCGCACTGGCGCGGGGTGGCGCTGGCCGCGGCCGATGGCCGCGAGATCGGCGCGGACATCGCGCTGCAGCCGTTTGGCGATGGCTTGCTGCTGGAGGTGCACGTGCTGGCCGAGCCGCCGTCGACCGGTTCGCCGCTGTCGGCCACGCTGCGCGGCTTCGCGCACGAGGTGAAGAACCCGCTGGCCGGCCTGCGCGGTGCCGCGCAACTGCTGCAGCGCCGGGTCGACAACGAGGACCTGCAGGCGCTGGCCGGGATGATCATCGACGAGGCCGACCGGCTCGGCGCGCTGGCGAACCGCCTGCTGCATCACGATGGCGCGCCGCAGCTCGGCCCGGTGAACATCCATCGCCTGCTGGAACGGTTGTGCGACCTGCTGCTGGCCGAACCCGCGCCACCGCAGCTGCATCACGACTACGACCCCAGCGTGCCGGACCTGCACGGCGACGCGGACCGCCTGCAACAGGTGCTATTGAACCTTGCGCGCAACGCGTTGGAAGCCGGCGCGCGCACGCTCACCTTGCGCACGCGGGTCGAGCACGGCGCGCGCGTCGGCGAGCGGATGCTGCGCATGGCGCTGCGGGTCGACGTGATCGACGATGGCGCCGGCGTGCCCGTGGCGCTGCGCGACACGCTGTTCCAGCCGCTGGTGTCCGGCCGCGCCGACGGCAGCGGCCTCGGCCTGGCGCTGTCGCGCGAGATCGCCCACGAACACGGTGGCGAGTTGCGCTATGCCAGTCGCCCCGGCCACACGGTGTTCTCGCTGTACCTGCCACTGGAGCGCACGCATGACTGAAGAAATCTGGATCGTCGACGACGACCGCGGCGTGCGCTTCGTGCTGGCCGAGGCGCTGCGCGATGCCGGGCTCGCGGTGCGCGAGTTCGATGCGGTGGCGGGTGTGCGCGCGGCACTGCGTGAAGCGCGTCCCGCGCTGCTGCTCACCGACGTGCGCATGCCGGGCGAGGATGGGCTGGGCCTGCTTGGCGAGCTGCAGGCGCAGGGCATCGGCCCGGTGATCGTGATGAGCGCGTACACCGACGTGGCCACCGCGGCGGCGGCGTACCGTTCTGGTGCGGTCGATTACCTGGCCAAGCCGTTCGACCTCGACCAGGCGGTGGCGGCGGTGCAGCGTGCGCTGGCCAGCGTGGCCGCACCGACGATGGCTGCCGGCCACGCGCTCGCGCCGAACCATGCGTTGCTCGGCGAGAGCGCGCCGATGCGCGAGGTGTTCCGGCTGATCGGCCGCGTCGCCGCCAGCGACCTCAACGTGCTGGTCACCGGCGAAACCGGCACCGGCAAGGAACTGGTGGCGCGCGCGTTGCACGAGGAAAGCGCGCGTCGCGACCGGCCCTTCGTGGCGCTGAACACCGCGGCGATCCCCAGCGAACTGCTGGAGAGCGAACTGTTCGGCCACGAGGCCGGCGCCTTCACCGGCGCCACCCGCCGTGTCGCCGGCCGCTTCGAGCAGGCCGAAGGCGGCACGCTGTTCCTCGACGAGATCGGCGACATGCCGCTGGCACTGCAGACGCGCCTGCTGCGCGTGCTGGCCGGCGGCGAGTTCTATCGTGTGGGCGGGCGCGAGCTGATCCGCTGCAACGTGCGCATCGTCGCCGCCACCCATCAGGACCTGGCCACGCGCGTCGCCGCCGGCCTGTTCCGCGCCGACCTGATGCACCGGCTCGACGTGGTGCGCATCGAACTGCCGCCGCTGCGCACCCGCCGCAGCGACATCCCGCTGCTGGCCCGGCACTTCCTCGCCGCCACCGCGCAGGAGCTGAAACTTCCGCCGAAGCGTTTTTCCAAGGCTGCGCTGAAACTGGTCGCCCAGCGCGACTATCCGGGCAACGTGCGCGAGCTGGAAAACCTGTGCCGACGGCTGGCGGTGATTGCGCCCGGCAGCGAGATCCTGCCGGGCGACCTCGGCAGCAGCACGGACAGCATGCGCGGCGGCGAGTGGACCGACGCGCTGCGCGACTGGGCCGTGCAGGCGCTGGCCGACGGCGAGGCGGACATCCACGCGCGCGCCCGCGCGGCGCTCGACCAGACCTTGCTCAATGTGGCCCTGCAGGCGAACGACGGCCACCGCCAGAACGCGGCGCAAGCGCTGGGTGTGGGGCGCAACACGCTGACCCGCAAGCTGGGCGCCTCACGCACACGGCGCAGCTGAGTCCCCGCGCGTCTTGCGCTTCACCTGTCTCGCGGCCTCTCCCGCAGGGGGCCGGGCGTCAGCCGAGCACGATGCGCAGCCGGTGCGTCCCGCCGTCATCGGCCAGCGGCACGTCCTCGTCGGCGGCCAGCGTTTGGCCGTCCAATTCGGTCTGTGCCACGCCGCGGCAGACCCGATGCGGGTTCTCCACCTCGATCTCGTAGCAGGTGACGCGCTGTCCGCTGCGGTGGCGGTAGCTGAGCCGGAAGCCCGGCCAGTCCTTCGGAATGCACGGCTCGATGCGCAGCCGGTCGCCGCGCAGCCGGAAGCCGAGCACGGCCTCCAGTCCGGCGCGGTACAGCCACGCGGCGGAGCCGGTGTACCAGGTCCAGCCGCCGCGGCCGATGTGCGGCGCGACGGAGTAGATATCGGCGCAGGCAACATAGGGTTCGACCTTGTAGCGCTCCACCGCGGCGGGGCTGTCGGCGTGGCGGATCGGATTGAGCAGGTCGAACAGGCCGCCGGCGCGGTCGCCGTCGCCAAGGCCGGCCCAGGCGAAGATCGACCACACCGCACCGTGCGTGTATTGGCCGCCGTTCTCGCGCACGCCGGGCGGGTAGCCCTTGATGTAGCCGGGGTTCTCCCGGCTGTGGTCGAACGGCGGGGTGAACAGGCAGTGGATCCGGTTCGGGTGATCGACCAGCAGGCGGTCGACCGCGGCCATGGCCTGCGTGGCGTGTTCGCGGTCGCTGCTGCCGGCCAGCACGCTCCAGGATTGTGCGATGGTGTCGATGCGGCATTCGTCGCTTTCGTGCGAGCCGAGTGGCGCGCCGTCGTCGTAGTAGCCTCGGCGATACCATTGGCCGTCCCACGCGCGTTCCAGCGCGGCACGCAGATCGTCGGCATGGCCGCGCCAGCGCTGCGCGCGCGCGTTCTCGCCGCGTCGTTCGGCGTACGGCGCCAGCGCGGCGATCGTGGCGAGCAGGAACCAGCCCAGCCAGCTGCTCTCGCCGCGACCTCCGGCGCCGACCGCGTTCATGCCGTCGTTCCAGTCGCCGGTGCCGATCAGCGGCAAGCCGTGCGCGCCGCGGGCGAGGCTGCTGTCGATCGCGAGCGCGCAATGCTCGTACACGCTGGCTAGCCGGTCGGAGAATCCGGGTTGGAAGAACGTGTCGGTGGCGCCGTCGGGAATCGGCTGGCCGGCGAGGAACGGCAGCACCTCGTCCAGCACGGCCGCGTCGCCGCTCACCTCGACGTAATGCATGGCCACGTACGCCAGCCACAGGCGGTCGTCGCTGACCTTGGTGCGGATGCCCTGACCGCCCGGCGGCAGCCACCAGTGCTGCACGTCGCCTTCGACGAACTGACGGCCGGCGGCACGCAGCAGGTGTTCGCGGGCGAGATCGGGGCGGCTCACGCACAGCGCCATCACGTCCTGCAGCTGGTCGCGGAAACCGTAGGCGCCGCTAGCCTGGTAGTAGGCGGTGCGTGCCCACAGCCGGCAGCTGGCGACCTGGTACAGCAGCCAGTCGTTGAGCAGGATGTCCATCGCGCGATCGGGCGTACGCACCTGCACGGCGTCGAGCAGGCCATTCCATTGCGCGGCGATCTCGACGAGCACGCCATCGATATCGGCCGCGCGATATTTCTCGACCAGCGCCTGCGCCGCGCTGTCGTCGGCGGCCTCGCCGAGCAGGAGCCGCAGGTCGAGTTGCGTGCCCGGCGGTAGTTCGATGCGCACCTGCAGTGCGCCGCAAGGCTCCAGTCCGGCACCGAGGCGGCCGGACAGCGGCGTGCCGTCGCGCAGCGCGAGCGGCTGCGCGACCGTGCCGAGCGGCCCCAGGAATTCATGGCGGTCGCCGGTCATCGAATGCGCGGGCCCGGCCAGGTCGATGAACGCCACGCGGTCGCCGAAGTCGGGCCGCCAGCGGTTGTGCGCGAACAAGGCGCCGGTGCGCTCGTCGCGCGACGTGATCACGAACGGTGCCGGCGTGCTGCCGTTCGCGCCCAGCGCCCATGCGACATAGTGGGTTACCGACAGCCGCCGCGTGCGCGGCGAGCGATTGCACAGGCGCAATCGCGACAGCTTGAGCGGATCGTCCGTCGGCACGCACTGCAGCAGCTCCAGTTCGATGCCGTGTACGTCGTTCTCGAAGCGCGTCCAGCCCTTGCCGTGGGTGGCCGTGTAGTGCGCGCCGGCCACGCGGATCGGCAGCGCGGTGGCGCTCCACAGCACGCCGGTGTCCTCGTCGCGCAGGTACAGCACGTCGTGCGGGCTGTCGCTGACCGGGTCGTTCGGCCACGGCGTCAGCGGATTCTGCTGGCTGTTGAGCGACCACGCATAGCCGCCGCCTTCGGCCGACAGCATGCAGCCAAACGCGGGGTTGGCCATCACGTTCACCCACGGCGCGGGCGTGGGGCGCTGCCCGTCGAGTTCGATCCGGTAAGCGCGGCCGCCATCGACGAAGCCGCCGTGGCCGTTGGCGAACTCCGGCGCATCGGCGCTGGCGGTGACGGCCTCCGCCATGGCGGTCGCGCGGATCGCCGCCGGCGCGGCGAAGGCGGGTGACGATCCGGCCGCGGCCTGCGCCGGCGGCGCCTCGTCCAGCACCACGCGCGCCACCGTCAGCAGGCCGTGGCGCAAATCCTCGCCGATCGCGTCGTCGCGCAACGCGAACAGTTCGGCCTTGGGCAGCTGGTCGTCGGTTTTCAGGCGCGCCTGCTGCGCACTCACCAGCGGATCGAGCGCGGCCTGCCGCACCTCGCCGGCGGCCTGCAGCAGCACCACGTCGACGGCGAATTGCTGGCTGCGCCAATGCTGCTGTGCCTGCAGCACCTCGTTCACGCGCGACAGGTCGTCGGCCTCGCCGAGGCGCAGCAGGATGATCGGCCGGTCGCCGGAGATGCCGGCGGACCACAGCACCGGCGCGCCGCCGTGGCCGCGTGCCAGCACGTCGGGTGCCGCGCGCTGGCACGGATCGTTGTACAGCAGCGCGCTTATCCAGCGGGCGGATCGCGCCGCCTGCGCGGCACCGATGCCGATCTGGGCGCACTCGGCTTCGGCATGTTGGCCCGCGCTGTCGAACAGCCGCGCGGCAGCGCCCGGATCGCCGAGTTGCGTGGTCAGGGCCAAGGCGCCGTCGCGCGAATCGGCCAGTCGCGTCCACAGCAGCAGGGTCACGCTGCTGTCCGGCGCCAGCGTGAAGCGCCGACGCAGGCTGAACACCGGGTCGAGCACGCAGCCGACGGTATTCGACAGCGCGGCGCCCGGCTGCATCGCCTGCGCATGGCGCAGCGTGCGCAGGCGGCCGAGGAAGCGGGCGCGGTCGGTTTCGCATTCGCCGGCATCACCGCCATCCTCCCCGGCGATCTGCAGCGCCTGCGCGGCCCACACTTCGGCCTCGCTGCTGTCGCGCCGCCGCCGCGTGGCCAGCAGCATGTCGCGTGTGGCGTCCCATTCGGTCTGCACGAACATCTTGGAGAACGCCGGGTGCGCGTTGTCGGCGCCGATCGGGCCGAGCACCAGCTCGGCGTACGAAGTCAGCGACAGCATGCGTGTGCGGTCGCCGTGGTTGCTCAAGGTGAGCCGGCGCAGTTCGATGTCGGCTTCCGCGGCCACCGCCACTTCCAGCACGCTGTGCACGCTGTGGTGGCGCCGGCTGAAACGGGCGCGCCCCGCGTCGAACGCGACCGCATCGTCCGGCGTGCGGTTGCCGTACGGCTGCTGGCTGGCCGACCACGTTTCGCCGCCATCCTCGTCGCGCAGCAGCAGGTAGCTGCCCCAGCCGTCGCCGACCGGATCCTCGCGCCAGCGCGTCACGGCCAGGCCGCGCCAGCGGCTGAAGCCGGAGCCGTTCGCACCCAGCATCACGCTGTAGCGACCGTTGGACAGCAGGCAGCGCTGCTCCGCATCGATGCTGCGGGAGGAAGGCGATGACATGGCGACTCCTGTCGACGAAAACCCCAGCGTGCGCCGGGTGAAGCATAGGCGGCGTCAACCCGCGCTTCACCATGCCGCGGAGTAGGATGCATGCGGCATCCATCGGGCGGCGATCCGGCGCCGACGGCGCGGCGACGTATTCCGTGCCCGGGCTGCCCTCACCGCGACAGGCCACGACGAGATCCATGCGTTCCCACCCGCCCAGTCATCCGCTCGAATCCGGCACGCAGCTGCAGCACCTGCAGAACAAGGCGTTCGCCTACTTCCAGTACGAGACGAACCTGCAGAACGGCTTGGTCTCCGACAAGACCGCGCCGGACTGGCCGGCCAGCATCGCCGCGACCGGGCTGGCGCTGAGCTGCTACCCGGTGGCGGTCGAACGCGGCCTGATGAGCCGCCGTACGGCGATCAAGCGCACGCTCGCCGCGCTGCGCTTCTTCCGCGACAGCCCGCAGGGCACCGAACCCGACGCCAGCGGCTACCGCGGCTTCTATTACCACTTCCTCGACATGCAGACCGGCCGGCGCGCATGGCAGTGCGAACTGTCCACGGTGGACAGCGCCTTCCTGTTCGCCGGCATGCTGACCGCCGCCGCGTACTTCGACGACGACACCGCCGAGCAGAAGGAAATCCGCGACACGGCGAACTTCCTCTACCAGCGCGCCGACTGGCCGTGGGCGCAGGCCGCCGACGGCACCATCGGCCACGGCTGGCACCCGGAAAGCGGTTTCATCCCGCATCGCTGGCAGGGCTACGACGAAGGCCTGCTGCTGTACGTGCTGGCGCTCGGCTCGCCCACCCATGCGCTGCCGCCGAGTGCCTATGCGGCCTGGTCGTCCACCTACGAGTGGAAGCGTTGCTACGACATCGACTACCTGTACTGCGGCCCGCTGTTCACCCACCAGCTGTCGCAGGTGTGGATCGACTTTCGCGGCATCCGCGACGCGTTCATGCGCGACAAGGGCATCGACTACTTCGAGAACAGCCGGCGCGCCACTCTGGTCCAGCAGCGCTATGCGACGGACAACCCGCTCGGTTTCACCGGCTATTGCGACCATTGCTGGGGCATCACCGCAAGCGATGGTCCCGGTCCGGCGACACTGAAGATCGACGGCATCGAGCGCCAGTTCCACGACTACGTCGGCCGCGGCGCGCCGTATGGCGTCGACGACGGCACGCTGGCGCCGTGGGCGGTGGTGGCGTCGCTGCCGTTCGCGCCGGAAATCGTGCTGCCGACGGTGCACCACTTCATCCACACGCTGCAGCTGCACGACGCGCATCCCTACGGTTTCAAGGCCAGCTTCAACCAGACCTGGGTCGACAAGCCCGGCCAGCCGCTGGGCGGCTGGGTGTCGCCGTACTGCTTCGGCCTCAACCTCGGCCCGATCGTGCTGATGGTGGAGAACCATCGCAGCGGCATGCTGTGGGAGCTGATGCGCGGCTGCCGCTGGATCGTCGACGGCCTGCGCCGCGCCGGCTTCGACGGCGGCTGGCTGGATGCCGGCAAGCGGCACGCATGAACACGACAACCTTTCCCGTTACGGAGTGAACACGATGGAACTTGGCATGGTGGGTCTCGGGCGCATGGGCGCCAACATGGCGGAGCGCCTGGTGAAAGGCGGCCACAAGGTCAGCGGTTTCGACCCGAACGCGGACGCGCGCAAGGCGGCCGAAGCGAACGGCATCGCGCCGGCGGCCTCGCTGGAAGCGCTGGCCAAGGCGTTGCCGGCGCCGCGCGTACTGTGGCTGATGGTGCCGGCTGGCAAGATCACCGACGACACCGTCAACACCTTGCTGCCGCTGCTGGCCAAGGGCGACACCGTGATCGACGGCGGCAATTCCAACTACAAGGACACGCTGCGCCGCGCGCAGCTGTATGCCGGTCACGGCCTGGGCTACGTCGACTGCGGCACCAGCGGCGGCGTGTGGGGCCTCAAGGAGGGCTACAGCATGATGATCGGCGGCGACGCGAAAACCGTCGAGGCGCTGCGGCCGATCTTCGAGACGCTGGCGCCGGCGAAGGACCAGGGCTGGGGCCGGGTCGGCCCGGCTGGTTCCGGCCATTACACCAAGATGGTCCACAACGGCATCGAGTACGGGATGATGCAGGCCTACGCCGAGGGCTTCTCGATCCTCAAGCACAAGGAGGAGTTCGGCCTCGACCTGCACCAGGTCGGCGAGATCTGGCGCACCGGCAGCGTGGTGCGCTCCTGGCTGCTCGACCTCGCCACCGACGCGCTCGGCAAGAACCCGAACATGGACGGCATCGCGCCCTACGTCGTCGATTCCGGCGAAGGCCGCTGGACCGTGGACGCCGCGCTGGAACTCAACGTCTCCGCTCCGGTGATCACGCTGTCGCTGATGGAACGCTTCCGCTCGCGCGACGACGATTCCTTCGCCGACAAGCTGTTGTCGTCGCTGCGCAACGAGTTTGGCGGGCATGCGATCAAGAAGGAGTAATCGGAGCTGCGCGCGGATGCCTCGATGCTCTTGTAGGAACCCGCTTGCGGGCGATGCTTCTGTTGCGGCTTCAGAGCGAAGAGCTTTCTCTTGTGCGCGTCCAAAAGAGATGTAACCAAGAAAAAACGACACCCCGCTTGGTGCTTGCCTGGCATCGGGCAACCGCTCCTGTGTTGCCTCAACTCCGGCATCCATGCCGATGCCGCGCTACGCGGCCTGTCGACCACGATTCACCGCCGCACAGGGGTCCCGGGTAGAGCCGCGGGCCATCCTGGCCCGCATTCGGTATGCAACCGTTGCGCGGCTGCGAGAGTTAGAGAGCCAAGGTGCCCAACACTCAATCGAGAATGTTGTCTTGCGCTGCTACGAGGGTCTGCTATCGGCCAAGAGAGCCGGTCGCGCACGGACGATTGCGACCGCGGGATGGGTTTGTTGCAAGAATCCGGATCCGGTAAAAACAACCCCCGTTTGCCGGGGGTTGTTCTGGAACGGCTACGGGTGCTGCGTCCTCAGGATTGCCGTTGCTCGCGCCGGCGCAGCTTGATGAAGCCGCCGATCAACAGCACGCCCAAGCCGAACATGCCGAGCGCAGCCGGTTCGGGAACTGCAGCTACAAGTGTAAAGCTCTGGTCGGCCCCCGTTCCCCACGTCCATGTATACGTGCCGGGCGTCACGCCGAGACTGGCGAAGTTTGCGTTGTAATAGGTTGAGGTGCCCAACAGGGCGTCCTCGGAAACGTAGCCGGAAGGCACCCAAAGGTTCGTAATACCGTAATATGAGGAAGAGCCGATGATTCCGACCGTGTCACCGGTATTGACGTCGCCACCCACAATGGTGCCGCTCCCGAAACTCGTGGGTCCCACGAAACCGGTGTAGGTGTCAAGAGCTACATTCGATTGCGACCCAGTCATCGCAAACCCGGAGGATGGCCACAGGGTGGCTCCTCCCGTGAAAGTTCCGTACTCAAATGTCAGGCCGGCCAGCTCAATGGCCCCGCTGCCTGTGGCGACTACATTCGTTCCTTGCTGTACAAGCTTGACGACATACGGCGTTGCATTCGCTGCGCAGGGTGTCAACGCGATGGCCGTCAGCAACGCAAGGCTTGGCGACACAAACCGCTTCAAAGACACGGTCAAGAAATTGCTCATTGGATTTTCTCCTGAGAGTAGGCGTCCCCTACGAGCAGCTCCGGAGCATTTTTCGCGCCATTGTGTTAATCGCCGATTATTCAACTGGTTGCTATTTCACCCATCTTCCAGATAGCTGAAAAGTGTAAAATATTTCAACACGTTTCAGAGTCGTAGACCCACTCGCAGATAGACCACTGCCTTGTTGCGCGTCAGTTCAATTCTGGCCGGTCGGCCGCAACTGCCGGTATCCATCACAAAAGTTAATAGCGTCTCGACGCTTCGCACGGGGTTCGGCCATGGGCTGAACGCTGTCGACTGGCCGGTTTTGGGTCGACGTGCGACGCCGAGGTACGATCCGAGGGGCTACAACAACTCCCCCTGCGGCGGCGCGTAACTCAACCTCCCATCCACGATCCGCGCCGGCGACGTATACGGATGCACCGTCGTGTGCGTGGCATCGACGATGTGGATCACCTCGATCCCGCGCAGTTTCAACACGTCGGCAATGATCGAGCGGTGGCAGCGCCACCACACCGCTTCGGCGCACATCAGCGCGGTGCGCTTGCTGGCGGCCAGCTCCAGCAACTCGGCGAGGCCTTCGGCGAATTCCACGGTGGCGGTGTAATCGGCGTAGCCCTGGAACGAGGCGTTGCGCCATGCGGTGTTCGGCGAACCCGGTTGCACCTTGCGGCGGCCGCCGAGCTTGGGGATCCATTGGTAGGCGATGCCGTGCGCGGGCAGCGTGACGGCCAGCGCGTCGCTGGCGAAATGCGGGTAACGACGCGAGCCGGGGAAGCGCCGCACGTCGGCGATCGCCTCGATGCGGTACTCGGCGAGCAGGTCGAGGAACTCCTCCAGCGCGCGGGTCGAGTGGCCGATGGTCCAGATCGTGGCGGGAGCGTCGGGCATCTCAGTCGATCTTGTGCAGCGCGGCGCCCTTGTGCATGGCGACATGGTCGGTCTTGTCGCTCTTGATCTCGTACTGCGGATCGGCCTCGCTGCAGTGGCGCGTGTGGCCTTTGTAGTCCGTGTCGCGCGTATGCACCTTGATGATCTTGCCGGTCACGTGGCCGGCTTCCGAATTCCAGCGCACGTGATCGCCGACCTTGAAGGGGTGGCTCATGGTGGCTCCTGTGTTGGCAAGCATGGATGCCAATTGAAACAGGTCATGTGTTCAGATCAGGTGGACCCGGATGGGTCGAACAGGTGCGATGGTCGACCCAACCCATCGTTCCAAGTCACTCTGTGCGAATCGCGACCACGGGCGGCACCTTGGCGGCATAGCGTGCCGGCCCCCATACGGCCAGCTGACCGAGCAGCCACAACAGCAGCGCACCCAGTAGTGGCACGTAGAGCGGCATGTGCGGCAGTGGATAGAAGACTTTCATCAAGCCGAGATTCGTCAAGACCGCAAGCAAGACCCCAAGCACGATGCCACCGCCGACGATCAGGAAATTCTCGGCATGGAAGTAGCGCAGAATGTCGCCGGTTGTTGCGCCGAGCGAACGGCGGATACCGATCTGCTTGCGTCTCTGGCTGACCCAGAAACTGCTCAGCCCGACAATGCCGCCTGCGGTAGCCAACAGCAGCAACCCGCTGATGATGCCCATCAGCATGGCCAGGCTATGGTCGGTGGCATAGGCACGTTCACGTGCCTGGGCCATGGTGACGACGCCGTCCTTAGGGTCGAGGATGCGTACGCCACCACGCGCCTGCAGCGCCTTCAGTGCGGCGGCAATCACCGGCTTCATGTCGGTAGCGTCGGCACGCAGCAGATACCACACGCCGTCGGGGTCGACGTAATGCGCGGGGACCAGCACGCTATCGCCATCGGAGGATCGGGTTATGCTGATGGGCCCCTGCAGGCTGGCGAGAATACCCACGATGCGGGTAGGCCCGCCCGGGAAGTAAACCGTCTTGCCCAGGGCTGATTCATCGGGAAACAGCTTGTCGGCCAAGCTGCGCGTGATGATGATGCCAGGCGGGGAGATCTTGTCGTTGGGGCCGAAGGTGGTGATTTCATCCGGTCGAAAATTGCGTCCTTCCACCAGCGATATGCCCAGCGTATTGATCGTGTGTTCGTCGGCCGCATAGATCATGGCGAAAGGCCCGCGCGCCTTCTGGTCCGGCTTGAGCTTCGGCCTTACGGATATGTAGCTGCCATCGCCTGCCAGTGGATACCCGTAACTGGAAAATGCATCTCGCACGCCCGGCACGCGCCGCAGGGTATCGAGGTCAGTACGGATGTTCGCGTCGATCTGGGTGGCATTCTGACCGATCGTCCAGCCGTTGCGGATAACGAAAATATGGGCTTCGTCCGTCCCGGTGGGGCGAGACAGATGGACGATGCGCGTCGCCACGATAAAGAGTGCGTTGGATGTCACCGCCAGCGTCAGCGCCACCTGCAGCACGATGAGCGCGGTGGCCACCTTGTGCCGGCCCAGTGCAGCCATGATGGGGCGCAGCTGCATCAATGCCCTGGTCAATGCCATGACGGGAACCTCAATGGTTGATCTTGATTTGCCAGGCGGGCTGGGTCTGCGCTGCTCGCCATGTGGGGTACAGGGCGGAAACCACTGTGGCAGCCACCGCCAACAGCACGGTCAGTGCGATCAGTGAGGCATCAGCGTGTACGAGGCGCGCAATCTTTGGCTCGAAAAGTCTCCCCACGCCCCACAGGCCAAGCAGCGTCAGCGCCACACCGACCAGGCCGCCGACGAAGCCCATGGTGGCCCCTTCGATCAGGAACTGCCGGTAGATGGCGGCTCGCGATGCGCCAAGTGCGCGGCGAATGCCGATCTCCGGTGCCCGCCGCATGAAGCGGGCGAGCATGAGCCCGATCACGTTGACCAGCACAATCAGCAGAAAGCTGGCAGAGACCAGCATGGACAAGCTCGATGTCCTGGGTGTGACCTCCAGGTACGTCATTCAGTCCGTCAGGTTGCGCAGGCGTATGTTGGGCGCCCACGAGAATCGCCCGAGGCGTTGCTGCTCCCCGGCATAGTGGCGCAGGTATTCGCGGTAGCGATCCGCGTCGGCAGACGTTGCAAGCTCCACCCAGGCGTCGATCCAAGCGCATTCACTGGTCAGGCGGGCATCCCAGCGGGAGGTATCGTAGACCCCCGACTCCGTAGGGCAGCCGCTATAGGTTGTGCTGTCCTTCTGCATGGCGATCCCGCGGGTGAACGGGATATAGATATCCCCCGCGTCATCGAATCCGGTGTTGTCAGAAGTGCCGAGATCAAAGAAGCGTGGCTTGGGGTTCCAGTCCTCCAGCACGCCGGCGATCCTGAAGATATGGCCATCCAGACGAATTGCCTGCCCGACACTGTTTTGGCCGCCAAACAGCTTGTCGTTCAAGCGTCGACTGATGACCACCACGGTGGCGCGCTGCACATCGTCATTCGCGGTCCATCCGCCACCAAAGCGAAAAGGCACATCGAACATGGCGAAGAAATCGGCGGTCACCGCATCGCCACTCATCGACATGGTAGGCGTCGATCCATCATCTGATTCCACCTGCCATGTTGCGGGATAGAGCAACGTTTGCCGGCTGGCCTTGTGGCTCTGCCACAGCGCCATCGCATCGACGTAACTCAGCGTAGGAGGTGGTTCGTTCTGCCAGATGTGGGACGGGCCAAAGTTGTCGACCTGCGGCACGTAAAGCCGCGCGGACTTGGCGGGGAGCGGATCACTCGTGGTCGCACGGAACACGGCATAGGACACCATGCAGGCCGCCACCCCGAACGCCAGCAGCACGATCACCAGCGCCGTCAAAGCCTTGCTTCGTCCACTGCTTCGCAGCGCCAACGCAACGTAATACCCCCACATGAGGCCCCCTATGGCGTCACCCGAATAGTCGACAAATGTTCAGATCTGTCGATCCAAACAATACCTGACCTCATACCGGCTCAATACGTTGACCGATGGTGCAGGGTATATCCACCACGGCGTTGCCGCGTTGCCTGTCGAACGGATCGAGGCGCCAAGTTTCATCACCTGCCATCCGCGGTGATAAAAGTCGTCGTTATGGGGTTGCCGAGTTTGGCGGCTGCGTGCGTTCAGCCGAGCCGCAGCAACTTTCTTACCGCTGGCAGATTGCGCCGGCTGATCTCGGGGCTGAGTTCGCTGCCGTCGAGGCGGGCCAGTACGCGGCCGTCGGCGAGGGTCTTGAGGCCGAGCAGGCGCGGCGGGGGGACGAGGCAGTTGCGGTGCAGGCGGATCAGTTGGTCGGGGTAGGTCTCTTCCAGCTGGCGCAGGGATTCCTCGATCAGCAGTTCGCCGCGGCGGTGTTGCACCACCACGTACTTCTCGTCGGCGAGCAGGCAGATCACTTCGTCCAGTGCGATGCGCACCTGTTCGCCGCGCAGGCGGCCGTGCAGGTACGCGACCGGTTCGCGCGGGGCATCGGCGAGGCGGCGTCGCGCGCGTTGCAGCGCATCGCGCAGGCGTTCGAGCCGTACCGGTTTCAACAGGTAATCGGCCGCGCCGAGCTCGAACGCCACCAGTGCATGCGCTTCGTAGGCGGTGCAGAAGATCACCTGCGGCCGCGCGCGGCCGGCCAGGCGCTGCGCCAGCGCCACGCCGTCGATGCCGGGCATGTTGATGTCGAGCAGCAAGGCGTCCGGCTGCAGTTCGCCGAGCGCGGCGAGTGCGGCTTCACCATCGCCGACGTTGCCGATGACCTCCACGTCGGCACATTCGCCAAGCAGCGCGGCCATGCGCGCGCGCGCCAGCGGCTCGTCGTCGACGATCAGCACGCGCATCAGGCGGATCCTCCCGGCAACTGCAGCAGCACCACGAAGCGGTCGCCCTGCGCGCCGGCCTGCACCTTCGCCAGCGGACCGTAGCGATAGGCGACACGCTGGCGCACGCTGTGCAGGCCATGCCCGTTGCCGGCGGCGGGCGGGGTGGCCGGCAGCGGGTTGATGATCTCGATGCGCACGCCACCGCCGTCGCGCTGGCCGCGCAGGATCACCTCGCCGCCTTCGCGCAGCGGCTGGACGCCGTGGCGCACCGCGTTCTCCACCAGCGGCTGCAGCAGCAGGCGCGGCAGCGGGAAATCGGCGGGCAGGTCGTGCAGGTCGCGGCGCAGGCGCAGGCGCGCGCCCAGGCGCAACTGCTCGATCGCCAGGTAGCGTTCGACCAGCGCAAGCTCCTCGCCCAGCGTACCGTCGTCGGTGTCGTGCTGGCCCAGGGCGGCGCGGAACAGTTCGGAGAGGTCCTCCACCGTGCGTTCCGCGGCGTCGGGATCGACCCGGATCAGCGCCGCCACGGTATTCATGCTGTTGAACAGGAAGTGCGGGCGGATGCGCGCCTGCAACGCCTCGACCTGGGCGCGGGTGACTGCCGCCAGCCGTGCCTGCCACTGCGCCAGCACGTAGAAATAGCGCAGCATGGCGGCGCCGAGCAGGGCAGCGATCAGCACGTTGTCACGCACGAACACGGGCAGGCTGCTGCGCACCAGATGCATCTGCAAGGCGCCGTCGAACCAGTGCGCCACGGCGCTGGCGACCAGCACCAGCAGCAGGATCAGCAGCCACACGCCGACATACGGCAGGTGACCCGGCAGGCGTTGCAGCCATGGCCGCAGCATGCACAGCGTCACCGCCACCACCATTCCCAGCAAGGTCACGAACAGCATGCCGACGCTGTAGGCGGACCAGTCGCGCGGGTCGTCCCGTGCCAGCCACATCATGGTCACCGTCAGCGCGCCCACCACGAGCAGCGCGAACAGCGCGGGCAGCCGACAGAAGTCCGGCAGCGGGCTGTGTTCAGTGCGGCCGCGCGGGCTGCGGCGGGGCGTGGGTTCGCGCATGCCGGCAAGTATGCCGCAGCGCGGTCGCGCTTACGCCAGTCGTCGGCCCAGCCAGTGACGCAGGTCGCCGATCTCCTCGGCGCAGACCGCGTGGGCCATCGGGTAGGTGTGCCAGTCCACCGCATGACCCAGCGCCTGCAGCGCATCGCGCGAGTCGATACCACGCTGCAGCACCACCACCGGATCGGCGCTGCCGTGGCCCCAGAAGATCGGCGTGGCCGCATTCGCGGCGCTGCGTTCGGCGGCGAGCGTGGCGGCGATGGGCAGGTAGGTCGACAGCGCAATGATGCCGGCCAGCTTTTCCGCGTGGCGCAGGCCTGCGGATAGCGCGATCGCGCCGCCCTGCGAGAAGCCGGCGAGGAAGATCCGCTCGCTCGGCACGCCGCGCTCGTGTTCGCGCGCGATCAGCGCCTCGGTGGCGGCGATCGACGCGCGGATGCCGGCTTCGTCCTGCCGCGCGTGCGCGTCGAAGCCGATGATGTCGTACCACGCGCGCATCGACATGCCGTTGTTGATCGTCACCGGCCGCACCGGCGCATGCGGAAACACGAAACGCAACGCCGGCCACGCCGGGTCCACCAGCTCCGGCACGATCGGCGCGAAGTCGTTGCCGTCCGCGCCGAGGCCGTGCAGCCAGAGGATGCTGTAACGCGGGTGGGCGGCGGTTTCGTGTTCGACGGTGGGCAGGGTCATGCGGTACTCGGTGGAATCAGGGAGCGCTGATGATAGTGGCGACGGCACCCGGCTGTAGCGGGCTGTCCAGCGCAACCAGTTGCTCCGATGGAAGCTGGATGCCTGGTTGGGCGGCTTCGGCGTCGGCAGCGGCAGTTTCCTTGCGCACGGCTTCACGCAAGATTTTGACTTGCTCCGGAGTGAGTATTTGATCTCTCAAAGTGAAATTGATCGGTATGCGCACTTGCGTCGCTATCGGCTGACCGTCGGCCTGTTCCGGAATGAAATGCCAGGTCCTGGCGATCTTCAGTGCGGCATTCTTGAATGACGCCGACACCGGCCATTCCGCAAATCGGTCGCTCACCGTCATGTCGGCCAGGCGGCCGTCGGGTTGCACGGTAGCGTTGAGGATAACGAATGCAGCCTGACGCTTGTGCACCGCCTCCCGGGGATATGGGGGTTGCCTGCCGGCCCTATCGAATTTGGGGCCGTTGCCGGCGAAGCGGATGTGCAAGTCGTATTGGCCGCTCGCGTTCGGCAACGCCTGCAACTTGGCGTAGATGAACGTGTGTGCGGATACCGGTTGGCCATTGCGTGTGGCCGGTACGAATTGCCATTGCTTCACCGCGGAAGTCAGTACTGCGGCGATCGATGCTGGTACGTTCTGCTCGACTTGGATAGCGGTGACATGTCCTGTGGTATCTACATCGGCGCCGATCGCGTAAGCCTGTTCGCGCGACTCGGCTGCCCGGGCCGCCAAGGAACCGGTCAACAGAAGCATGCCTGCACAAAGCATGACGTTTTTCATCGCAACACCCTCCCTAGTGAACGCCGGTGCCCCCGCACCGCGCGAGCGAGCATCATGCCGCAGGGGCGGCGCACTGGGTAGCCCGCGCACCGTCACTGCATTTACGGCATGACGTCCAACCCCAGCTCGTGCGCGAAGAAGGTCAGCCCAATCGCGGTGTCGCCGACGCGTTGGCTGAACGGGGCGCCGACGCCGTGGCCGGCGTTCATGCGGGTCAGCAGCAGGATCGGCCGCGTCGACGCGCTGGCGTTCTGCAGCGCGGCGGCGAACTTGCGCGATTGCCACGGTGCCACCCGCGGATCGTTTTCGCCGGTGGTGAGCAGCACCGCCGGGTAGGCGGTGTTCGCCTGCACGTGCTGCAGCGGCGAGTAGGCCAGGGTGGCCTTGAACTGCGCCGGGTCCGCGATGCTGCCGTATTCGGGGATGTTGTACGGGCCGTTGGCGAAGTCGGTCTCGTGGCGCAGCATGTCGTAGATGCCGACGCGCGCCACCACCGCGCGGTAGTCGCCGGGGTGCTGCACGATCTGCGTGCCCATCAGCAGGCCGCCATTGCTGCCGCCGAGGATGCCCAGGTGCGCGCGGTCGGTCCAGCGTGCGTCGATCAGCGCCAGCGCGGCGGCGTGGAAGTCGTCGAACACGTTCTGCTTGTCGAGCTTTTGTCCTTGCGCATGCCACTGCTGGCCGTTCTCGTTGCCGCCGCGGATGTTGGCGTAGGCGAGCACGCCGCCGTGTTCCAGCCACGCCAGGTTGGAACCGATGAAGCCCGGCTTGATCGGGATGTCGAAACCGCCGTAGCTGTACAGGATGGTGGGCCGCGCGCCGTTCGGGGTGGTGCCCGGCAGCGACAGCACGGTCACCGGAATCTTGGTGCCGTCCTTCGAGGTACCGTCGATGCGCTGCACGACGACTTTCGAATAGTCGGCCGCGGGCTTCACCTCGAACACGGTTTTCAGGCTGCCGCTGCGGCCGTCGTATTCGGCCCAGCGCGCGGGCGTGGTCCAGCCGCTGTAGCTGATCAGCGCCTTGTCCTGGCCGGATTCGGAAGCGATCTCGCCGATGCCGATGCCGTGTTCCGGCAGCGGCAGCCGGCGCACGAACTTCGCGTCGGCGCCGTACTGCTCGACCCACCAGTTCGGGCCCCAACTGCGCACCACCAGGAAGCCGTCGCCGAGCGGGGCGATCTGCTGGATCGCACCCTCGCGCTCGGCCAGCACCGGCACGGCCTTGCCGTCGTCGCCAATGGCCACGATCCGGCCGCGCGGCGCGTCCCGGAATGACGCGACAAACAGACGTCCATTCACCCATGCAGCCGTGCGCACGTTCGCGCCGCGGTCGAGCGCGCGCCGGAAGCTTCCGCCGCGCTGCAGGAAAACCTCGGCCGGGCCGCCGTCGCCGTCGTAGGCGAGCACCGCGGCCTGCGCCGTGGCCGGCGCGTTCACCAGCACGTATTCGGCGGTCTTCGAGTAGCCCTTGCCGAACACCACGGTATCCGCGGTGGCGGCCTGGCCCAGCGCGTGGTGCACCAAGGTGGCGTGGAACTGCTCCACCGCCTGGCCGACGGCCGGCGGCGCGAAGCGCACGTAGCTGAAGCCGCGCTCGTCGGCATCCCAGGCCAGGCCCTGCGGCGTGGTGCCGCCGCCGGCCCAGGGCAGGGTGTCGGGCAGGGTCTTGCCGCTGTGCACGTCGAGCACGCGGATGGTGGTCAGCTCGCTGCCGCCCTCGGCGGTGCCGTAGGCAAGGTAGCGCCCATGCGGCGACGGCCAGTAGGCGGTGATCGCGGTGCCGTCGTTGCCGGCGTTCGGATCCACCAGCACTTTCGCCGCACCGTCAGGCCACGCCTGCGCGATCAGCACCGGCTGCGGCTGCGGCGGGGTCTGCTGCAGGTAAAACAGCGTGCCGCCGGCCAGCGTCGGGTCGGAGCGCGTGGTCGAGGTGATCGCAAGTTGCTGCACTCGCGCGGTGAGCACCTTGCCTTGCGGCATCGCCGCCAAAGCGGCTTCGGTGTACGCGTTCTGCGCGGCGGTCCACTGCCGCACCGCCGGGTCGGCCGGATCCTCCAGCCAGCGGTACGGGTCGGCCACGCTGACGCCGTGGAACTCGCTGGATGCAGGATGCCGCGGCGTGGGCGGCGGCAGCGGCTGCGGCTCGCCGATCAGCGCGACTTCGCGCGGCGGCTTCGACGAGGAGTCCACCGGCGGCAGCTGGGCCGCGGCGGCGCTGCCGGCGGCGAGCAGCAGGGTGGCTATGAGGGGAGCGAGGCGCATGGTGGGGATTCCATGGGGAAGACGTAGAAGCAAGGAGAGTAGCAACGCGCCGCCGCCATTGCAGCCGTCGACCTCTGACTTTGGGCAGGGGCACCCGCGTGCCAGCGGCATGCTCGGTTATGCTGGTCTTTTTGCCCGGGGAAGAATCCATGCGCCGATTGCTGCTTGCCGCCCTCGTAGCCTTCACCGCCGCGCCGGCTGTCGCCGCGTCGGCATCGACGCCACTCGACCTGGAAACCGTGATGGCCAACCCCGACTGGATCGGCCAGGCGGTGGAATCGCCGTATTGGAGCGTGGACGGGCGCAGCGTGTACTACTCGCTGAAGCGCGACGGCAGCCCGCTGCGTGACCTGTACCGGGTCGACCCGGCAACGGGGCAGAGCGTGAAGCTCGACCCGGCCGCGCTGGCGCAGGCCGACGGCCCGGCGGTATTCGACCGCGCACACAAGCATGCCGCCTTCATCCTGCACGGCGACGTGTTCGTGGTGGACCTGGCCAGCGGCCGGCGCAGCCAGGTCACGCGCACGCCACAGGACGAATCTGCGCCGCGCTTTTCCGCCGACGGCCGCGCCCTGCAGTTCCGCGACGGCAACGATTGGTACAGCCATGACCTGGCCAGCGGCGTCACTGCGCCCGTGGCGGTACTGAAGTTCGCCGACGATCCGCAGGCGAAGCAGCCGGACGCGCTGGGCGAGCGGCAGCTGGAGCTGTTCAAGACGCTGCGCCAGATCAAGGCCGACAGGCAGGCCCGGCGCGACGAGGACAAGGCGCTGGCCGCCGCCGATCCGGGTCGCGCGCCGCTGCCGTTCTTCCTCGGCGACAAGATCACCCCGGTCGACAGCGAACTATCGCCGGACGGCCGCTGGCTGCTGCTGGTCACCGCGCCGAAAGGCCACGAGGAGGGCAAGGCGCCGGAAGTCACCCATTACGTCACCGACTCCGGCTACGCCGAGCAGAAGGAGACCCGCGTGTACGTGGGCCGCAAGGACCCGGCGCCGCAATCGCTGCTGCTGCTCGACCTGGCCAATCGCCAGTCGTACCCGCTGGCCGCCGACACGCTGCCCGGCATCAAGGACGATCCGCTGAAGGAGCTGCGCGCGCGCGCCGTCGCCGCGCTGCAGAAGGCCGGCAAGGCCGACCAGGCCAAGGCGCTGAAGGCGCCCGAACAGCGCGCCGTGCGCATCATCTCCAGCGCCGATGACGGCGGTGGCGGCGGCATTGTGTGGAGCGACGACGGCCGCAACCTCGCCATCCAGTTGCGCGCGATCGACAACAAGGATCGCTGGATCGCCAGCGTGGACTTCACGAAGCACGCGCTGGTCAACCAGCAGCGGCTCACCGACCACGCCTGGATCAACTGGAACTTCAACGATTTCGGCTGGCTCAAGGATGGCCGCACGCTGTGGTACCTGAGCGAGCAGACCGGCTGGTCGCAGCTCTACGTCAAGCCGCTCGACGGCAAGGCGAAGGCGCTGACCGCCGGCAAGTTCGAGGTGAGCCACCCGCAGCTCAGCGAGGACGGCCAGTGGTTCTACCTGCGCACGAACCAGGTGGCGCCGTACAGCTACGACGTCTATCGCGTGCCGTCCGCCGGCGGCGAGCTGGCGCGCGTGACGAACTACCAGGGCATGGACGACTTCGCCCTGTCGCCCGATGGCACGCGACTCGCCGTGCTGCATTCCTCGCCGTACGTGCTGCCGCAGTTGGCCGTCCAGCCGTCCGCCGGCGGCACGCCGCGCGAGCTGACCAATACCATGAAGGCCGCGTTCAGCGCGCGCGACTGGATCGCACCGAAGATCGTCGAGGTGAAGTCCAGCCACGGCGCCGGCAGCATCTGGGCGAAGTACTACGGCCCGGCGGGCGAGGATTCGTCGCCGAAGCCGGCGGTGATCTTCGTGCACGGCGCCGGCTACCTGCAGAACGTCACGCTGTCGTGGTCGAACTACTTCCGCGAGCAGCTGTTCCACAACCTGCTGGTGCAGCAGGGTTACGTGGTGCTGGACATGGACTACCGCGCCTCCGAGGGCTACGGCCGCGACTGGCGCACCGCGATCTACCGCCAGATGGGCCACCCGGAACTGGAGGACCTGCTCGACGGCAAGGCGTGGCTGGTGAAGCACCACCACGTCGATCCGCAGCGCGTGGGCATCTACGGCGGCAGCTACGGCGGCTTCATGACCGAGATGGCACTGCTGCGCGCGCCGGGCCAATTCGCGGCCGGCGCCGCGTTGCGCCCGGTCAGCGACTGGACGCTGTACAACCACGAATACACCTCGGACATCCTCAACGACCCGCAGCTCGATCCGGAAGCCTATGCGGCCAGTTCGCCGATCGAATACGCGGAAAAACTGCAGGACCCGCTGCTGATCCAGCACGGCCTGATCGACGACAACGTGCTCGCCGAGGACTCGATCCGCCTGTACCAGCGCTTCATCGAACTGCACAAGAAGAACTTCTGGATGTCGCTGTACCCGCTGGAACGCCACGGCTTCGTGCACGCCGATTCGTGGTACGACGAGTACCGCCGCATCGACGAGCTGTTCGAGACGTACGTGAAGCCGGTGAAGGAAGCCACGACGCACTGACTCGCGCGCCATCGACGCCCGTGCAGGCACACACTGTTGCTCCTGCACGCGGTCGCCCGGGAACAAATCGACTGGATGGTTGCCTTGACGGTTCGCACGGCATAGCCTTCGCACACCGCTGCGTTTCGGCCCAGTCACACGGAATGTGGAGTGCGCATGGAAATTACCCCTGGTCAGGATTTCGTGTTCGCGGCCACCGTGGCGCTTCCGCTTCCTGCCGTTGCCTGGTTGGCCGGCGATCCACTGTTCGCGGGCGCCTGGTATTACCTCGCCGCTTCTGCCGCGGCGATCGGCTTGGCGGCGGTTATCTGATCAACCAGGGGATCGTCTGCAACACGGTGATGTGATGCGGACCACTTTCCTGGCCGATCCGGTGACGGAGCGGAGCCTGCTATAGCGGCTACGCGCGATGCGGCCTTACGATTCAAAGGGGGAAAACATGCGCAAGTGGCTGTGGGGTTTCGTGGCGTGCTGCCTGCTGCTGGCCGGTTGCGCCAAGCCGTTGCCGCCGGACAGGCTCGCCTATGCGGGGCAGTGGCGTTCGTCGACGATGAGTCTGCTGATCACCGAGAGCGGCAACGTGAACTACAAGCGGGTGGATGGCGGCGTGAGCAAGTCCGTCAACGGTCCGCTGCAGGCGTTCGAGGGCGACAATTTTGTGGTGGGCATCGGCCCGGTCAAGACCACCTTCGTGGTTTCGATGCCGCCGCACGAGGACGGCGGCGCGTGGAAGATGACGGTCGACGGGGTGGAGCTGACCAAGGTGCCGCCGGGCGAGTGAGCCGGCATAAAAAAACGGCCGCAGCGGGATCGGTTCGATCCAGCGCTGCGACCGGGGGACCGGCAGCATGCAAGGTCGCGGTAGGACGACCTTGCAACCTCGAGGGGAGAGAGTTGCTGCCGGGTTACTTGGCGACCAGGGTGCCGGTCATGCCAGGGTGGAACTTGCAGAAGAACGCGAACGAACCGGCCTTGGCCGTGGTGCGCACGGTGGCACCGGGTTTCAGGTCGATGTCGAAGCTGCCGTCGCGGGCGGTGGCGCTGTGTTCGAAGATGTCGTGATTGACCCATTCGATGATGTCACCGGCGCGTACGCCGGTGGGCATCGGACCAAACACCATCTTGTCGAGCACGATCACGTGCACGGTCCGTGCTTGCGTGGTCGCGGACGCCGTGGCCGGGGTGGCCGCGAATGCCGGCGCGAGGCCCCAGCCAAGAATCAGCAAGCCGGCGACCAGAATCGTGCTGCGGAACATGGTGCGCTCCTTACTTCAGGCTGGCAGCCAGGTGCTCGGCGTGCATCTGGTGTTCGTGGAACAGCTTCGATCCGGTTTCCAGCAGCGACTTCAGCTCCGCGTTCTGCGTGGCCGGAATCAGCGTGCCGTCGAGTGCGGCCAGCACGGCCTTGTGGAACGCCACTTCGTTGGCGGCATAGGCCTTGTCGTAGGCGGCGCCGCTGAGCGCGGCCAGCTTGGTCTGTTCGGCGGCGGCGCCCTTGGCCAGCGACTGGCTGGTGGCGTTGTCGGCCGGGGTGACGCCCAGTTTCTTGGCCAGCGCCAGCGCTTGGTCGTTCACGGCGGCGTGGTCGCGCGCCATTTCCTTGGCGAACTCGATCACCGCCTTGTTGTGCGACTTGCTCAGCGCCTGCTTGGCGGCGGTGACGTCGATCGCGCCGGCGGTGTAGGCGATGTGGGCGATCTGTGCGTCGTTGATCGCGGGGGCGGCCGGCGCCTGCTGGGCGTGCACGCTGGCGAGGGAGCCGAGGCCGAGCGCGAGGACGAGGGCGAACAGGGGCTTGTTCATGAGCAGTGTCTCCTTGGAATGGACGAAGGGCGAGCGAAGCTTGCCGGTGCCCATGAGATGCAGCAGCGGCGCACAGGTTCCGGCGAGTGCGCGGAGTGCAGCGGGAACCTCGAACGCGGCGCCTGCGTCGGATCAGCTGTCACCCCAGCGAAACCTCTCCCATGCTCGAACTCGATCAAACCATCGCTTCAACTGCTGCGCCGATGCCGGCCGGCGAAACTCCCCGCCCCACGCGTGCCGAGGCGGAAGCTGCCGTGCGCACGCTGATCCGCTGGGCCGGCGACGAACCCGCGCGCGAAGGCTTGCTGGCCACGCCGGCGCGCGTGGTGCGTGCGTACGAGGAATGGTTCGCCGGCTACCGGCAGGACCCGGCCGGCCTGCTTAGCCGCACCTTCGGCGAAGTCGGCGGCTACGACGAGTTGGTCATCCTGCGCGACATCCCGCTGCAGTCGACCTGCGAACACCATATGGCGGCGATCCGCGGCGTGGTGCATATCGCCTACCTGCCGAACCAGCGCGTGGTCGGCATCTCCAAGCTGGCGCGGCTGGTCGAGGCGTTCGGCCGGCGCCTGCAGATCCAGGAGCGGCTCACCGTGGAGATCGCCGATACCCTGGCCCAGGTGCTGCACCCGCGCGGCGTGGCGGTGATCGTGCAGGCCAGCCACGAATGCCTGTCCTCGCGCGGCGTGCGCCTGCACGGCGTGTCGATGCAGACCCGGCGCCTGCTCGGCGAATTTGCGCAGGAACCGCGCCGCACCGAGATCCTGGCCACGCTGGCCGGCTGACCCGGGAACCTCGGGCCACCTCGCAGCATCGGATCAGGTGTAAAAGGAGAAAGCCATGTCAGCCCATGCCCATGTTGCACCCGTCGATTACGCCGCGCTGGACGACCACGCGCTGGTGGCGCAGGTCCGCGACGGCCATCGCGAGGCGTTCCGCCACATCATGCAGCGCTGCAACCAGCGGCTGTTCCGCGTCGCGCGTGCGGTGATTGGCGAGGATTCGGAAGCGGAAGACGTGCTGCAGGAATCGTATATGCGTGCCTATCACAAGCTGGATTCGTTCCGTGGCGACTCGACGTTGCTGACCTGGCTGACCAGCATCGTGCTGAACGAGGCGCGCGGCCGGCTGCGCAAGCGCCACACCATGGTCGGCCTGGAGCAGGTCGACGCGGCGGCGGACGATACCCACCAGATCATCCAGTTCCCCTCGAAATTCGGCAGCGAGGATCCGGCGGTGTCCGCCGCCCGCGCACAGATCCGCCACCTGCTCGAACACGCCATTGACGAACTGCCCGAATCATTCCGCACCGTCTACATGATGCGCGAAGTCGAGGAATGCTCGGTCGAGGAGACCGCCAGCCTGCTGGCGATCAAGCCGGAGACGGTGAAGACCCGCCTGCACCGCGCGCGCCGGCTATTGCGCACGTCGCTGCAGGGCACCCTGGCCGCGACCATGAGCGAGGCGTTCCCGTTCATGGGCCAGCGCTGCGCCCGCGTCGCCGACGCGGTGATGGCGCGGCTGGAGGCCGAAACGGCGTAAGGCGTCTTTCAAGCGGCACGCTGGCGCCGCAGCCAGTTCGCCGCCAGCAGCAGCCACGCCAGGATCAGCGCGATCACCAGCCGCTGTTCCAGCCCGCGCGGCATGCCGTGCCACAGCGCATCCACCCAGATCCCCGCGAAGCAGGCCAGCGCCAGCGCGAACGCCGGCGCGAAGCGCGAACGCCAGCGCGGGTTGGCGCGCAGCCACCACGACTGCAACAGCATCGCCACGCTGACGCACAGGAACGCCGTCTGTGCCGCGATGCCGTGCACGAAGCCTTCCAGCGTGGGCGCGCGGCCGGGCAGGTTACTGTGCGCCAGCGCGGTCGCGCACAGGCCGACGCCGGCGCAGACGAACAGCAACCATGGCGCCGCGCTGCGGCGTCCGTCCCGCAACGCAAGGTAGTAACCCGCGCCAAGCGCGGCCAGCGCCGACGCCAGCACGATGTATGCCGCCTGCAGCCAGTGGCCGTAGGCATCCAGCAGGTAGAAGCTGAGCGGGGCGTCCATCCAGTCCAGGTCGCTGCGCAGTACCTGCACGGCCACGGCGACGATGCTGAAGACCAGCAGGCCGGCCAGCGCGATGTTGCCGAGCGCGCGGCTGGTCGAGGCGTTGGGATGCGCGGACGGATCTGGGTTGTCCATGGACCTCACCTGGTGGCGGTTGAGTCGCTCGCGTGGAGATGGCGGCGGCGCGGTCAGCGGGGCGCCGCTGCATCTGGCGAACGGATCCGCTGCAGGCGGTCGGCCAGCGTGGCGCGCGACAACTCGCCGATGTGCATGTCGCGCAGGCGACCGTCGGTATCGAGGAACAAGGTGGTCGGGTAGCCGCGGGCGTTGTAGTGGTTCGACAGCTGCAGGTTGCCGTCGATCAGCACGTTGTCCAGCGCCAGCCGCTGCACCTGCATGAACTGCTTCACCGCGGCCGCCGATTCGCCCTGGTCGGCGAACACGAAGCGGATCTGCGGCATCGCCCGCTGCGCCTCGGCCAGCACCGGCATCTCGCGCCGGCACGGACCGCACCAGGTCGCCCACAGGTTGATCACGGTGGGCTGGCCGCGCAGCTTTTCCAGGGCCACGTCGCGGCCGTCCAGGTCGCTCAGCAGCAGGGCCGGCAAGCCGGGATGGGTGGTCGTGCTCAGCTTGTACGCGACCAGTCCGGCGAACGCCCATGCCGCGATGCCGACGGTCACACCGGCAGCCAGCGGTCGACGCAGTGATGGCTTGCGCCAGCCGATCAGCAACGCCGCCACGACCAGCCCGAGCGCACCGGCGATCGGATCGAAACCGCCGTCGCGGATGTTCAGCATGCTGCTCGGCTGCTGCACGTACTGCGGCCACCAGCCGGTTACGTAAGCGGCACGCGCGCCGAGCAGGCCGAGGCCGAGCGTCAGGTACAACGCATTGCCGGCGTCGGCGTAGCCGCGCCTGGCCAGAAAGCCGGCGGTGGCGAGCGCGGCAATGATGCCGAACAGCAGCGCCAGCAGGGCCGACGAGAGGGCCAGCGGTCCGATATTCAAGTGTTTCCATCCTTGCCGGTGAGGACTCGCGCCGATGGCGCGAACATATGCAAGGGGGAACCTTACCCGGTATCGCGCGGCCAGGCCGTCGTCAGTCCGCCCGGCGCAAGCCGGCTGCCTCGCGCGCCAGCAACTCGATGCCGGCCCAGTCGCCGGCGGCGAGCTTGTCGGCGGGAGTGAGCCAGGAGCCGCCGACGCAGAGCACGTTCGGCAGGGCGAGGAAGTCGGGTGCGCTGCTCAGGCTGATGCCGCCGGTGGGGCAGAAGCGGATCTGCGGCAGCGGGCTGGCCCAGGCGCCGAGCAGCTTGGTGCCGCCGGCCGGCACCGCGGGGAAAAACTTCAGGTGGCGATAGCCGCGTTCGAGCAGGGCCATCGCCTCGCTGGCGGTGGCCACGCCGGGCAGCAGCGGCAGTTCGCTGTCGTCGGCCGCGTCGAGCAGGCGCGGCGAGGTGCCGGGCGACACGGCGAAGCGGGCGCCGGCCTGCAGCGCGGCCTGCAGGTCGCGCGCGGTGAGCGCGGTGCCGCAGCCGACGACGGCGCCTTCCACCTCGGCGGCGATCGCACGGATCGCCTCCAGTGCGGCGCTCGTGCGCAGGGTGACCTCGATCGTCGGAATGCCGCCGGCGACCAGCGCGCGCGCCATCGGCACCGCGGCCTTCGCGTCGTCGATGATCACCACCGGGATCACCGGCGCCAGCCGCATGAGGGTTTCGACTTGCTGCTGCTTCTGTTCGATGAGGCTGGTCACGTGAGGCTCCGTCTTTTTGGCTCCTCCCCCTGCGCGCAGGGGGAGGCTGGGAGGGGTTGCTCGGGCTGGCGGTGAGATCAAGAGCACCCCACCCCGACCCTCCCCTGCACAGCAGGGGAGGGAGTAGAGCTACAGCACGCCGGCGCCGAGATCGGCGTTGGCGGCGGCCTGGCGGAACAGCCCGAACAGTTCGCGGCCCATGCCGCTGTGTTCGCGGGAAAGGTCGGCGACATGTGGCAGGCGCGCGTCCAGTTCGTGTGCTTCGAGCAGGACGTCCAGACGTCCATTCGCCGCATCCAGCCGGATCATGTCGCCGTCGCGGATCTTCGCGATGTTGCCGCCGGCGACCGCCTCGGGCGTGACGTGGATCGCC
The DNA here is from genome assembly GCF_040548735.1 of Rhodanobacter soli. Classification (NCBI taxonomy): domain Bacteria; kingdom Pseudomonadati; phylum Pseudomonadota; class Gammaproteobacteria; order Lysobacterales; family Rhodanobacteraceae; genus Rhodanobacter; species Rhodanobacter soli. Next base: position 1,776,267 of record NZ_JBEPSD010000001.1, on the reverse strand, counting down.
GCCGGCACGCGGCCGGAGGCGCCGGACATGCGCCCGTCGGTGAGCAGGGCGATGCGGTGGCCGCGATCCTGCAGCAGCGCCAGCGTGGGGGTGAGCTTGTGCAGCTCGGGCATGCCGTTCGCGCGCGGGCCCTGGAAGCGCACCACCGCCACGAAGTCGCGATTCAGCTCGCCGCGCTTGAATGCGCCGGCCACCTCGTCCTGATCGTCGAACACGATCGCTGGCGCCTCGATCAGCAGGCGATCGTCCGGCACGGAGGAGACCTTGATCACCGCGCGGCCGAGGTTGCCCTCGAGCATGCGCAGGCCGCCGTCGGCGCGGAACGGTTCGTCGGTGCCGCGCAGCACGCCGCGGTTGCCGCTCTGCTTCGATACGGGCTGCCAGTGCAGCGTGTCGGCGTCGTCGAGATGCGGGATTTGCGCATAGCCTTCCAGGCCGGTGCCGAAGATGGTCTGCACGTCGCCGTGCAGCAGGCCGGCACCGAGCAGCTGGTCGATCAGGAAGGCCATGCCGCCGGCGGCGTGGAACTGATTCACGTCGGCGTAGCCGTTCGGGTACACGCGCGCCAGCAGCGGGATCACGCCGGACAGCGCGTCGAAGTCGTCCCAGCGCAGCGCGATGCCGGCCGCATGCGCGATCGCCACCAGGTGCAGCAGGTGGTTGGTGGAGCCGCCGGTGGCGTGCAGGCCGATCACGCCGTTGATGATCGCGCGCTCGTCGATGATGTGGCCGAGCGGCAGGAAGGCGTCGCCCAGCGCGCTGTGCGCGGCGACGCGGCGCACCACCTCGGCGGTGAGCGCGTCGCGCAGCGGCGTGTCCGGCGCGGTGAAGCTGGCGCCGGGCAGGTGCAGGCCCATGATCTCCATCAGCATCTGGTTGGAGTTGGCGGTGCCGTAGAAGGTGCAGGTGCCGGCGGTGTGGTACGAGGCCGCTTCGGCTTCCAGCAGCTCGGCCTTGCTCGCCTTGCCGTCGGCATAGGCCTGGCGCACCTTCGACTTCTGCTCGTTCGGGATGCCGCTGGGCATCGGCCCCGACGGCACGAACGCGCCGGGAAGATGGCCGAAGCTCAAGGCACCGATCAGCAGGCCGGGCACGATCTTGTCGCAGATGCCGAGGAACAGCGCGCCGTCGAACATGTCGTGCGACAGCGCCACCGCGGTGGCCATCGCCACCAGGTCGCGCGAGAACAGCGACAGCTGCATGCCGGGTCGGCCTTGCGTGATGCCGTCGCACATCGCCGGCACGCCGCCGGCGACCTGGGCGGTGAAGCCGGCGTCGCGCGCGACCTGGCGGATCAACGACGGATAACGCTCGTACGGCTGGTGCGCCGACAGCATGTCGTTGTAGGCGGTGACGATGGCGAGGTTGGCGCGCCGGCCGCTGCGCAGCGCGGCTTTGTCCTCGCTGCCGCAGGCGGCGAAGCCGTGCGCCAGGTTGCCGCAGGACAGGTGCTCGCGCTGCGGCCCGCTGCGGTCGATCGCGTCGATCCGCCTGAGGTAGGCCGCGCGGGTCTCGCGGCTGCGCTCGCGCAGGCGTTCGGTGACTTCGGCGACAACGGGGTGCAGCGTGGTCATGATTCAAATCCAGAAGTGAGTGGAGAGGAGCGAGAAGTGAGCGGGGGCGCAAGTGGTCGGTGCATTCCTCTCACCTCTCACTCCTCGTCGCTCGCTTCTCGCCTTCATGGGCACCAGTACACCGCCACCGGCACGCGTTGCTGGGTCAGCACCGCGCGCACCGGGTAGTCCCGTGCGGCGCCGAGGCCGAGCCGCGCGTCGGCAAGCAGGTCGCGTTTCTTCTCGCCGGCCACCAGCAGGTACAGCGCGCGCGTTTCCAGCAGCGTCGGCAGGCTCAGCGTGATGCGCGGTTCGCCAGCGCCGGGCGCATGCATCGGCAGCACACGGGCGCGGCCGTCCAGATCCAGTGCCTCGGCCAGGTGGTCGCCGCCGGGGAAGAACGAGGCGGTGTGGCCGTCGTCGCCCATGCCCAGCACCACGGCGTCGAACGGCAGCGGCAGCGCGTCGATGCGCGCGTTGGCGCTGGCCCGCCCGGTTTCGGGGGTGGCGTCGCCGGTGTACAGCGGAATGAACTGCGCAGCGCCGGCGGCGTGCTGCAGCAGCAGCGACTTCACCAGCCGTGCATTCGAACGTTCGTCGGTGTCCGCCACCCAGCGTTCGTCGACCAGGGTCACCTGGACCCTGGCCCAATCGAGTTTCTCGCGCGACAGGCGGGCGAAGAAATCCTTCGGCGTGCTGCCGCCGGAAACCGCCAGCACGGCGTGGCCGCGTTCGGCCAATCCGCTGCGCAGGCGTTCGGCGACGCGTTCGGCCAATGCCATGGCCTGCGCGCGGCAATCGGTGAAGCTGTGCGTGGTGACGTTCAGATGGGTGGTCATGGCAGCTGTCGCGACGGGTCAGGTGTGGCCGCGCGCATCGTGGGGAAGGGAGCGCCAGTCTGCCGCACGCAACGGCGCGGTCGGGTGAAGCGCCGGTAAACGCGGCCTACTCACTGTCCTCGTTCCAGGTGCGGCCATCGCGCTCGATCAGCGCCACGGCGGCGCTCGGGCCCCAGCTGCCGGCGGTGTATGGCCGCGGCGCCTCGCCGCTGTCGGCCCAGGCGGCCAGGATCGGGCCGGCCCAGCGCCATGCCGCTTCCACTTCGTCGCGGCGCATGAACAGGGTGGGGTTGCCGCGCACCACGTCGAGCAGCAGGCGTTCGTACGCATCCGGCTGCTGCACGCCGAACGCCTCGGCGAAGCTCATGTCCAGCGGCACATGGCGCAGGCGCAGGCCGCCGGGGCCGGGGTGCTTGATGGTCAGCCACAGTTTCACGCCTTCGTCCGGCTGCAGCCGCAGCACCAGCCGGTTTTGCGACAAGGTGCCGGCGTCGGGGCTGAAGATCGAGTGCGGCACCGGCTTGAAGGTCACCACGATCTCCGACACCCGGCTCGGCAGCCGCTTGCCGGTGCGCAGGTAGAACGGCACGCCGGCCCAGCGCCAGTTCGCGATCTCCGCCTTCAGCGCCACGAAGGTCTCGGTGTTCGACTTGCTGTTGCCCAGCTCATCCGGATAGCCCGGCACGCTGGCGCCCTCGGCCACGCCGGCGCGGTACTGGCCGCGCACGGTGAGTTGGGCGGCATTGCTGTCGTCGATGGGCTTCAGCGAGTGCAGCACCTTCAGTTTCTCGTCGCGTACCGCGTCGGGCGCCAGCGACGACGGCGGCTCCATCGCCACCATGCACAGCAGCTGCAGCATGTGGTTCTGCACCATGTCGCGCAGCGCGCCGGCACGGTCGTAGTAGGCGCCGCGATGGCCGACGCCGAGGGTTTCGGCCACGGTGATCTGCACGTGGTCGATGTGCCCGGCGTTCCACAGCGGCTCGAACAGCGCGTTGCCGAAGCGCAGCACCAGCAGGTTCTGCACGGTCTCCTTGCCGAGGTAGTGGTCGATGCGGAAGGTCTGCGATTCGTTGAAGACCTTGCCGACCGCATCGTTGATCTGGTTCGCGCTGGCCAGGTCGCGCCCGATCGGTTTCTCCAGCACCACCCGCGAGGCGCCTTCGTTGAGCTTGTACTGGCCCAGCCGGTTGCAGATGTCGACGAACAGTTCCGGCGAAGTGGACAGGTAGAACACGCGGATATGGTCGGGCCGGTTGCCGATGAGGGCGGCGAAATCGTCCCAGCCCTCGTCCTTGCGCGCGTCCAGCGGGCGGTAGAACACCTGCTGCAGGAACACGTCGAGCTGCGCCGCCGCGCACACGCCGATCAGCGCTTCACGCAGCTGCGCGCGGTAGCCGTCGTCGTCCAGCGCCTCGCGGGCGATGCCGACGATGCGGCTGCTGGCCGGGATCTGGCCGTCGAGGAAGCGGTGGAACAGGGCCGGCAGAAGCTTGCGCACGGCGAGATCGCCGGTGCCGCCGAAGATCACCAGGTCGAACGGTTCGACCGATTGGGAGGAAGCAGTCACGCGAACACCTCAGACGATGCCGAATGGCGGGCAGGGCCGGATGGCGCGATACCCGGGTTTTGTCGATGGTACCAGTGAAATACCAGATCGACTACGGGTCTGCATACGAATTCATCGACAGCCCCACGACCTCATTCCCCATACGCAAGCAGGGCAGCGACCTCGGGCTGCCGGGGATGCCTGACCCTGCTTGCACGGGGAGACGACAAGACAAGTCGTTCCGTGGCGCCTCGCCTTTCCGGATGCCGGCCCGGGCACGACTTTCGAGCGGGGCCAGAGGCGGGCTTGCGGCCAGTGGTTCGCTATTGGTATCGTTCGCCGCATGGAAGCTGCCCTCGCCAACGAATACCGCCGGATCTGCCGCGATCCGGCCACGCATCAGCCGCTGGCCTACCTGCGCCTGCGCCGGGCGATCCGCAACATCGTCGAGCACCGCGACATCGAGCCGGGCCAGGCGCTGCCCAGCGAGCGCGACCTGTCGCAGGCGCTGAAGCTGTCGCGGGTGACGGTGCGCAAGGCGATCGCCGGCCTGGTCGAGGAAGGCCTGCTGACCCAGCGCCATGGCGCCGGCACCTTCATCGCCGAGCGCATCGTCAAGCCGATGTCGCGGCTGACCAGCTTCACCGAGGACCTGCGCGAGCGCGGCCTGTCGCCGCGTTCCGAGTTTTTCGAGCGCGGCATCGGCGAGGTGACGCCGGAGGAATCGATGGCGCTGAACCTGTCGCCCGGCTCGCTGGTGGTGCGCCTGCACCGCGTGCGCTACGGCCAGGACGAACCGCTGGCGATCGAGCGCAGCGTGGTGCCGGCCAGCGTGCTGCCCGATCCGCTGCTGGTGCACGACTCGCTGTACGAGGCGCTGGAGAAGCTCAACGCGCGCCCGCGCCGTGCACTGCAGCGGCTGCGCGCGGTATCGCTGAACGCGCAGCAGGCGCGGCTGCTGCACGTCAACGTGGGCAGTGCGGGGCTGAGCATCGAGCGGCGCAGTTTTCTGGACGACGGCCGCGTGGTCGAGTTCACCTGTTCCTGGTATCGCGGCGACATCTACGATTTCGTCGCCGAACTGCAGACCGACTGAAGGATCGATATGGACCCCCGCGACACCTTGATGTACCAGGAGGCGCACGAGTCTGCCGCGGTGGTCGCGCGCCAGTTCGCCGCGAACGAGGCGGTGGTGAGTGCGCTGGCGCGGGAGCTGCGCGCGCAGCCGCCGCGCTTCATCGTCACCTGCGCGCGCGGCAGCTCCGACCACGCCGCGGCGTATGCGAAGTACGTGTTCGAGACCCAGCTGGGCATCGCCACCGCGTCGGCGTCGCCGTCGGTCACCTCGGTCTATGCGGCCGAGCAGCAGTGGCAGGGCGCGCTGTTCATCGCGATCTCGCAATCGGGCAAGAGTCCCGACCTGTTGCGCAATGCGCAGGCGGCGAAGATCGCCGGTGCGCGCGTGGTGGCACTGGTGAATGTCGAGGATTCGCCGCTGGCGGCGCTGGCCGACACGGTGATCCCGCTGCACGCGGGGTCGGAGCGCAGCGTGGCGGCGACCAAGAGCTACATCGCCGCGCTGGCCGCGGTGCTGCACCTGTGCGCGCGCTGGCGCGGCGACGTCGAGCTGGGCGCCGCTCTGCAGGCGCTGCCGGATGCGCTGCGCAGCGGCTGGGATGCGGACTGGTCGGCGCTGAGCGAAGGCCTCGTCCATGCACACAACCTGTTCGTGGTCGGTCGCGGCTACGGCCTCGGCATCGCGCTGGAGGCGGCGCTGAAGTTCAAGGAAACCTGCGGCCTGCACGCCGAGGCGTTCAGTGCCGCCGAGGTGAAGCATGGCCCGATGGCCCTGGTTGGTCCCGACTTCCCGGTGCTGTGCTTCGCCCAGGACGACGACACCCTGGCCGGCACGCTGGCCGTGGCCGACGAGTTCCGCGGCCGCGGCGCACAGGTGTTCGTGGCCGCACCCGGCCGCCACGGCAGCGGCATGCTGCCGGTGCCGAGCGGGTTGCCTGCGCTATGCACGCCGCTGCTGATCATCCAGAGCTTCTATCGCGCCGCCAGTGCCTTGTCGCTACGCCGTGGCTTCAACCCCGACGTGCCGCCGCACCTCAACAAGGTGACCGAGACGGTCTAGGGAATCGCCATGACTACCGCCCTCACCCACGCCCGCGTGCTCGCCGCCGACGGCTGGCACGACGATCTTGCCGTGCTGCTGGAGGGCGAGCGCATCGTCGACCTGCTGCCGCCTGACGATCCGCGCGTGCGTGACGCGCATCAGCACGACCTGCACGGCGCGATGCTCGTGCCCGGCTTCATCGACGTGCAGGTCAACGGCGGCGGTGGCGTGCTGTTCAACGAGGCGCCCACGGTGGAAACGTTGCGCCGGATCGGCGCCGCGCATCGGCGCTTCGGCACCACCGGCTTCCTGCCGACCCTGATCAGCGACCGCGTGGAGGTGATGCGCGCGGCGCTGGCCGCGGTGGAGCAGGCGCTGGCCGAGGGCGTGCCGGGCGTGCTCGGCATCCACCTGGAAGGCCCGTACCTGGCGGCGGCACGCAAGGGCGTGCACGACCCGAAATACTTCCACGCGCCGGGCAGCGACGAGCTGGCGCTGCTGTGCGCGTCGCACCGCGGCGTGCGCCTGCTCACGCTGGCGCCGGACCAGGTGCCGCTGGCCAGCATCGGTGCGCTGGCCGGCGCCGGGCTGATCGTCTGCGCCGGGCACACCGCAGCCGATTACGAGACGATCCGGGCCGCGCTCGCGGCCGGGGTGCGCGGCTTCACCCACCTGTTCAACGCGATGACCCCGTTCGGCAGCCGCGAGCCGGGCGTGGTCGGCGCCGCGCTGGAGGATGCCGACAGCTGGTGCGGCATCATCGTCGACGGCCATCACGTGCATCCGGCCAGCCTGCGCGTGGCGATCGCCGCCAAGCCGCGCGGCAAGATGCTGCTGGTCACCGACGCGATGCCGCCGGTCGGCGCGGATCGTCCCGACTACGTGCTCAATGGCGAAACGATCGTCGTGCGAGACGGCGTCTGCCAGACCGCGCAAGGCGTGCTGGCCGGCTCCGCGCTGGACATGGCCAGCGCGGTGCGCAATGCGGTGCAGCTGCTTGGCTTGCCGCTGGAGGAAGCGGTACGCATGGCCAGCACCTACCCGGCCGAGTTCCTCGGTCTCGGCGAAAGCCACGGCCGCATCGCCCCGGGCTATCGCGCCGACCTGGTGGTGCTTGATGACGACTACGTTGTTCTGCGAAGTTGGATAGGCGGAAGCCCGGAATAGAACGCCATTACGCGGTGCAAAGCCCGAATAGGCGCCGGGTGCAAATTCCCTCCCGCGTCGCTCGCAGAATGTTCAGTCGACGCTCACGCCATAGCCAGCAAGTGCTTGCTGCAGCGGACTCAACTGGGCTGTGTAGCGGCGCCACTGACCAAGGGTGTGGGAGTGAATCGCTTCGCGAACCTGGACACTGCTGGGAGTTGCCACGGGCGCGACGTTGCGCTCTGGATGCAGGCAGCTCTCTTCCATTTCCAGCCCGCAGTGGAGCAATACCTGATGAAGGGTCGTTGCTGGGTCAGTGACCAGCGAAGTATATGAAACGTCGAGCATGACGCTTGGCAAGATGGTCCGCCAATGGTTCGTCAGGCGTACATACTCACCGTAATAGTGCGCAAGGGCATGCTGATCGTAGCAATAGGAGGATGCCATGCCGAACATCACTTTGAGATTGGACCAGCAAACATCCATCGGATCGCGCGTCAGGTGCAGTATCCGCGCCTGCGGCAATGCGCGTCGGATGAACGGCACCATTCGCACGTTGATGGGTAGCTTGTCGATGTAGTACTTGTGCCCCTGTGCCCGCCATTGGGTTTGCTTCAGGTAGCGAGCGCCTAGCTCGGCGAAGTCCACCTCTTCACAGCGGCTGATAGCCGCCAACATGCCTTCCGTGCCCCCGGGCGCAACGTCGGTCACCCAATGGAACTGCCGCTGGAAATCCAGGATCTCACCAGCGGAAACCACGTCCGAGTGACCGGAAAGCATATGGTCGAGCAAAGTCGTTCCCGAGCGGGGCATTCCAACGATGAAAATGGGAATCGGGCCATCGAACCGAGGTACTTGGGTGGCTGTAACCGGAGCGAGCACGTCGGCGCCATGGATCAACGCCTCGGTCAGCGCACTCTCGCCTGCTCTGTCATAGGGATTTATCTCACGCATCAGTACATTGCTGCGCTCCAGTGCAGCCCATGCTTCCTCCTGATGACCCAGGTCGTCATGTACCTTGAAGATCGCCGATTCGAATTCGGCGCGGGCAAACCTGTCGCGGATAGTGATACTGTCCGTCGCCATACCGGCCAGTGAGCCACGAAAGAGTTCAAGATGATTTGACTCCAACGTCTGCTTGCGCAGATTGGCGAGAATGACTGCCGAGTCGCCATGGCGTGGCCAGCGCTGCAGGCATGCCAGCAACACGCTCTCGGCCTCGGCTATCCTGCCCGTGAACTGGTGCAGCATGGCATTGAGATAGTATTCGCTGCTTGTCGTGACACCCAGCGCCACGGCCCGATCCATCGATGTTCGCGCTGCGGATATCTCCCCGAGCATCCAGTGCAGATGAGCCTGCTCGCTGAGCACTTCTGCCGGAGGGTCGGGCGCGCGTTGGAGGTGTGCCAGGCACGCGCGCGCGCCCTGGATTTCGCCATTGATCGACAGATGCCATGCCAGATGGATGATTGTCGGGGCGTCGTTAGGCAGCATCGGCACCGCCTGCAGCAGCTGCGAAGTGGCAGCGCGCATGCGACCTTGTTGGAGAATCACGGCGGCAAGCTCGATACGTAACGGAACGTTTTGCGGCTCACTCTGCAAGAGTGATTCGAGTGCTTTCTGCGCCGCTGTCCACTGCTTGCTGTCAATGAACTCTCGGATTTGTCGAAAAAACGTGGCGCTCGAGACGGAGGTATGGGTGACGTTCATGGGTGTTCCCGGAGGCTGCTCGAATCGACGAATGTAATCCCCAGGCAATCAGATTGCGGCATCGGTTCCAGCAATGGGTGATCGCGGTTCTCCGGTTCAGTGCCATTGCCCATACTGCGGGGTGGCAACGATCCGTGTTGTGGTAGTGGACTCGGTGGCCACATTAAAAAGCCACCGACCCGAAGGTCGGTGGCTTGGTTAGGCCACTTGCAGCCGCTGTCAGCTATCAGTAGTCGTACTGGACCGACAGACGCACCGTGCGCGGCGGCTGCCAATAGATCCCGTCGCCGTAGCTGTTGTTGACGAAGACGGTATTGACACCATCGAATGCACTTTCACCCGCTGCGTCCGTCTGGATCGGCCGCTGCTGGTTCAGTGCGTTGATCACGTCCAGGTTGAAGCCCAGCTTGTGATCGGCAAACGCCGGCGCGTAGTGCACGCCGAGGTTGACCTGCTCGGTCCACGGGGTGTGGCCAGCCTTGCCCGGCGGGATGCGAACACCATGGCACCAGTGGTAGTTGCCGCTGCCGCCGTTGTTGTAGCCGGTCGGGTCGCCGACGCCATCGGTGCCGTAGTAACCCAGGCATTCCTTCGGCGTACCGGACTGGGCCAACAGCGTGCCGGAGACCAGCCATTCAGGGGTGATCTGGTAGGCGCCGCGGAATCGGATCTGGTGCTTGCGTACATTGGCCAGATCGCCGTCCTGGCCGTCCATCAGCTGCCAGCTGTCCCAGTCCTCGGTCTTGGATACGTCGCCCTGGCCGAAGTCGGAGCGCACCTGGCCCTCGGTGTTGCCGAAGCCGCGGCTCCAGGTGTAATCGAGGCGAGCCATCCACTTGCCGTCGAACGGATGCTCCAGGTACAGGTTCAGCGAGCCGATCTTGCGCCGGACGCTATTGATGTAGCCCCAGTCCTTCTGGGTCATCGACACGGTCATGCTGCTGCTGGTGGCGTTCTGCGAGGTCACCAGCATGGTGTTGGTCAGGCCGGGGTTGATCAGGCGGCAGTAGGAGGCGCCGTACAGTGAATTGTAGTAGTCGGCATCAGGATTGTTGGGGTCGACCTTGGCGGGGTCCACGCCCATGGCGATCATCTTGTTGGCGATCTGCCCCGGCTGGCACTCGTCGTCGATCGCCGTCTTCAGGTCGCGCCACATGGCCTTGGCGCCATAGGTCCACTCGTCGTTGAGCTTCTTGTCGAAGCCGGCGATGAACTCATCCACGTACTCCGGCTTCAGGTTGCGCGCGGTGACCTGCTGCGGGTCCTTGGGCAGGCCGTATTCGCCATCCGGCGACGTGGGATCGGCCAGTGGTGCCACGCCCGTCGGCACGCCGTTCGCGTCGATGCCGGTATAGGTGAAGTACTGGGTGAGGTAGGTCGACCGGTTCGCCGCACGCTCGGCCGCGTTGTCCGGCAGCGCGAGGTAGTAGCGGCCCACGTTGCCGTAGATCTTGAACGAGGAGTCGCCATTCACGTCCCAGCTGGCGCCGATGCGGGGCTCCCACTGGTTCTTCTCGTCGACGAACGCCTTGCCCACGTCGTTGTAGTTGGTGAAATGGTCGTTGCGGATACCGATGTTCAGCAGCACGTTGGAACTGACCTGCCAGTCATCCTGCAGGTAGTAGGCCTTCTGGGTCATCGTCATACTGGTGGCCCAGCCGATGGTGCGCTTCTGCACGCGGCCGTTGGGGTACGTGGTGGAGACAGGTGCGTAGCGCCAGTAGTAGTTCACCGCCGGGTTGAACGGATTCTGGTTGTCCGGGCCCTGGTTCTTGGCCCCGTAGCTCATGTTGTCGATACCGACGGCGAGGTCGTGATCGCCCAGCTTGTAGTCGAAGTCGACGCGCAGGCCGTGGGTGCTGTTGCTCGCCTTCGGCGAGGTCCAGGTGGTATTGCCCTGGGCGTTGACGATGCCGTTCGGCCCCGTACCCGGCGGCAGGAAGGCCGGGTTCTGGTTGTAGGGGCGCGAGATGAACGGCAGCGGGCTGGTGTTGCCGTAGACGACCGGATCCTGGAAGTGGGCCTTGCCGTACAGGATGCTCAGCGTGGCCGAGTCGGTGATGTAGCTGGTGAAGTGGCCCAGGTAGAACTGCGCGTTGTCCTTGGTCACATCGTTGTTGTTGGAGAATGCCCCGGACTTCAGCGTGCTGTTGTCGAATTGATAAGTCTTGCCCGCACCGTTGGACTGGTTCTGTTTCAGCGCCGTCAGTTCCAGGACGTTGCTGTCGGTGATGTTCCAGTCCAGCTTGCCGTAGAACTTGGTGTTCTTGTCACGCAGATACTGGACCTTCTGGTTGGCCGCCGATTCCACGTTGGTGATCTGGTCCTTGGTGGTCTCGGCTGCCAGGAACATGAACAGCTTGTCCTGGATCAGCGGACCGCCGACGTAGGCGGAGTAGGTTGTTTCCCACTGCTTATTGTCGTTGCGGTACTGGTTGAGCGTACCCGGCTTGCTTGGATCTTCCAGCTGGTAATGCGTGTAGCCATCCGGGCTGTTCGGGTTGACCACGTCCGCCGGAATCGCCGGATTGCCATAGCGGTTGTTGACCGGGGTTGCCTCGAGGAATCGCGGCTGCCAGACCACCTGGGCACCGAAGTGCCATTCGTTGGTGCCGCGCTTGCCGAGCTGGTTGATCACGCCACCGTCGGAGCGACCGTACTTGGCGCTGTAGCCGCCGGTCAGGGTTTCCTGCTGGTCGATCGCACCATAGGGCAGCGCAAAGCCGCCCAGGTTCTTGTACGGCTCGCCGGTGTTGTAGCCGTTCACGTAGTAGGCGTTCTCGGACACGCTCGAGCCGCCGAAGGCGACTGCGTTGCCGAAGAAGCCGCTGCCCTTCACCGTACCCGGAGCGAGGAGAGCGATGGATTCCGCGTTGCGGCTGATCGGCAGTTTCCGCAGGTCGGCGGCGGTGATGACCGTGCTCGAACTGACGCTGGAGACGTCGATGGCAGGCAGCGCATTGGCCGAGACGGTCACCGCGCTCAGCGACGTCGTTTCGGCGCTGAACGTGACGGCAGTGCCGGCGCCGGGCGCCAAGGACACCTTGCGCGAATCAACGACGGCGCCGTCCTTCTTGAGCGTGACCGTATAGACGCCGACCGGCACGTTGCTGATCTGGAAACGCCCCGAGCTGTCGACAGCCACCTCGCGCGTCAGGCCAGACGCGTTGCTGGCGCTGACGGTTTCGCCCGCGGCTGCCGGCGCCTGGCCGAATATGGAACCCGTGGTGGACTGTGCCATGGCGACACCGCCAAGGCTCATGCTCAGCGCCACCGCGAGAGCGGTGTGGCGCCACCTCGGATTGTGGATTTTGTTATGACTGCTCATTGGTAACGAATCTCCCCAGAGTGAAAGGCCCGAAGGCCAAGTGACGTAATTCGATCAGTTCATCGATAAGCAAGCCGGATGCGTGCTGGCAGCCGCCAATTGTTCCGTCAACCAGGCATAGAGCCTCATGCCTCGCCCTGTATCCACGACATCCAGCAGCTTGCTATCCGAACATAAAGCGACATAAATACTGACGTCAACAAAATCTTTATGATTATCACCAATTAGTAAGAAGTTACGATTTTTGACTCCGTGATCGGTAATAATTTGCGATTATTGTTTCCTTGATTCTCGTTTTAGGATGGAGCATTCGATAATGCTGTCGGTAATCAGAACAATTGGGGGTGATCGCCTGAAAACGCCCTTTTAACGGGGGTTCGATTTGCGTGAACTTCATGCCGGCGGTAGAGTTGCGCGGTTCAGGTGTCCCGACGGCGCGTTGCCGGAAGGATGAAACGGGAAGCCGGTGCGTGGTGTGCGATCACACTGCAAGGCCGGCGCTGCCCCCGCAACGGTAAGCGAGATCACGAGCGGCGAACGCCACTGTGCATGGCACGGGAAGGCGCCGTTCAAGGCATGCGGACGACCGCGCGCCACTCGCCAGCCCGGAGACCGGCCCGAACGATTCCTGGTGGCTCGCGGTGGGCGAGGCCGAACCACGTGTCGGTCGATCCCGCCTGCCCGTCGTTCCGTCTTCCTTCCCCGCTTGCCGTCAGCTCATTGAACACATGAGCCGTGCGCGGGTGCGCGGCGTAGAGGAACGAACATGATGAAGAAGTCCCTGCTGGCAGCGGCGCTGCTCAGTTGCACGGTGGCCGCGCAGGCCGCCGACCAGAGCGATGCATCGGCGCTGGCGCCGGTGATCGTCACCGCCACGCGCACCGCGATCACCGCCGACGAGGCGCTGTCGTCGGTCAGCGTGATCACCCGTGCCGACATCGAGCGGCTGCAGCCGCTGTCGGTGCCGGATCTGCTGGCCGGGCTACCCGGAATGAGCTTCGCCAACACCGGCGGTTACGGCCAGCAGACTTCGTTGTTCATGCGCGGCACCAATTCCACCCATACCTTGCTGCTGGTCGATGGCGTGCGGGTGGCTTCGGTCAGCGCCGGGTTGGCGGCGTTCGAGCAGATTCCGGTCGAGCAGATCGAGCGCATCGAGATCGTGCGCGGTCCGCGCTCGAGCCTGTACGGCGCCGACGCGATCGGTGGAGTGATCCAGATCTTCACCCGCCGGGGTACGCGCGATGGCGGCCTGCAGCCCTCGTTCAGCGTGACCACCGGCAGCAACAACCTGCTGCGCGGCCAGGCCGGACTGTCCGGCGGCAGCGAGCACGCCTGGTACAACCTCGGCGTCGGCGCGCAGTACACCCGCGGCATCAATGCCTGCCGCATCGGCGCCGGCGTGGTGTTCGCCGGCTGCTTCACCGACGAGCCGGACCGTGACGCCTACCGCAACAAGAACCTCAGCGCCAGCGGCGGCTACCGCTGGGACGACGGCGCCGAACTCACCGGCACCTGGCTGCGCAGCCTCGGCGAGATCCATTTCGACGGCAGCTACCAGAACCGCAGCCGCACCCTGCAGCAGGTCGCCGGCAGCACTTTCAGCTTCAATCCGCTGGAAGCGTGGAAGACGACGCTGAGCGTGGGCCAGAACCTGGACCGCTACGACAACTACGAGAACCGGGACTTCGTCGGCTACATCTACTCGCGGCGCAACCAGGCGTCGTGGCAGAACGACCTGAGCGTGGCCAGCAACCAGCTGCTGACCCTGGGCGTCGACTGGCAGGGCGAGCACATCGACAGCGACACCGGCTTCCTCGCCAGCCGCCGCAACAATACCGGCGGCTACGTGCAGTACCAGGGCACGTTCGGCCGCAACGAAGTGCAGCTGTCGGCGCGGCGCGACCACAACGGCCAGTTCGGCAACCACAACACCGGCGCTGCGGCGTGGGGCTACCGCTTCGAGCATGGCCTGCGCCTGTCCGCCAGCTACGGCAGCGCGTTCCATGCGCCCACCTTCAACGACCTGTACTACCCGTACGGCAGCGGCAATCCGGACCTGAAGCCGGAAAAATCGCGCAGCGCCGAACTGGGCCTGAGCCAACAGCAGGGCACGTGGAACTGGGCGTTGAACGCCTACCAGACCCGCATCGACCAGTTGATCGCGCTGGACAGCAACTACTTCCCGTCCAATATCAGCAAGGCGCGCATCCGCGGCGTGGAAGGACAGTTCGGCGCGAACCTCGCCGGCTGGCGGCTGCAGGCCTACCTGGGCTGGCTGCAGCCGCGCAACGAGGACGGTGGGATCAACGACGGCCGCACCCTGCCGCGCCGGCCCGGACGCACCGCACGAGTGGACCTGGACCGGCGCTTCGGCGCATTCGGCGTCGGCGCCACCGTCAACGCGGCCGGGCGCAGCTACGACGATGCGGCCAACCGCCATCCGCTGGGTGGCTACGCCAGCACCGACCTGCGCGCCAGCTGGCATTTCGCGCCGGACTGGCAGGTCGAGGCGCGGCTGGCGAACGTGTTCGACCGCCACTACGAGACCGTCTGGTACTTCAACCAGCCCGGCCGCAGCGCGTTCCTGACCCTGCGCTACAGTCCCGCCGGACGCTGATCCCGATGCCGTGCATGCAGGAGCCCGACAGCGGGTTTCTGCATGCGGGTGGACTTCAGGCACATACACAAGGACTGCGACAACTGGCATAACGTCGGCATGAATGGAACACCCGCAACGTCCCTGGCCGCGCCCCCGGCGCTCCCGCCATGCTTGCGCACCAGGGAGGCCGCTTGAACATCTTCGCACCGCTGGTCCGCCGGCCCGTTGGCACCTCATTGCTTGCGCTCGGGCTGATGCTGGCCGGGCTGTGGTCGTATCTGCTGCTCGGCGTGGCGGCGTTTCCGTCGATCGAGTTCCCCGGCGTGGCGGTGTTTGCGCAGATGCCCGGCGCCAGTGCGCAGACCATGGCCTCGACCGTGGTGGCGCCGCTGGAACGCCATCTCGGGCGCATCCCCGGGGTGCGGCAGATGTCCTCCAGCGCCAGCGAGGGCGGCGCGCAGATCCAGGTCCTGTTCAACATGGACCGCAGTGCCGACAAGGCCGCGCGCGACGTGCAGGCGGCGATCAACGCGGCGGCGCCGGACCTGCCGACCGGCCTGCCGCCGCCCGGATACTTCAAGTTCGACACCTCGCAGATCCCGGTGCTGCTGGTCTCGCTGACCTCCGCCAGTCTGCCGCCGGACCGGCTGTACGACCTCACCGACACCTTGCTGAAGCCGGCGGTGGCGCAGATCCCCGGCGTGGCCCAGGTGCAGGTGAGCGGCGGCACGCCGCATGCGGTACGCATCGTGCTGAACACCAGCGCGCTGGTGGGCATGGGCATCACCGCCAACGACGTGGCGAATGCGCTGCGCGCCGCCAACGTCACCTCGCCACAGGGCACGCTCAGCAACGGCGTCACGCGCATGACGGTGAGCGCCAACGACGCGCTGCACACGGCGCAGGATTTCGCCGCGCTGGTGGTCGCCAGCCACAACGGCGTACCGGTGCGGCTGGCCGACGTGGCCACGATCAGCAGCGGCCAGGAAGACAAGTACGCCGCGGCGTGGTTCAACGGCCAGCGCGCGGTGGTGATGCAGATCAACAAGCGGCCGGAGGCCAACGCGGTGGCCACCGTGATGGCGATCCGTGCGCGCTTGCCCGAACTGCGCGGGCTGCTTCCGGCCGACGCGACGATCACTCCGATCTTCGACTTCACCCCGACCACCCTGTCGGCGCTGCACGAGGTGGAGGTGGCGCTGCTGATGGGCATCGTGATGGTGGCGTTGGTGATGCTGGTGTTCCTGCGCCGGCTGCGGCCCACCGTGATCGCGATGTTCAGCGTGCCGCTGTCGCTGGCCGGCGCGTTCGTGGCGATGTGGATGCTCGGCTTCACCCTCAACATCTTCTCGCTGGTGGCGCTGGTGCTGTGCGTGGGTTTCGTGGTGGACGACGCGATCGTGGTGATCGAGAACATCGTGCGCCACATGGAGCGCGGCGAGCCGCCGCTGCAGGCCGCGCTGCATGGCGTGCGCGAGATCGGCTTCACGGTGATCTCGATCACGCTGTCGCTGATCGCGGTGTTCGGGCCGATGGTGTTCGGCAACAACATGTTCACCATGCTGATGCGCGAGTTCTCGGTGACCCTGATCGCCACCATCGTGATCTCGGCGCTGGTCTCGCTGACGCTCACCCCGGCGCTGTGCGGCGCCTGGCTGGCGCACGAACCCGCGGGCTCGCGCACGCCGGGGCGGCTGGAGCGCCTGGCCGAGCGTTTCGACAACGGCATGCTGCGCATCTACGAGCGCGCGCTGGACTGGGCGATGCACCATCGCCGGATCATGCGCTGGCAGCCGCTGATCCTGCTGGCGCTCACCATCGGCCTGGCGGTCGTGGTGGTGATGACCGCCGGCGGTGGCCTGATGCCGAAGGAGGACACCGGCCTGCTGCAGGTGAGCATCACCGCCGACGCCAACATCTCGCCCACCCTGCTGGCCAGGCGCACGCAGGAGGTGGCGGCGAAGGTCCAGGCCGATCCGGCGGTGCGCGACGTCTCCACCTTCCTCGGCGGCAACAACGCGGGCGGCGCGGTCGGCAACCAGTCCAGCCTGTTCGTCGACCTGAGGCCGCTTGGCGACCGGCCCGGCGACCGCCACGTCGCGGCGCAGGCGGTGGTCGACCGGCTGGACAAGTATTTCAAGAACGTGCCGGACCTGGACGTGTCGCTCAGCGTCAACCAGTTCATCGGCGGTGGTGGCGGCGGTGGCGGCGGCAAGGGGCAATATGCGTTCCAGCTCAGCAGCCTGGACGGCACGCCGCTGCAGCAGCCCACCCTGAAGCTGGCGCGGGTGATGCGCGGCATGAAGCAGTTCCGCAACGTCAGCACCAGCTTCGACAGCATCGGCAAGCAGCAGATGCTGCAGGTGGACCGCAGCGCCGCCGCGCGGCTGCACGTGAGCCTGGCCCAGGTGGACACGGCGCTGGCGAACGCGTTCAGCCAGACGCCGGTCTCCACCATCTACTCGGACATCAACCAGTACCACGTGGTGATCACCGCCAGCAGCGCCGAGTCACTGAGCCCGGCCACCCTGCTCAATACCTATGTGCGCAATTCGCAGGGGCAGATGATCCCGCTGTCCGCGCTGGCAAGGATCCAGCCGCACATCGCACCGGCCACCGTCAACCACGACGACCAGCTCGAATCGGCCGCGATCAACTACAACCTGGCCAAGGGCATCACCCAGGCGGATGGCCTGAAGCTGGTCGACCAGGCGATGTTCGCCGCGCAGCTGCCGCCCGGCGTGCAGAAGAAGTATTCCGGCGACAACAAGAACCTGGTCGATGCGCTGAACAACGCGCTGGTCATGCTGCTGGCGGTGATCCTGGTGATGTACGTAGTGCTGGGCATCCTGTACGAGAGCCTGATCCACCCGCTGACCATCCTTTCCACCCTGCCGGCCGCCGGCATGGGCGCGTTCCTGGCGATGCTGGTCACGCATACCCAGCTGACCCTGATGTCGGTGATCGCGATCCTGATGCTGATCGGCATCGTCAAGAAGAACGCGATCCTGATGGTCGACTTCGCCCTGGTCGCCGAACGCGACCGCGGCATGCCGCCACCGCAGGCGATCCGCGAGGCGGCGCTGGTGCGCTTCCGCCCGATCACCATGACCACCCTGGTCGCGATGGGCGCGGCGCTGCCGCTGGCGATCGGCTTCGGCTACGGTTCGGAGATGCGCCAACCGCTCGGCATCGCCATCCTCGGCGGCCTGTTCGTGTCGCAGCTGCTGACCTTGCTGAGCACGCCGGCGATCTACCTGTGGCAGCACGACCACCGCCAGCGCAAGGCCGCGCGGCGTCAGCTGCGGGCCGAGATCAAACGCCAGCGGATACTGCAGCAGCAGATGCCGGCCTTGCCGAAATAGTCGCGGCGGCCACCCCCTGTCTTCCGGCAGGGTGTGGACTTCAGGCACATACGTCGGGACGTGCCAAAGGGCATAAAGTGGGCATGAACGGAACTCTTGCCCTATCCTCGCCATCCCTGCGCTGCTGCAGTCTGCGTCCGCACCGGTGGACGGAAGCACCATGAACATCTTCGCCCCGCTCATCCGCCGCCCGGTCGGCACCTCGCTGCTCGCGCTCGGCCTGATGCTGGCCGGGCTGTGGGCGTACCTGCTGCTCGGCGTGGCCGCGCTGCCGTCGCTGGATTTTCCCGGCGTCTACGTGGTGGCCAGCCAGCCCGGCGCCAGTGCGCAGACCATGGCGAACACCGTGCTGGCGCCGCTGGAACGGCACCTGGGGCGCATTCCCGGAGTCGACGAGATGTACGGCAACGCCAGCGAGGGCCAGGCTTCGGTGATGGTGCGCTTCACCTTCGACCGCACCGCCGACAGCGCCGCGCGCGACGTGCAGGCGGCGATCAATGCGGCTGCGGTCGACTTGCCCAGCGGCATGCCGTCGCCGCCGCAGTACTTCAAGTTCGACACCGCGCAGATCCCGATCCTGTTCCTCACGCTGACTTCGACCGGCCTGCCGCAGGACCAGCTGTTCGACCTCGCCGACACCATGCTGAAGCCCGCCGTGGCGCAGATCGACGGCGTGGCGCAGGTGCAGGTGTTCGGCGGCACGCCGCATGCGGTGCGGATCGAGCTGGACAACAACGCGCTGGCGGCGAAGGGCCTCACCACCAACGACGTGGCCAACGCGCTGCGCGCGGCCAACGTCACCTCACCGCAGGGCACGCTGAGCAACGGCCGCACGCAGATGACGGTGAGCGCCAGCGACGGCCTGCAGACGCCGGCCGAGTTCGCGCGCCTGCTGATCTCGGTGAAGAACGGCACCCCGGTGCGGCTGTCCGACGTGGCGCGGGTCTACGGCGGCCAGCAGGACGAGTACCAGGCGGCCTGGTTCAACGACGCGCGCGCGGTCGGCCTGCAGATCAGCAAGCGGCCGGAGGCGAACGCGGTGGCCACGGTGGAGGCGATCCGCGCCAGGCTGCCGCAACTGCGCGCCTCGCTGCCGCAAAACGTGACGATGACGCCGGTGTTCGACCTCACCCAGACCACCAAGTCCGCGCTGCACGAGGTGCAGGTGGCGCTGTTGATCTCGATCGTGATGGTGGTGCTGGTGATGCTGGTGTTCCTGCGCCGGCTGCGCCCGACCCTGATCGCCACGCTGAGCGTACCGCTGTCGCTGGCCGGCGCGTTCGTGGTGATGTGGACGCTCGGCTACACGCTCAACACGCTGTCGCTGGTGGCGCTGGTGCTGTGCATCGGCTTCGTGGTGGACGACGCGATCGTGGTGATCGAGAACATCGTGCGCCACATGGAGCGCGGCGAGCCGCCGATGCAGGCAGCGCTCGCCGGCGTGCGCGAGATCGGCTTCACGGTGATCTCGATCACCTTGTCGCTGGTGGCGGTGTTCGCGCCGCTGCTGTTCGGCAACAACATGCTGGTGATGCTGCTGCGCGAGTTTTCGGTGACCCTGACCGCGGCGGTGGTGATCTCCGCGCTGGTCTCGCTGACGCTGACGCCGGCGCTGTGCGCCTACCTGCTGACCCACGAGCCGGAGCGCAGCAAGCCGCCCGGGCGGATCGAGCGGGCGGTGGAGAATTTCGACCGCAACCTGCTGCGCATCTACGCGCGTGCGCTGGACTGGGCGATGCACCATCGCCGGATCATGCGCTGGCAGCCGCTGACCCTGCTCATCCTGACCTTCGCGCTCGGCTTCGCGGTGGCCAAGACCGCCGGCGGCACCTTCATGCCGGACGAGGACACCGGCCAGCTGCAGGTCGACATCAATGCCGACGCCAACATCTCCCCGGCGCAGATGACCGAGCGCACGCTGGCCGTGGCGAAGATCATGCAGGCCGATCCGGCCGTGCTCGACCAGCTGACCATGCTCGGCCGCGATGGCGGCGGCGGTGGCGCGGTGGGCAACAGTGCGCAGATGTTCGTCGACCTGAAGCCGCATGGCAGTGGGCCGGGCCAGCGCGACGAAGGCATCAAGCAGGTGGTCGAGCGCCTGTCGAAGCAGTACGACAAGATGCCCGGCGTGAAGGTCTCGGTCAGCGCCGCGCAGTTCCTCGGTGGCGGCGGCAGCGGCGACGGCGGTGGCCAGTACGAGTTCCAGCTGATCAGCACCAACGGCGACGACCTGCAGCCGTGGGCGCTGAAGATGGTGCGGCAGCTGCGCACCATCAAGGAATTCCGCGACGTCGGCAGCAACTTCGACCAGGTCGGCAAGCAGCAGCTGCTGAAGATCGACCGCGAGGCGGCCGGGCGTCTGCACGTGGGCATCGGCACGATCGACTCGGCGCTGTACAACGCGTTCGGCCAGCGCCAGGTGTCGCAGATCTATTCCGACATCAACCAGTACTCGGTGGTGCTCAGCACCGGCGCGGCGCAGAGCGTGAGCCCGGAGTCGCTGTTGAACGTGCGCGTGCGCAACGAGCAGGGCCGGATGATCCCGCTGTCCGCGCTGGCGACGATCGAGCCGGACATCAGCCCGCTGCGCGTGCGCCACCACAACCAGCTGGAAGCCGCCACGATCAGCTACAACCTGGCCAAGGACGTCACCCAGGATGTCGGCGTGAAGCTGGTCGAGCAGGCCGCCTATGCGGCCAAGCTGCCGGCCGGCATGCGGGTGGATTTCACCGGCGCCAACCAGCGCCTGAAGCAGGCCCAGTCCAACGGCATGGTGCTGCTGCTCGGCTCGATCCTGGCGATGTACATCGTGCTGGGCATCCTGTACGAAAGCCTCGGCCATCCGCTGACCATCCTGTCCACCTTGCCGGCGGCCGGCGCCGGCGCGTTCCTGGCGATGCTGGTGACCCAGACGCAGATCTCGATGATGGCGATCATCGCGATCCTGATGCTGATCGGCATCGTCAAGAAGAACGCGATCCTGATGGTCGACTTCGCCTTGGTCGCCGAACGCGAGCGAGGATTGTCCGCGCCCGAGGCGATCCGCGAAGCCGCGCTGGTGCGCTTCCGCCCGATCACCATGACCACGCTGGTCGCGATGGGCGCGGCGCTGCCACTGGCGATCGGCTTCGGCATCGGCTCGGAAATGCGCCAGCCGCTGGGCATCGCCATCGTCGGCGGCCTGCTGGTGTCACAGCTGCTGACCCTGCTCAGCACGCCGGCGATCTACCTGTGGAATTACGACCGCAAGATCCGCAAGGCCGCGCGCCGCGAGCGTCGGGCCGAGAAGAAGCGGCTCAAGGAGCTCGGCAAGCCTCAGGCCGCGTAGCGATGCGGCTGGTGTGAATGGAAGAGGCGGAGGTAGTTGCACGAGACAACTACCTCCGTCCTTTGTATCCACGACGACGACGGTGGGCTTAGAAAGCCACGTTCAGGCGCGCCGACAGCATCTGCGCCTTGTCGCGTTGGCCCATCTCGTAGTCGTAGCCGAACTTCAGCGTCGTATGCGCCGACAGTGTTGCATCCAGCCCGACACCGAGCAGGCCGCTGTAGCGCGACAGGCCGATGCCGACCAGCGGCTGCCATTGCTCCAGACCAACAAAGCTGGCGTTGAACACGTCGCCATGCGAGGCCAGGGTGCGCTGCCACTGCGCACGCGCGCTGAAGCCCACGGCGCGACCGCCGTCCAGGTTCCAGTGACGGCCAGCGCGCACGCCGAGGCCCGCCTGCCAGCGATCCAGCGTCTGCGCGTTGCTGCGCAGGCCAAAGCCGCCGGCGCCCTGTTCGGCGAAGCCGCCGCGATCGATGCGCGCGTACTGCACGTTGACGAATGGCGTGACGTGGCTGTCGCCACGGCCGAAGTGCAGCCCGCTCTCGCCGTAGGCCACGTTGTAGTTGCCGTTGTACTGGGTCCGCACGCCTTGCACGCTGTCGCCCAGCAGGATCTGCCGACTGACATCCTGCTCGAAATGGCCGAAGCCGACGCGACCCTGCGTGTACCAGTTTCCGTTGAGCCAGCCCGCGTACATCATGCCTTCGGTGCTGCGGCTGTTGTCGTGGTCGAAGCTCTGGTTCAGCCGCTGCTGGCCCCGGCTCTGGCCAAACGCGTAGCCGGCCACGCCGGAATGGCCGATCTGGCGGTCGCTGCCGACCAGCCAGCCGTTCAACTGGAAGCCGACGCCATCGAAGCCGGCGCGCGCCATGTCGCCACCGATGCTGAGGTTGCGCATCCACATGCCGAAGCCGGTGCCCTTGTCGAGCAGGTTGTCGAAGCGATCCGACAACGCGCGGCTGGACGCATCGATGGCCTGGAAGGTCAGCGCCGCGCTGGCGGCGTGCAACCCGCCGGACAGGCTTTGCAGCGAGGCCTGCGCGGCCAGCAGGGTAGGCGACTGCTGGAACTGGCCGGCGGCATGCAGGAAGTCACCCGACACATCGGTGAGATTGCCGGCTGCGATCTTGTCGTCCAGCTGCTCGAAGGCGCCTTGCACGCGCTGTGCGCTGCCGAAGGAGGCAGGGGTGTAGCTCACGCCCTGGCCCGCGGCCGCCGTGGTCACGTTGAGGCCGGTGGTGTCCAGCCACACGCTGTTGGCGTCGTAGTTGATGGTGGTGGCGGTGAACACCACGCCGGCGCCCTTGACCAACTGGTCGAAGGTACCGGTGACGCCGCCGGCTGCCGTAAGTACGTCAGTGTGAGTGTTGCTTACATAGCCACTGTCGGCGCCGGTCACCTCCAGCGTTCCCCCGCTGAGGGTGGCGGTGCCGGTTACATCGAGCTTGCTGCCCAGGCTGACGGCCAATGTGCCAGTGGACGATTGCGAATAGTTGCCCGCTGTCGAATTTCCACCGTGAACAGCCACCGTGCCAGCATTGGAAAGAGTTCCCGCTACACCGGGCGCAGCATCCAGTGTGCCGGCTAGGCCAACGTCGACTATGCCGGAGAGCACCTTTGTTGCCTGCAATCGCCCTCCGTTGATATGGGTTTGGACGACTGATGAAAAATCGTTGCTGTCAATAAGCCAGGTGCCGGCGCCCTCCTTCATGAGGGTTCCGGCAAATATGGTGAGGCCGGTCACGCCATTGGAATAAAGCTCCGGCTGCACACTGTCGCCGTCCAAGGTCAGGGTCGACTGAGCATTCGTGCCCATCAAGAGGTCGCCTTGAATCGAGCCGCCGGCGGTTAGCGTGACATGGTTGGCAGCATCAGGATGCAGCTGAACGTTGCCGATGATGTTGCCGGTATTGACCAAATTCAGCGAGTGGTCCAGGCCGGCTCCAGGATCGTAGATGTCTTTGGCAACGAAAATAGCGCAGGTGCCAAAATTCGAGCAGTCGCCACTCTGTGTACCGTTGGCCTCTATGGTCGAGCCGAGCCCGTTATTCACCACGCCGCCATATTGGAGCGATATAGCAATCGAAGTGCCGGTAATCGTACTGCCGTCAAGGTTATTCACGACACCAGGATTGCCTGAGATTCCGACTGCACCGAACGGACCGGAGGCGCTGATTGCGCTATTCCCTTGGTTTGTAACCGAACCCCCATGTTCCATTACAACGCCGGAGCTTCCGCTGATCGTACTCCCATGGCTATTGGTCACTGTGCCGTCGCTATACATGTTGATAGCCATGCCACTGCTTTCAATAATGGCGCCGTTGGTATTGATGACACTGCCCTGGCCGATATAGAAATCCAATCCCGTACCGCCGCCGTTGGCTTTGATGATGGCGCCATCGTTGACTACGTTTCCGCCTTGCGTCAGCCGCAGGGCAAAACCGTAAAGGCCGTTGCCACTGATGATGCCACCACTTTCATTGACTACCGTGCCGCTGCTGAACAGATGGATACCGGTTCCCCCCCCTTCTATAAGGCCACCAAGGCGGTTGGTAACGGTAATCGAGGAACCAGCCAAAAACAGACCTGTGCCTTGGGAACTGGTGATGCTTCCACCATCGTTGCTCACCGTGATCGTGTCGCCGCCTGAAACGACAACGCCGTCAGAGGTTCCGCTGATGGTGCTTCCAGCCCCGTTGCGGACGATAGCGCCGTCGTGCAGGAGCAACCCCACTGCGCCGCCCGCAATGCTGCCGCCGTCGTGGTTAAGGACCGTTGCAGCGCCAGCTTGGGATTCCACCGGAGCGCTGTCCAGTTTGTCGACAATAGCTCCTGCATTGTCCAGTGTTGCGCCATTGTTCAATAGGACGTGATTGCCCAGCGACACACCACTGTTGACCGTGAGCGTGGCGTTTTTACCAGTGCTGTTATCCACCGTGAGGCTGCCGGTACCAACGGCGCCGTCCGAGACGAGTTCCAGTGTGCCACCTTGCACGGTGGTGCCACCTGTATATGTGTTGACTCCAGAAAGGATCAGTATGCCCTGGCCGGCTTGTTCCAGTGAGCCGCTGCCGCTGACGACGCCGTTGAAGGTCACGTTGTCGCTGCGGTTGAACACCAGCGATCCGTTGTCGATCACGTTGCCGGTGATCGAGCCGGCGGTGCCCCCGTTGCCAAGCTGCAACGTGCCTTGGCTGATCGTGGTGTCACCGGTGTAGGTGTTGGCACCCGTGAGGATCAGCGACCCTGCGCCGGCCTGCACCAACGAACCGCTGCCGCTGACGATGCCGTTGAAGGTCACGTTGTCGCTGCGGTTGAACACCAGCGATCCGTTGTCGATCACGTTGCCGGTGATCGAGCCGGTGGTGCCCCCGTTGCCAAGCTGCAACGTGCCTTGGCTGATCGTGGTGCCACCGGTGTAGGTGTTGGCACCCGTGAGGATCAGCGACCCTGCGCCGGCCTGCCCCAACGAACCGCCGCCGCTGACAATGCCGCTGAAGGTCACGTCGTCGCTGCGGTTGAATACCAGCGAGCCGTTGTTCGTCACATTGCCGATGACCGAACCGGACGTCCCGCCATTACCGAGTTGCAGCGTGCCGCGGCTGATCGTGGTGCCGCCGGTGTACGTGTTGGCACCGGTCAGGATCAACGTGCCCCTGCCGGCCTGCTCCAACGAACCGGTGCCGCTGACAATGCCGCTGAAGGTCACGTCGTCGCTGCGGTTGAATACCAGCGAGCCGTTGTTCGTCACATTGCCGATGACCGAACCGGACGTCCCGCCATTACCGAGTTGCAGCGTGCCGCGGTTGATCGTGGTGCCGCCGGTGTATGTGTTGGCGCCCGTGAGGATCAGCGACCCCGTACCGGCTTGCATCAGCGAACCGGCGCCGCTGACGATACCGTTGAAGGTCACGTTATCGCTGCGGTTGAATACCAGGGATCCATTGTCGATCACGTTGCCGGTGATCGAACCGGCGGTGCCACCATTGCCGATCTGCAACGTGCCGGCACTGATCGTGGTGTCGCCGGTGTAAGTGTTGGTGCCCGTCAGGATCAGAGCACCCGTGCCGGCCTGTTCCAGCGAGCCCTTGCCGCTGACGATGCCGTTGAAGGTCACGTTGTCGCTGCGGTTGAACACCAACAACGCGTTGTTCGTTACATTGCCGGTGATCGAACCGGTAGTGCCGCCATTGCCGATCCGCAATACGCCCTGGTTGATCGTGGTGCCGCCGGTATAAGTATTCGTGCCGGTCAACATCAGCGTGCCGGTACCGCCCTTGATGAGGTCGATCGAGTCGCCGATATCGTCGGACAATACGGTGAGATCGTTGGAACCGACGACGATCTCGCCGCCGGTAAAACCAGTGCTGCCTGCCGGTGGTGGTGTGGGTGATGTGGGTCTGACGTTTGCGCCACCCCCACCACCACAGCCCGATAGTCCAAGTGCCAGCGTCACGGCAAAAGCTATCGCATGCGGCTTAAGCCAGCCGCCGCCGATCCCGTGAATCGGCACGCCCATCCCTTGCAAATTTTCCATGTGCTTCCCCCTGAAGTCGCAATATCCTGCCGCAAGCATTATCGGAATGCCATGCGCGCTGCGGCAGATTCAGGTTTCGGGGTACGGGGCCTCCGGCAATCCTGCGGCACGACGCGTCGGTTTGTTCGTTCCGTGCGATCGTCGCCAGCTTCGGCAGGTGCATGCACACGTCCTTCGGCCACGCGGCGATCAGCGTGATGACGGGAGGACGGAGAGAATCAATCAGCCGGCTGATCTCGGCCGTCTACGACATCAGCGGCTGGAATGCCAGCTACAACTTCCGCGGCCCGCTGACCGGCGAAACCATGCAGCTCACCAGCCGGTCGACCAAGGCGCTGGCCTGCGGCCACGCCCCCGGCTTTACACCCCGCGCGGACTTGCTAAGGTTGAGCCCTTTCCAACGAAGGGACCGCCCATGCGTCTGCGCCCGGCTGCCTTGCTCGCCCCGCTCGTCCTGCTGACCGTGCTGTCATCGCCGCCGCTGGCCGCCGCCGAACTGACCATACCGCCGATTCCGTACCACCAGCGCACCCTGCCGAACGGCTTGCAGGTGATCAGTGTGGAGGATCACGCCAGCCCCAATGTGGCCGTGCAGATGTGGTACCACGTCGGCTCGAAGGACGACCCGCAGGGGCGCTCCGGCTTTGCGCATCTGTTCGAGCACCTGATGTTCAAGAGCACGAAGCACATGCACGCCGAGCAGTTCGACCGGCTCACCGAGGACGTCGGCGGCGCCAACAACGCCTCCACCGGCGACGACGTCACCAACTATTTCGAGGTGGTGCCGAGCAACCACCTGCAGACCCTGCTGTGGGCCGAGGCCGAGCGGCTGTCCAACCTCAACGTGGACGAGGCGAACTTCAAGTCCGAGCGCGCGGTGGTGGAGGAGGAGTACCGCCAGAGCGTGCTGGCCAACCCGTACGGCAAGCTGTTCAACGCGATCGACCCGAAGTCGTACGCCGTGCATCCGTACAAGCGCCCGACCATCGGCAGCATCGAGGACCTGGAGGCGGCCACGTTGCCGGACGTGATCGCGTTCCACAAGACCTTCTACCGGCCGGACAACGCCACCTTGATCGTCGCCGGCGATTTCGACCCGGAGCAGCTGGACGCCTGGGTCGACCAGTACTTCGGTTGGATCCCGAAACCGGCCACGCCGATCCCGCAGGTCACCGCACAGGAGCCCAAGCGCAAGAAGAACCTGCGCTACACCGTCACCAGCGAGACCGCGCCGCTGCCCGCGGTGGCGATCACCTGGCTGCTGCCGCCGGCATCCGACACGGCAGACAGCATCCCGCTGCAGGTCGCCGCCGCACTGCTGTCGCAGGGCGATTCCTCGCGGCTATACCAGTCGCTGGTGTATCGCCACCAGGTCGCCCAGCAGGCCGGCGCAGATGCTGACGGCCGGGTCGGTCCGGGCCTGTTCACCGCCTACGCGATCCTCGCCAGTGGCCATCAGCCGGCCGAGGCGGAGAAGCTGCTGCACGAGGAAATCATCTGGCTGGCGACCCAGCCGATCCCCGCCGCGGAACTGGACAAGGTGAAGACCCAGTTGCTGACCGGCGAGCTGAAGCAGCGCCAGACCGCGCAGGGCCTGGCGTTCGCGCTGGGCCAGGCGGCGCTGATCGACGGCAATCCGGAACACGTCAATACCGACCTGGCCGCGTTGCAGAAAGTCACCGAACAGGACGTGCACCGCGTGCTGCAGAAGTACGTCACCGGCGCGCACAGCGTCACCATCGACTACCTGCCGCAGGCTGCCAAAGGAGAAGTGAAATGAGTCGCCGGATGCATGCCTGCCGTTTGGCCGTCTTTACGGCCACCATTATCGCTTCAAGCATCGCCGCGGCGGCCGACTTTCCGGCCACGCCGCCGGCGCCCGGTCCCGCGCCGCAGCTGAGCGTGCCGACACCGTCGGCGCAAACCCTGGCGAACGGGTTGCAGGTGGTCAGCGTGCGTCGCGCCGGTCTGCCGCTGGTCACCGCGCAGCTGGTGCTGCGCAGCGGCGGCGAGATGGATCCGCCGCCGCTGGCCGGCCTGGCCGACCTCACCGCGAGCCTGCTGACCAAGGGCGCCGCCGGCAAGACCGCGCCGCAGATCGCCGCCGCCGCCGAGGCGCTGGGCGGTTCGCTGGATGCCGCGGCCGGCTGGGACGAAAGCGCGGTCGGCATCACCGTGACCACGCCGAAGTTGTCGCAGGCGCTGGGCCTGCTGGCGGAAGTGGTGCGCCAGCCGGACTTCAGTGCGGCCGAGTTGAAACGGGCGCAGGCGCAGGCGATCGACGACCTGCGCCTGATGCTGAGCCGGCCCACCGCGCTGGCTTCGCTGGCGGCCAGCCGCGGCGTGTTCGGCGACGGCGCCTACGGCCATTCGCGCGGCGGCACGCCGGCCTCGATCGCGCGGATCGGCCGCGCCGACGTGCAACGGCTGCATGCGGCGCTGTACCGGCCGGACAACGCGATCCTGATCCTCGCCGGCGACATCACCCCGGCGCAAGCGCAGCAGCTGGCGCAGGCAAGCTTCGGCGACTGGCCGAAGCCGGCCACGCCGTTGCCGGCGCGGCCGGCGGGCAAGGCCGCCAGTCAGCTGCCCGCGGTCCTGCTGATCGATCAGCGCGGCGCCGGCCAGGCCGGCGTGGTCGCGGCACATGCGGCGCCGTCGCGCGGCGATGACGGCTACTACGTGGGCACGGTCGCCAACGCGGTGCTCGGTGGCTCGTACTCGGCGCGCCTGAATGAGGAAATCCGCATCAAGCGCGGCCTGTCCTACGGCGCCAACAGCCGGCTGCAGCCCTTGCGCGACGCCGGCCTGTGGCTGGCCTCGGCGCAGACCAAGAACCCGTCCGCGGCGTCGGTGGTCGAGTTGATGCTGGGCGAGTTCAAGCGGCTGGGCAGCACGCGGGTTTCCGCCGACGAACTGGCCGCGCGCAAGGCCACACTGATCGGCGGCTACGGCCGCAGCCTGGAAACCACCAGCGGACTGGCCGAACAGGTCGGCGAGCTGGCGGTGTACGGCGTGCCGCTCGACGAGATCGGCCGGTACATCGCGCAGGTGCAGGCGGTGACGCCGAAGCAGATCGAGAAGTACGCGGACAAGCATCTGGATGCCGGCGCCAGCACGGTGGTGGTGGTCGGCGACGCCGCGCAGTTCGCCGCGGACATCCGCAAGGCGCATCCGCAGGCCGCGCTGCTGGAGTCGACCGCGCTGGACCTGGATAGCCCGACCTTGCAACCGGCGGGCAGCAGAAAATAACCGTCTTGACCGTGTCATCACCGAACCCCGGCCATCGTGCCGGGGTTTTTACATCGCGGGGGCAACAATCTGTTGCCGAAATCGCACCAAGAAGGGGGCTTCGCCCGGCATCGGTCATTTTGTAAACTGTGCGGTACATAAAAATGCCCCCACCGCGAGGTTGCCCCATGTCCCTTCGTCCCCTCATCCGCAGCGCACTCGTACTGACCTTGGTCACCGCGGCGTTGCCGGCGGCTGCCACCCGGTTCGAAGTACAGGCCGGGCGCAGCAACTCGAACGGCCACAGTGCGAACACTGCCTTCGTCGAGGCGGTGTTCGCACCGCAGCCGCTCGGCCAGACCCGCTTCACCTGGTCACCGGACGTCTCTCTCGGCTGGATCGACGGTCGCCACGTGGCGACCGACAACAGCCGTTACACAACACGTGACTCGGTAGCGCTGCTTGCCGCCGGCGCACGCTTCCATCTCGGCGGGACCGGTGACTGGTACCAGCCGCTGTTCCTCAGCGAACAACTCGCCGTCACCAACCGCGCCACCCACGCGCTTTCCAGCCACTACCAGTTCGTCAGCACGCTGGGCTGGCAGGCGAAGCATTTCAGCGTGGCGATCCGGCACATTTCCAATGGCGGCCTGCACCGTCCGAACACCGGCGAGACCATGGCGCTGGTCGGCTTCGCCTTCGACATCTGACACTTGCTCAACCGCGGACAAGACAACGGCCCTGAACGGGGCCGTTGTCTTGTCCGGTGCATGCCGGCCGCTTCAGTGGCCGCCGGCGGCCGGTCTGGCCTTCGGCGTGAACGGCGGCCTGGCCAGCCAGATCACGAGGACCAGGGCGATGAAGATCCAGCCCAGCGCGTGGAATACCTCGTTGAACGAGATCTGGTAGCCCTGCTGGGTGATCATGTTGTTGATGATGCTGCCGGAAACCTGCTGGTCGCCCTGGCCGAGCTGGGTCATCGCCGTCTGCGCGGTCGGGCTGTAGGCGGTGATGTGCTCGGCCAGCTGTTCGTGGTGGGTCACCGCGCGGCGCTCCCACAGCAAGGTGGTGAGCGATGCGGAGAAGCTGCCGCCCAGCGTGCGCAGGAAGGTGGCCAGGCCGGAGCCGGACGCGATCTCGTTCTGCTGCAGGTCCGACAGCAGGATGGTCAGCACCGGCATGAAGAACAGCGCCACGCCCAGGCCCTGCCACAGCTGCACCATCGCCACGTGGTAGAAGTCGATGCCGATGAAGAAATCCGAGCGCATGAAGCAGGTCAGGCCCATCACCACGAATGCCGCCGCGGCCAGCAGCCGCAGATCCATGCGCGGCCCGTACTTGCCGACGACGAAGGTCAGCAGCACCGGGATGATGCCCAGCGGTGCGCTGGCGTAGCCGGCCCAGATCGAGGTGTAGCCGAGGTTGCGCTGCAACCACAGCGGCACCATCAGCGCGATCGCGAAGAACGCCGCGTAACCGAGGACCAATGCAATCGTGCCGACGGTGAAGTTGCGGTGGCGGAACAGCTTCAGGTCGACGATGGGATCCTTGTCGGTCAATTCCCAGATCAGGAAGATCGCGATGCTGATCGCCGAGACGATGCTGGTGACGATGATGAAGGTGGAGTTGAACCAGTCCTCGTCGTTGCCCTTGTCCAGCACGATCTGCAGCGCCCCCACGCCGATGATCAGGGTGATCAGGCCGACGTAGTCGATCTTCGGCCGCTCGGTCTTCTCCACTTTCCCGCGCAGCTGGTTCGCCACCACCATGCTGGCGAAGATGCCGATCGGCACGTTGATGAAGAAGATCCACGGCCATGAATAGTTGTCGGTGATCCAGCCGCCGAGGATCGGGCCGGCGATAGGCGCCACCACCGTGACCATCGCCAGCAGCGCCAGCGCCATGCCGCGCTTGGCCGGCGGGTAGATGCCGATCAGCAGGCTCTGCGTGATCGGGTACATCGGCCCGGCCACCGCGCCCTGCAGCGCGCGGAACAGGATCAGCATGCCCATGCTCTGCGAGATGCCGCACAGGAACGAGGTCAGCGCGAACAGCAGCGTGCAGGCGGTGAACAGGCGTACCTCGCCGAAGCGGCGGGTGAGGAAGCCGGTCAGCGGCAGCGCGATCGCCATGCTCACCGCGAACGAGGTGATCACCCAGGTGCTCTGGTTGCTGCTGACGCCGAGGTTGCCGGCGATGGTCGGCAACGACACGTTCGCGATCGTGGTGTCCAGCACCTGCATGAACGTGGCCAGCGACAGACCGATCGTGCTCAGGGCCAGGTTGGGTGGGCGGAATTCGGTGGTCATCGGGATCGGTCGGTGAGTGGGTCCGTCTTGCTCCTCCCCCTGCCATGCAGGGGGAGGTCGGGAGGGGGTTGGGCTCTTGACTCAAGATCAAGAGCGGACCCCTCCCCAACCCTCCCCTGCAAGCAGGGGAGGGAGCTGCTGGTGGTTACCTGCCGCCGGCCATGTTGGCGTGGACGATCTGCGTGATCGCCGCGTCGGCCTTGGCCAGCTGCTGCTTGTACACGTCGGTGCTGAAGGCCGGCTGGGTCGGCGACTGCCGGGCCAGGGTCGGGCCGCTCTGATCGTGCAGGCTGACATCGACGGTCAGCGACATGCCCAGCCGCAGCGGGTGCTTGTCCAGCTGGGTCGGGTCGTCGAACACGATGCGCACCGGAATGCGCTGCACGATCTTGATCCAGTTGCCGGTGGCGTTCTGCGCCGGCAGCAGCGAGAACGCGCTGCCGGTGCCGACGCCAAGGCTCTGCACCTTGCCCTTGTATTCCACCGCGGTGCCGTAGACGTCGGATTCGATCGTCACCGGCTGGCCGATGCGCATGTGGGTGAGCTGGGTTTCCTTGAAGTTCGCGTCCACCCACACGCCGTGCAGCGGCACCACCGCCATCAAGGCGGCGCCGGGCTGCACGCGCTGGCCGACCTGCACCGAGCGTTTGGCCACATAGCCGTCCACCGGCGCGATCAGAGTGGCGCGTACGTCGTTGAGGAAGGCGGCGCGCAGGCGGGCCGAAGCGGCCTGCACGTCCGGGTGCGAGGCGACCACGGTGTCGTCGACCAGCACCTTGCTGGTCTGGTACTGCTGCTGCGCCGCGATCAGCGCGCTCTCGGCGCTGGTCAGCGCGTCGCTGGCGTGCGACAGCTCCTCGGCCGAGATCGCGCCGGACTTCGCCAGCGCCACGCGCCGGTTGTAGTCGGCGCGCGCCTTGTCCACCGCGGTCTTGCGCGCGGCCACGTCGGCCTGGGCGCCGTTCACGCTGGAATACAGGCCGCGCACCTTGCGCACGGTGTTGGCGAGGTTCGCCTTCGCCTCGGCCAGCGCCACGTCGGCGTCGCTCGGGTCGAGCTGCACCAGTACGTCGCCGGCATGCACGAGGTCGCCGTCATCGGCGCCGATGCTGACCACGGTACCGGGCACCTGCGGAGTGATCTGCACCACGTTGCCGTTGACGTAGGCATCGTCGGTGCCCTCGTACCAGCGGCCGTCGAGGAAATACCACAGCGCCCAGCCGATCACGGCGAGCACGACCACGATGCCGAGCAGGCGCAGCAGCAGCCCGCGCGGGTTCTTCTTCGGCGCCGTCGTGTTCGGCGCGGCCGTATTCGGCGAGGGAGCGGCCGCCGTGCTTTCGGCCGCGGTTGGATTCTGGCTGGACATGGGGCTGCCTCAGGAACGTGATGGGGTGGAAGACGGGGTGTCGGCCTGCGGCTGGAAACCGCCGCCGAGGGCCTGGATCAGCTGCACCGAAAGATCGACCTGCTGCGCTTCGAGCGCGGCGGTGCCGCGCTCGGCGGCGAGCAGCTGCTGGCGCACGCTGAGCGCTTCCAGGTAGCTGCCGACGCCGGCCTTGTAGCGCTGCTCGGCCAGCTGCCAGGCCTGCAGGGCGGCATCCTGCGCGCGCTGTTGCGCGTCGATCTGCTGCTGCAGCGACTGCAGTGCGGACAAATCATCGGCGACCTGGTTGAGTGCGCCGACCAGGGTCTGGTTGTACTGCGCCACGGCGAGGTCGTATTGCGCATCCTTGCCGGACAAGTTCGCGCGCAACCTGCCGCCGTCGAAAATCGGCAGGCTGAGCGACGGCCCGAACTGGTAGAACCGCCCCGGCAGGCTGAACGAGTTGCCGCCGCCCATGCTGATCACGCCGGCCATCGCGCCGATGCTGATGTTCGGCAGGAATTCGGTCTTCGCCGCCTTGATGTCCTTGCCGGCGGCCTCGACGCGCCAGCGCGCGGCGACCAGGTCGGCGCGGTGGCCGACCAGATCCAGCGGCAGGTTGGACGGCACCGCCAGTTCGGCCGGTCGCAGCAACTGCGGCCGGGCGATCTGCAGCCCGCGATCCGGACCCTTGCCCAGCAGTACCGACAGCGACGAGCGCGCGGCATCGACCGCGCGGCTGGCCAGCGCCACCTGCTGCTCGGCGCTGGCCACTTCCGCATCGCCTTGCTTGAGCTGGATCTGGTTGTCGATGCCGGCGGCGACGCGCTGGCGGGTCAGTTCACGCGACTGGTTCGCGCGCTTCAGCTCACCGGCGGCCAGGTCCTGCTGGGTGAACGCGTAGCCAAGCTGCGCATAGGCGCGGGCGACGTTGCTGGAAAGTTCGATGCGTGCGGCGCGGGCATCGACCTCGGCGGCGCGCGCCTGGCCCACCGCGGCTTCCCACGCGGCGCGCTTGCCGCCCCACAGGTCCAGATCCCACTTGAAGCTGGCGTAGCCGTACTTGGCCATCGCGAAATGCGCCTTGTCGCCGAGCAGCGCGGCCGGCGGCCGGGCACCGGCGACCGCGGCGCCGCCATTCACGCTGGGTCCGCGTGCGGCATCGGCGATGCCCGCCTCGGCTTGCGCCGCGCGGGCGCGCGCATCGGCGACGCCGAGACCGGGGTTGTCCCGCAGCGCTTCGCCGATCAGCGCGTCCAGCTGTGGATCGCCCAGCCCGCTCCACCAGTCGGTGGATGGCCACGCGGCCGCGGACAGATGGGCGAGGCTGCGTTCGGCCTTCAGCGTGGCCGGATCGATCGGCGTGCCGTCCGGGTGCAGGCCGCCGCTGCTGACGCAACCGGCCAATGCGAGGGTCAGGGCGGCGGCAGCCGCAAGTAGATGCAGACGCATGGAAAGGTCCAGGGTGGAAAGGGTCAGTTCTTGTCGCGAAGCGCGTGCAGCACGCGCTCCAGGTACTCGTGCAGTTGTGCCTGTTCGGCTTCGTCCAGCGAGCGTTGGGCCGCCGCCAGCACGCGCTCGTTGCAGCCGGTCAGCTCCTGCCACAGCGCGTTGCCGGCGTCGGTCAGCTCGATCCGCAACGCGCGGCGATCCTGCTCATGCGGGCGACGGCGCAGGTAGCCCTTGCGTTCGAGCTGGTCGAGCTGGCGGGTCATCGCGCCGCCGTCCAGTTCGACCGAACGGGCCAGCTCGCTGGCCGACATCGGACCGAGCCGGGCCAGCCGCTTGAGGATCAGGAACTGGGTGAAGCGCAGGTCGAGGTGTTTGGCCGCCAGCTCCGCCTCCATCGCGCGCACGATCTCCGCGCGCACCAGACCAAGCAGGATGCCCAGGCTTTCCTTGGGGGTGGTGAAAGCAAGCGATTCGGTGTTCATGGCCGCGCATTCTATTGCCCAAAGTATATTTGTCAAGGCAAATATATGCTGGCATGCATTTGCTTTGGCAAGATGTCAGGCAGCGCGCATCCGATGGGCTTGCAGTTCGTCGTGCACCAGCGCGCGCAACGCCGGGTCGCGGATGGTGAACAGTTCGAACACGCCCAGCGCCTGCAGGGTCGGCAGTTGCGCCAGCAGGCGAGGTTCGGCTTCGCGGCGCACCGATTCCGGGGTGGCCGGATCCAGCATCAACTGGGCGTGCACCACGAAATCGGTGAGCGCATCGGTGCGCGAGGCGTGAACAGGGGTGGGGACGGGGAGTAACGACATGTCGGTCTCCTGCATGGATTGACACAAGGACGTTTGCGCGCAGCGCGCTGTGACAGGCTGTTGCAGTACGGGCTGGCGGCTGGGAAGGTGCGCCGCGGACTGGCTGACCGCATCGCCGACGTCACGGTCACGTGCGGGCACATGACTTGGGGGACAGGCGACGGTAGGTCGCTGCCGCTAGGATGGGAAGGCAGTCCCCACTGCTGGTACTCCCACTACCACCCGGGCATGTCCATGAGCACATCCATGCAACGCACCGAGCTGAAAGCCTTCCTGCGCGCGCGCCGCGCCGCGCTCACGCCCGAGGCGGCCGGCCTGCCGCGCGGGCCGCGCCGGCTGACGCCGGGCCTGCGTCGCGAGGAGGTGGCGACGCTGGCCCAGGTCGGCGTCACCTGGTACACGTGGCTGGAGCAGGGCCGTGCGATCAACGTGTCGGCCGCGGCGTTGACGCGGATCGCGCGCGCGTTGTCGCTGTCGCCGACCGACGAAGCCTACCTGTTCGCGCTGATGGGGCTGACCCGCACCGACGTGCCGGAACACCACTTCAACCTGCCGCCGGTGATGCACGAGGTGCTGGACCTGTACCAGGCGCCGGCCTTCGTGCTGGACACGGTGTTCAACGTGCTGGCGTGGAACCGCATGGCCGAATGCCTGTACGACTTCGGCGATTTCAGCGGGCCGTTCGCCGACAACCACCTGTGGAACGCGTTCATGAACCCGGCGCGCCGCCGCTTGTATCCGGATTTCGAGAACGGCGCGCTGAACCTGCTTGGGATATTCCGCATGAACCAGGCAGCGCACCCGGAAGATCCGCGCTTCCACCAGCTGATCGAGGCGCTGAACGCGGCCAGCCCGGAGTTCGTCGAGCTGTGGCAGCGCTGCCACACTGCACCGCTGAGCGCGATCACGGTGCCGTTCTTCCATCCCGAGTTCGGCGACCTCAGCATCCACTCGATGCGCCTGCCGATCCGCGACAGCGACCACGTCGACCGCGCCACCGCGTTCTTCTTCGCACCGGCGAATGCCGCGACCGCCGCAAGTTTTGCGCGCGTGGCCCGGCGCCTCGCCGCGGAGCAGGCCACGCAACCGGCATGACGCGGCAACCGGTCGCGCAGGGGCGATAATCCCCACCTTCGTACCCACAGGAAGCATGACCATGCACCCCTACCTCGGCGCCTTGTGCGGTGGCGTGCTGATCGGTCTCGCGGCGGTGCTGCTGATGGCGGCCCTCGGTCGCATCGCCGGCGTCAGCGGCATCGCCAGCGGCCTGGTCGTGGGCGGCGCGAGTGACCGCACGTGGCGGTTGGCCTTTGTGCTGGGTCTGCTGGCCGGGCCGCTGCTGCTGTGGTGGCTGCGCGGCGACAGCGGCATCGGCGCACCGCAGGTGGGGCTGCCGTGGATGGCGCTGGCCGGCTTGCTGGTCGGCATCGGCACGCGGCTCGGCGGAGGCTGCACCAGCGGGCATGGCGTCTGCGGCATCGCGCGGTTGTCGCCGCGTTCATTGCTGGCGACCGCCGTCTTCATGGCGTTCGGCATCGCCACCGTATTCGTGTTGCGGCACCTGCTGGGAGTAGGCGCATGAGAGCGTGGATCGCGTTCGTCGCCGGGCTGCTGTTCGGTCTCGGCCTCAGCCTCGGCGGCATGACCCAGCCGGCCGTGGTGCTCGGCTTCCTGGACATTTTCGGCGCGTGGGATCCGCGCCTGGTCTTCGTGATGGCCGGCGCCGTGCTGACCACCGCGGTCGGCTACCGGCTGCTGCTGCGGCGCCCGCGCCCGTTGCTGGTCGAACGGTTCCAGTGGCCCGTGTCGCGCCGCATCGACGCCCGGCTGGTGGGCGGCGCCGCCCTGTTCGGCATCGGCTGGGGCATCGCCGGCTACTGTCCCGGCCCGGCGCTGGCCTCGCTCGGCGCCGGCGCGCCCGCGCTGCTGGTACTGGTGGCCTGCATGATCGCGGGCTGGTGGCTGGCCGCGCGCCTGTTGCCTCCCGCCGGAGGACACTGAGATGCATCGCCCCGAGGTGCAGGCATTCTTCGACGAAGCCAGCCATACCTTCAGCTACGTGGCGTGGGACCCGACCACGGGCAGGGCGGCGGTATTCGACAGCGTGCTCGACTACGACGCCGCGTCCGGGCGCACCGGTCACGCCTCGGCCGATGCGCTGATCGCGTTCGTGCGGGCGCAGGGGTTCGGCGTGGACTGGGTGATCGACACCCACGTGCACGCCGACCACCTGTCGGCGGCGCCGTACGTGCAGGCGCAACTGGGCGGCCGGCTGGGCATCGGCGAGCACATCCGCGAGGTGCAGGACACGTTCGGCCAGCTGTTCAACGCGGGCCCCGGCTTCAGGCGCGACGGCAGCCAGTTCGACCACCTGTTCAAGGACGGCGAGCGCTACATGATCGGCGGCATCGAAGCGGTGGCGATGCACACGCCCGGCCACACGCCGGCGTGCATGACCCACCGGGTCGGCGACGCGGCCTTCGTCGGCGATACCTTGTTCATGCCCGACTACGGCACCGCGCGCTGCGATTTCCCCGGCGGCGACGCGCGCACGCTGTACCGCTCGATCCAGCGCATTTTCTCATTGCCGCAGGAAACCCGGGTGTTCCTCTGCCACGACTACAAGCCCGCCGGCCGCGACGTGTTCGCGCACGAAACCACGGTCGGCGCCGAGCGTCGCGACAACATCCACGTGCATGACGGCATCGGCGAAGACGACTTCGTGCGCATGCGCAACGCGCGCGACGCCAGTCTGGCGGTGCCGGCGCTGCTCCTGCCGGCGGTGCAGGTGAACATGCGCGCGGGCCAGCTGCCGCCGGCCGAGGACAACGGCGTGCGCTACCTGAAGATTCCGCTGGATGCGTTTTGAGCGGGCGTCGATGCGGCGGCAGCCTGACGGCCTGCCGTCGTCGGAGTGACCGATGATCTACGTCCTGCTCAGCGTGCTGTGCAGCGTGCTCGTGTCGGTGCTGCTGAAACTGGCGCGGCGCGCCGATATCGACGTGGGCCAGGCGATCGCCTGGAACTACGTGGTGACCAGCGTGCTCACCGCGTTGCTGCTGCAGCCTACGCCGGCGAGCCTGCGCGAACCCGGTGTGCCGTGGCTGGCGCTCGCGGCGCTGGGCATCCTGCTGCCGACGATCTTCCTGGCGCTGGCAGCGTCGGTGCGGCATGCCGGCATCGTGCGCAGCGATGCGGCACAGCGATTGTCGCTGCTGCTATCGCTGCTGGCCGCGTTCGCGCTGTTCGGCGAACAGCTCACGGCGCCCAAGGGCATCGGCATCGCGCTGGGCCTGCTCGCCCTGCTGTGCATGGTCTGGCGCAGCGGGCATGGCACGGCGGAGCGCGGCACCGCCGGCTGGCTGTATCCGCTGCTGGTGTTCGCCGGTTTCGGCGTGATCGACATCCTGTTCAAGCGTGTGGCGCAGGCCGGCGTGCCGCTGGGCGCATCGCTGCAGGCGATGTTCGCACTGGCCCTGCTGGTCGCGTTCGCGCTGCAGCTGTGGCGGCGCATGCAGGGTCAAGCCCGCTTCACCGCGCGCAGCGCGCTGGCCGGCTTGCTGCTCGGGCTGGCCAACTTCGGCAATATCCTGTTCTACCTGCGCGGCCATCGCGCCCTGCCGCAGCATCCCGCGCTGGTGTTCGCCAGCATGAACCTCGGCGTGGTGGCGCTGGGCGCGCTGGTCGGCCTGCTGCTGTTCCATGAGCGGCTGAGCCGGCTCAACCTCGCCGGCGTGGCGCTGGCGCTGCTGGCGATCGGGGTGATCGCGCGCGGCTGATCGTCCGGCGGCAGTGACTTCCGGGCTATGAAATCCCGTCGTCGTGGCGCCTATGCTGCGGTTTCCCGGGGCGAAGCTGCCTCAGTCATCGAGGATCGCCCATGCGCAAGCTTCTCCTCACCGCGGCGCTTGCCGCGCTGCTGCTCAGCTCCGCCGCGATTGCCGGGCCGGACAAGAAGGATGACAAGAGCAAGCCGGAGCCGAAGTCCGACGCAGCGCTGGTCGAGCCGCAAGCGTCGAACAGCGAGGGTTCGGTATCGGTCGAGGGGCATCGCGTCGACTACAAGGCGGTGGCCGGCACGCTGGTGCTGCATGGCAGCGGCGACAAGGAGGACGAGCCGCAGGTCAGCATGTTCTACGTGGCGTACTTCAAGAAAGGCGTGGCGGCGACGAAGCGGCCGGTCACCTTCATCTACAACGGCGGCCCCGGCTCGGCCACGGTGTGGCTGCACATGGGCGCGTTCGGGCCCAGGCGCGTGGTCACCAGCGACGACGGCCACACGCCGGCGGCGCCGTACGGGCTGGTCAAAAACGATTACAGCCTGCTCGATGCTTCCGACCTGGTGTTCATCGACGCGCCCGGCGCCGGCTTCAGCCGGCTGATCGCGGATGACGGGGACAAGGACAAGCGCGACGAGCAAATGAAGGAACGCAAGAAGGCGATCTACGGCGTCGACGGCGACGGCCATGCCTTCGCGCAGTTCATCACCCGGTTTTTGTCGAAGTACGACCGCTGGAATTCGCCGAAGTACCTGTTCGGCGAAAGCTACGGCACCACCCGCTCGGCGGTGCTGGCGAACATCCTGGAGAACGAGGACAGCGTCGATCTCAACGGGGTGATCCTGCTCTCGCAGATCCTCAGCTTCGACACCAGCATCGACGGGCCGGAGTTCAATCCCGGCATCGACCTGCCGTACGAACTGGCGCTGCCGACCTTCGCCGCCACCGCGTTCTACCACCACAAGCTGCCGCAGCAGCCGGCCGCACTGGAGCCGTTCCTGCGCGAGGTGGAGCAATACGCGATGGGCGACTACGCGCAGGCATTGATGGCCGGCTCGCGCCTGGACGATGCGCGCAAGCAGGCGGTGGCGCAGAAGCTGCACGAGTACACCGGCCTGCCGGTGGCCTACCTGCTGAAAGCGGACCTGCGCGTGACCGGCGGCATGTTCGAACACGAGTTGCAGACGGACGGCGACATCACCACCGGCCGGCTGGACAGCCGCTTCTCCGGCCCGGCGATCGATCCGCTGAGCAAGGACTCCGAATACGATCCGCAATCCTCGGCGATCAGTTCGGCCTACGTGGCCGCCTTCAACGACTACGTGCGGCGCGACCTGAAGTTCGGCCAGGGCCGGCAGTACCGGCTGTTCGCCGACATCAAGCACTGGGATTTCTCGCACAAGGCGCCCGGCGTGCACGGCGAGGCGTTGCAATCGTCGACCAACGTGATGCCGGACCTGGCCATGGCGATGAAGACCAATCCCAACCTGAAGGTCTATCTCCACGGCGGCTACTACGACCTGGCCACGCCGTACTTCGCCGCCGACTACGAGATGCACCACCTGCCGATCCCGGCCAGCCTGGAACGCAACATCAGCTATGCGTGGTACCCGTCCGGGCACATGGTGTATGCGCACGAGGCGTCGTTGAAGCAGCTGCACGACAACGTGGCCCGCTTCATCGGAGAGACCGACAACGTCAAGTAGCCGGCTTGCGCCTTCCGCCGGCGCCGCGTCCGGACGGTGCGGCGTGCCGTGGCGCGGTGGAGCCGCGTACCACCAGCTCCGGGCTGAAACCCTCGTTGCGGCTGTCGATCGGCTCGCCGTTGGCTTCGCGCTGCAGGTCGCCGATCAGCCGCTGCGCGGCGTGCCGCGCGATGTCCTCGGTGGCCTGGCGTGCGGTGGTCAGCGCGGGCCACGACTGCTTGGAGAACGGGCTGTCCTCGAAGCCGGCGATGGAGAGTTCGTACGGCACGTTGATGCCGTCCGAATGCGCCGCAGCGAGTACGCCGGCGGCGATCTCGTCGTTGGAACCGAAGATCGCGCTGGGGCGGTCCTTCAGCGCCAGCAGTTTGCGCGCGCCGCGGAAGCCGTCGTCGAAGGTGTAGTCGCCGGTCACGATCAGCTTGCGGTCGAGCGCGATGCCGTAGTCCTTCAGCGCGTCCTCGTAGCCCTGGTAGCGCTCGACGCTGGAGCGGTGCCCGCTGCCGCCCCACAGGAAGCCGATGCGCTGGTGGCCGAGCTGGATCAGGTGCTCGGTGATCGCGTAGGCGGCATCGCGGTCGTCGACGTAGACGCAGGGCGAGCCGTCCTGCGGGTCCTTGCGCGCGGAGATGATCCGGATGAACGGGACCTTCGCCGCACTCAGCGCGTGGATCAGCGCCGGCTGCTCGGACATCGGCGGCGCCAGCACCAGCCCGGCCAGCCGCGAGCGGTGCACCAGCTCGCGCAGTTCCTCGGCCAGCTTCGGCGAGGACGAGTCGCACGGATGGATCTGCAGGCCGAAGCCGTTGCTGCGGCACGCCGACAGCACGCCGCGCTGCAGGTTGATGATGTAGTGGGCGTTCGGGTTGTCGTAGACCAGGCCGATCGCGTAGGCACGCGTGCTGCGCAGGCTGCGCGCGGACGGGTCGGGCTGGTAGCCGAGCGCGTCGATCTCGCGCTGCACCTTCTCGCGCGTGCGCGCGTGCACCGAAGGCTCGTTGTTGATCACGCGCGAGACGGTCTTCAGCGAGACGCCGGCCCGTTCTGCGACATCCTTGATGGTGGCGCTGCGCACCCGCTGAACCTCGTGTATCGAAAGGGTTGATCGCCGGTCGCGCCATCGTGCCGGCGGCGCCGCACGCGTCGGTGCGGCGGCGTGTGCATCCTAGCTCAGTTCACTGCGCCTGGTGCTGGCCGACCCGGTGGCCGGCCAGTCCGTAGTACAGGATGTACAGGTAGCACGGCACCATCAGCAGCGCGAACGCGAGCTGGAAATCGACGTGCTGCTTCAGGTGCACGAACAGCTGCGGCACCACCGCGCCGCCGGCGATCGCCATGATCAACAGCGCCGAGCCGCGTTCGGTGAGGCTGCCCAGGCCCTTGATCGCCAGCGGGAAGATCGCCGGCCACATCATCGCGTTGGCGAAGCCGAGCGCGGCGACGAAGCCGACCGAGACGTAGCCCTGGCTGAGGTAGGCGCCGACCGAGAACAGCACGCCGAGCACCGCCGAGATCGCCAGGTAGCGCTGCTGCGAGACGAAGCGCGGGATCAGCAGCAGGCCGGCGACGTAGCCGATCAGCATGCCGCTGAGGGTGAATGCGGTGAAGATCTTGGTGCGCTCCAACGGCAGGTGGAAGCCGGCGCCGTAGGTGCCGATCGCATCGCCGGCCATCACCTCCACGCCGACGTAGAGGAACAGGCACAGCACGCCCAGCCACAGGTGCGGGAAGCTGAAGATGCTGCCGTGCTTGTGCCCGATCGCCCGTTCGCTGTTCGCGCCGTCGGGCCGGATTTCCGGCAGCGACGAACGCGCGATCCAGATCGCCAGCAGCACCAGCAGGCCGGCCATGACCATGTACGGCAGGTGCACCTTGCCGGCGAACGCGTTGAGCAGGGCTTCGCGCGCTGCCGGCGTCGGCGCCGCTTCGACCTGCTCGCCGAACGTGCTGATGCCGCTGAGCACCAGTGCGCCGAACGCGAACGGGGCGATCACGCCGGCGGCCTTGTTGCAGATGCCCATGAACGCGATGCGCTGCGCCGCACTGTCGATCGGCCCGAGGATGCTGATGTACGGGTTCGACGCGGTCTGCAGCAGCGACAACCCGGCGCCGATCACGAACAACCCGGTCAGCGCGCCGGCGAACTCGCGCCAGCTG
This sequence comes from Rhodanobacter soli, assembly GCF_040548735.1. Lineage (NCBI taxonomy): Bacteria > Pseudomonadati > Pseudomonadota > Gammaproteobacteria > Lysobacterales > Rhodanobacteraceae > Rhodanobacter > Rhodanobacter soli. The sequence continues at coordinate 1,733,379 of NZ_JBEPSD010000001.1, read as the reverse complement.
ACGAACTGGCCGAACAGCACCGCGCCGATCGCCATCACGAACAGGCCCAGCGCCATGCCCTTCTTCATGCCGGTGCGGCGCAGGATCAGCGAGGCGGGCAGCGAGAACACCAGGTACGACACGTAGAACGCCGACGGCACCAGGAAGGCGTAGACGTCCTCGACCTGGAACGCCAGCTTGACGAAGGTGATCAGCGGCCCGTTGAGCCAGGTGACGAAGCCGAAGATGAAGAACAGCAGGCCGATGATCAGCATCGGGCCGAGGTGGGTGCGATCGGACGGCGCTGCCGCCAGCGTGGTTGCCATGGATGGTTCTCCCCGGAGTCGCCGTGCCGCACCGGTCGGGTGACCGGGACAGGCAGGAATGTCTCTTTAATTGCCGAAAAGTGCAACGTTGTCAATCCATCGGCTGGGTCGGTCCTCGATGCGCGGTCGTGGCCGCGGCTTTCGCACCGCCATTGCGAGCCATCATTGTGGCGCCGCAGCAGACCGCGCCATGGCTGCACGATGGCCCATGCATGCGCCGTACAAAGCCATCTACGCGGCTTCGTGAGGAACGGCTCAGGAGTGTCATGGCAGTTATGCTGCGTCGCCACATCGAATGTCCGGGAAATTGTGGCGGACCCGGTTGACAACGTTGTCATTTCGACAGCAGACTCCGCCCGAATCAGGCCGTACCCGGCTCGTGCCAGCACGGTCGGTTCGGGGAGTCACCGGCCACGGGAGAACGCAGTGGGGGAAGTTGCAAACCAGCGTCATGCGGCGGCAGCGTCGGCGACGGCCGTTGCCGAGGCATCGGCAACGAACGGGGCCGGTGCGTCAGGACCGGGTCCGCAGCAGCCGTTCCTGGCCGCCGACGTCGGCGGCACGCATGCGCGCATCGGCCTGGTCGTCGGCAACGCGAACGGCCGCCGCCCGGTCAGCGTGCTGCACTACCACCGCTACGGCTGCGCCGACTGGTCCAGCCTCACCGCGATGCTGCAGGATTTCGTCGCGCAGCTGGCGAGCACGCCGCATGCGGCGCTGCGCGGCGAGCTGCGTCATTGCGCGGTGGCCTGCGCCGGCTACGTGCTGGACGACGCGATCGTCAACGGCAACCTGCCGTGGCCGGTGTCGATCCGCGACATTCGCGACGGCCTCGGCATCCAGCGGCTGGCGGTGATCAACGATTTCGAGGCGGTTGCCTACGCCACCCAGTTCATCGCGGCCGACGAGACCCGGCCGATCATCGAGACCGCGCAACCGGCGGCCAGCGGGCCGGCGTTGGTGATGGGGCCGGGCACCGGTCTGGGTTCGGCGGTGTTGCTGCCGGGCCATCCGCGCGCGCAGGTGCTGGCCACCGAGGCGGGCCAGGTGTCGCTGGCGCCGGGCAACGAGCGCGAGATCGAGATCCTGCGCCTGTTCCGCCGCGAGCGTGCGCACGTGTCGTTCGAGGATGCGCTGTCCGGCCCTGGCCTGCTGAAACTCTACGGCGCGCTGTGCGAACTGCAAGGCAGCCCTTCGCGCCTGCTGACCCCGGCCGAAATCACCGCCGCCGCTCTGGACGGCAGCGATGGCGCCGCGGTGGAGGCGCTGGAAGTGTTCTGCGGTCTGCTCGGCAGTTTCGTGGGCGACCTGGTGCTGCTGTACGGCGCCCGCGGCGGAGTCTACCTGGCCGGCGGGATCCTGCCGCAGATCCAGCCGTTCCTGCTGTCCAGCAGCTTCGCCGAACGCTATTTCAACAAGGGCGTGATGCGCGCCTATCTGCAGCAGGTTCCAGTACGACTGATCGAGCACGGCCAGCTTGGTGTCATTGGCGCCGCAGGCTGGTTTCTGGATGAGCGTCCAGGAGAGTGAGATGAATGCCATCCGGCGACATGGCGCCAAGCCAAACCACTACACAACGTCCGCGACCGTCGTCATGCCGGTCTTGATTCGAGCCAGCCTCTGAGGGGAGGAGATCATGAATTACCACAAGACATTGCTAGCCGCGAGCATCATCACCGGTCTGTGCGTATCCGGTGCGATCTATGCGCAGGACAACCAGGCGAATACCGACAACCAATCCAGCCAGGACCAGGCGAAGGAGAAGCAGGCCAGGACCCTGAGCACGGTGATCGTCACCGGCATCCGCAACAGCGAGGCCGAGTCGTTGGCGCTGAAGAAGGATGCGGCCTCGCACGTCGAGGTCGTCACCGCCGAGGACATCGGCAAACTGCCGGCCAAGAACGTGGCCGACACGCTGCAGCGCCTGCCCGGCGTCAACATCAGTTCGTCCAGCGCGAGCGAGGGCGGCTTCGACGAGAGCGATCGCGTCAGCCTGCGCGGCACCGCGCCGAGCCTCACCCAGACCCTGGTCAACGGCCACGGCGTGGGCACCGGCGACTGGTTCGTGCTGAGCCAGGTACAGACCGTGGGCCGCAGCGTCAGCTACACCTTGCTGCCGTCGGAGATCGTCAGCCAGGTGGTGGTGCACAAGACCTCCGAGGCCAGCATCGTCGAAGGCGGCAGCGCCGGTTCGGTGGACATCATCACCCGCAAGCCGCTGGAGTTCGCCAAGCCGGTCACGGCCGAAGCCTCGATCGGTGGTGTGTATTCGGATCTTCCCGGCGACACCAAACCGCAGTTCAGCGGCCTGTTCAACTGGAAGAACGACGCCAACACCGTCGGCGTGCTGGTGCAGGGCTTCTACGAGAAGCGCAGCCTGCAGCGCAACGGCCAGGAGGTGGTGGGCGGTTACCTGCCCACGACGGTCGGCGGCAACACTGTCTATTACCCGAACGAAATCGGCGCGGTGCTGTTCACCCAGCAGCGCGAGCGCAAGGGCGGCGTGATCGACTTCCAGATCAAGCCGACCGACAACCTCACGCTCGACCTCAACGGCTTCTACTCCAAGCTCAAGGCCGACAACTACAACCGCAACTACATGATGTGGGCCAGCAGCGCGCTGGCGAACGGCGGCGTGCTCACCGCCAACTCGATCCAGAACAACGTGGTCACCAGCGGCTCGATCGCCGGCGGCACCGGCGCCTACGGCGTGTACGACCAGATCTCGCGCCCCGGTGCGGCTTCCGAGTCGAAGTACCTCACGCTTAGCGCGAACTGGCGCGCCACCGACCATCTCACCTTCACCGGCCAGATCGGCACCACCCGCGGTACCGGCAGCAGCCCGACCCAGGACGTGATCGAGCTGGGCACTGCCGGCGGCGCCGGCGCCAGCTGGGACATGCGCGGCCTCGGCAAGCCGATCAACTGGACGCTGGGTGGCGACAACACCTCGCCATCGGGCATCCTGCCGGCAGCCGGCTGGATCTTCGGCGGCCAGGGCATCAAGGTGAAGGACAAGGAGGACTGGGCGCAGTTCGACGGCGAGCTCAACTTCGACGACGGCGCGATCACCTCGCTGCAGTTTGGCGCCCGCTACGCCAAGCACACGCGCGAGAACCCGTTCGAGGTCGCGCAGGGCCCGAACTGGGCCTCCGACTGGCAGAATCCGGCCGCCTACCCGACCGGCACCTACAGCAGCTATCCGGGCGGTTTCAACGGCTCGCTCGGCGGCAGCTTCCCCGGTCCGATCTGGTACTGGACGCCGGCCCAGCTGGCGCAGATCGACGCGCAGTTCGCCAACCGCGATCCGGTCTCGCGCTTCTACTTCAACGACGTCTACAAGGTCGAGGAGAAGGATTCGGCCGCCTATGTGCAGCTGAACTTCGATTCCGGCATCGCCAGCGGCAACGTCGGCGTGCGCTACGTGCAGACCAAGGAGAACATCGGCTACACCAGCACGGCGCCCGATGCGGAAGCGACCACGGTCACCGGCCCGATCACCGGCTCGGCCTTCGGCGACTATTACTGGAACACGTACAAGCACGACTACGGCAAGTTCCTGCCCAGCGCCAACCTCAAGCTCGCCGTCACCGACGACCTGCTGCTGCGCTTCGCCGCGTCGCAGACCATGACCCGTCCGGACTACTCGGCGCTGGCGGGCTACGTGTCGGCCGATGACCTTACCCACACCGGCAGCGGCGGCAATCCGCAGCTCAAGCCGCTGATCTCGAGCAACTTCGATGCCGCCGTGGAGTGGTACTTCGCGCCGCGCGGCCTGCTGTCGGCCGGCGTGTACGCGATGAACCTGAAGGACTACGTCAACTTCGGCAACGAGGTGCGCACCTTCAAGGACATGCAGGCATCCGCCGCCGCGGGCACCGACGTGTTCAACAACTACCTGATCAGCGTGCCGCGCAACGTCAACGGCCAGGTCCGCGGCGTGGAGCTGAACTACATCCAGCCGATCGGCGACAACTTCGGCGTGCAGGCCAACTACACCTACGCCGACGGCCATGCCACGGGCGACAAGCCGCTGCAGGGCACCTCGAAGAACACCTACAACCTCTCCGGCTACTTCGAGAACAAGCGGTTCAACGCCCGCATCAGCTACACCTACCGCTCGCAGTTCTATGCCGGCGTGAGCCGCACCGACACCTACTTCCAGCAGGGCATCGGCAACCTCGCCGCGTCGTTCGGCGTGCAGCTCACCGACTGGATGTCGCTGTCGCTGGATGGGATGAACCTCAACAAGCCCAAGCTGAAGTACTACACCCAGAACGCGGCCTACGGGAAACAGCCGTATGCGTTCTACGACAACGGCCGCCAGTACTACCTGAGCCTGCGCTTCAAGCTCTGAACCGTTTCACCATGACGCGAGCCATGGACGGCTTCGCACTTCTCCCCAACGCGGGCCCGGGCAAAAGTTGTCGGGCCCGTTTTTTTGCTAGCGTGGTGCACGCACCGCCACGGAGATTGCCGATGACACGCCGCTTGATCCTGCTGGGCTGGGCAGCCATGGCGATGGGACTGGCCGGGTCCGCCCATGCCGCCGCACCGCCGGTGCCGTTGCTGCCGTTGCCGGCGCAACTGCGCGTCGACGCCGGCCATTTCACGGTCGACGCGCACACGCCGGTCGTGCTCGCCGACGACGCGGCCTCGACCCGGCGCACGGGCGCCTGGCTGGTCGACCTGGTCGCGCGCACGCGCGGCCTGCGCCTGCCGCTGAAACACGGCGCGGCCACGGCGCATGCGATCGTGCTGCGGATCGACCCGGCGGCGCCGGTGGCGAACCGCGAAGGCTACGCGCTGGACGTCACGCCGGAAGGCATGCGCATCAGCGCGCGCGATGCCGCCGGCCTGTTCTACGGCGCGGTGACCGCATGGCAATTGCTCACGCCGGATGCGCAGCATGGCGCGGTGCAGGTGCCTGCGCTGTCCATCCGCGACCAGCCGCGCTTCGCCTGGCGCGGGCTGATGCTGGATTCCGTGCGGCATTTCCAGACGGTCGACGAGATCGAGCGCCTGCTCGAGCAGATGGCCCAGCACAAGCTCAACACCTTCCACTGGCATCTTACCGACGACCAGGGCTGGCGCATCGAGATCAAGCGCTACCCCGAGCTCACCCGCGTCGGCGCGTGGCGCACGCCGCCGGATGCCGGGCACGACGGCGAGCCGCAGCGCTACGGCGGCTTCTACACCCAGGACGACATCCGCCGCGTGGTGGCCTATGCCGCCGCACGCCACATCACCATCGTGCCGGAGATCGACATGCCCGGCCACGCGCAGGCCGCGGTGGCCGCGTATCCGCGGCTCGGTGTCACCGGCAGGCAACCCGGGGTTTCCACCGACTGGGGCGTGAACCCCTGGCTCTACAACGTCGACGACGACACCTTCACCTTCATCGACAACGTGCTCGACGAAGTGATGGCGTTGTTCCCGTCGACCTACATCCACGTCGGCGGCGACGAGGCGATCAAGGATCAGTGGCAGGCCTCGCCCGCGGTGCAGGCGAAGATGCGCGCGCTGGGCATCACCAGCGAGGACGCGTTGCAGGGCTGGTTCATCGACCGTGTCGGCCAGTACCTCGACAAGCACGGTCGCAAGCTGATCGGCTGGGACGAGATCCTCGAAGGCGACAACCTGCCCGCCGACGCCACCGTGATGTCCTGGCGCGGCACCGACGGTGCGATCAAGGCCGCGCTGCTCGGCCACGACGTGGTGCTGTCGCCCGCGCCGGGCCTGTACTTCGACCACGTGCAAGGCGGCCTTGCCGACGAGTACGCCGGCCGCCTCGGCGTGGAATCGCTGAAGGATGTATACGCCTTCCAGGCCGTGCCCGGCGTGCTGAGCGCCACGCAGGCGAAGCATGTGCTGGGCGTGCAGGCCAACCTGTGGACCGAGCACATGCCCACGTTCGGCCACGTCGAGCACGCTGCCTTCCCGCGGCTGGACGCGCTCAGCGAAGTGGCCTGGTCGCCGCCCGGCGCGAACCACTGGCCGGGCTTCCTGGCCCGCCTGCCGGCCCAGCTCGGGCGTTACCGTGCCCAGCACGTCAACGTCGCCGACAGCGCCTTCGCGGTGGACATCGCCACCGACCGCAACCTGGCGCTGGCCACCGGCAAGGCCACGGTGACGCTGTCGAATCAGACGGACTTCGGCACCCTCCATTACACGCTGGACGGCAGCGCACCCACGCCTGCCTCGCCGCGCTACACCGCGCCGTTCAACGTGACCCTGCCGATCCGCGTGCGCGCCGCCAGCTTCGCCGCCGACGGCAGCCGGCTCGCCGCGCCGCGCGAACGCGTGCTGGATCGCGCCGCCCTGCTCAGCTTGCCCGGCAGCACCTTGCCGAACTGCCCCGGCAGCGATTTCCGCCTGCGCCTGCAGCCCATGCCCGACGCGAAGGGTACCCAGCCGGCGTACGCGGTGAACGTGTTCGACGCCTGCCAGCTACTTCCGGCCATCTGGATGGATGGTGTCACGGCGATCCATGTCGATGCGGTGCGCCTGCCGCGCAACTTCGCGCTGGCGCACGAGCAGAAGCTGGTGGTATCGCGACAGCACGCCACGCCGTTCGGCGAACTGGTGGTGCATGCCGACCAATGCGACGGGCCCGTGCTGGCCAGCATGCCCTTGCCCGATCCCGCGCGCAGCGCGCGCAACTTCACACTGACCGCAGCGTTGCCGGCGCAACAGGGAGAACATGCGCTGTGCCTGATCTACACCGCGCCGATCGACGGGCCGCTGTATGCGATCGGCAGCGTGGCGTTGGAGCCATGAGTTCCGAATGGCGAGCGAGTCACACTGCTCCCTCCCCTGCGCAGCAGGGGAGGGTTGGGGTGGGGTTCGCTTTTGATCTTTCCGGCGACCCTGAGCTACCCCCTCCCTACCTCCCCCTTGCAGGGGGAGGGATCACGGCGCTTTTGCGCTTTCTTACAGCATGAAGCGCCTCGCCTCCCTCGACGCCCTGCGCGGCTGCACCGTGGCGGCGATGCTGCTGGTCAACGATCCGGGCGACTGGAGCCATGTCTACGCACCCTTGGAACACTCGGCCTGGAACGGCTGCACGCCGACCGACCTGGTCTTTCCGTTCTTCCTGTTCGTGGTCGGCGTGTCGGTGGCGCTGGCGATCCTGCCGCGGCTGGAGCAGGGCGCTTCGCCGGCCGCGTTGACCCGCGCCGCGATGTGGCGTGCCTTGCGCATCCTCGCGCTGGGCGTGGCGATCAATGTTGTGGCGGCGTGGCTGCTGCCGCACGCGCACCTGCGTTTCCCTGGCGTGCTGCAGCGGATCGCGCTGTGCTTCGCCGGGGTGGCGCTGTTCGCGGTCTACACGAAATCGCGCACGCAGTGGCTGGCGATCGCGGCGTTGCTGCTCGGTTACTGGGGATTGCTCCTGCTCGGCGGTTCGCTGGAGCCGTGGGCGAACATCGCCAGCCGTGTCGACAGCGCGGTATTCGGCCGCTTCGTCTACCTGATCGATCCGGCGACCGGTCGCGGTCACGATCCGGAAGGTCTGCTCGGCACGTTGCCGTCATTGGCCAGCACCTTGCTGGGTCTGCGCGCCGGTTGCTGGCTGCGCCGCGAAAAATTCCGGGCGCTGCTGCTGGCCGGCATCGCCTGCCTGCTGCTTGGCGCGTTGTGGTCGCTGTGGCTGCCGTTGAACAAGAACCTGTGGACGCCGTCGTTCGTGCTGTGGACGGCCGGCTGGGCCACGCTGGCGCTGCTGGCTTTCCACTGGCTGATCGATCGGCGCGGCTGGCCCGCGCTGGGCCGACGCTTCGGCGTCAACGCGATCGCCGCCTACGCCGGCTCCGAGCTGATGCAGATCCTGCTGCCCGCGCTGGGCTGGCAGGAGCCGATCTACCAGCACCTGTTCGCCGGCTGGATGACGCCGTGGTTCGGGCCATACGCGCCGTCGCTGGCGTTCGCCGCAGCCTTCGTGATGCTGTGGTGGTTGATCGTGTGGGCGATGGATCGGCGCGGCGTCCATTTCAAGCTCTAGCGACGCCGGCGCCCCGCAAGCAGCCCATGCCGTCAGCGTGCGGCGGCCGGCATTTCCGGCAGCGAGGGCGGATAACGCAGCAGGGCATGCTTTGCCAGCTGGGTGTCGGCAGCCGACAACTCGACCAGCGCGGCGGGCTTGCCGCCGACCAGCGCCGCGATCGGCACGCCGTCGCGGTACAGTACGCGCGAACCGGCCAGCGCCGGCACCTTGTCGCCGATCAGCACGGTGCCGACCAGGTTCAGCGGGTCGCTGCCGCTGAGGCAGACCAGTTCGCCGTCGTCGGCGCGCTGACGTATCGCGCGCAACGGTGCGATCGCCTCGGGCAGGGCGAACTGCTCGCCGACCAGGCCTTCGACGAAGCGCCCGCCGCGGATTTCGCCGCGCGCCTCCAGCCGGTGGTACACGCGCAGCAGTTCGCGCCACGACGGCAGCCACGGCGCTTCGCGCTCCAGCAGTTTCCAGAACACCACGCCGTAGCGGCGCAGCAGGGTGCGGGCGATGTGCTCGATCGCGTCGGGATCAAGAGCTTCACCCCCTCCCGGCCTCCCCCTGCGCGCAGGGGGAGGGGCAAGAGCGGCGCCTGTACTCCCTCCCCTGCTTGCCCGCAAAGGACTTCCTTCGGTCGCAGGGGAGGGTTGGGGAGGGGGGCTCTTGGTACGTGCGAGCGACCAACGCCCCGCATCCTCGATGCCGCCGAACTGGTGCCGGCGCAACCGCCGGTGCCGCGCGCCGTCGCGCTTCGCTGCGGGCAGCAGCAACGCGCGCAGGCCGGCGAAGCTGTCCGCGCTGACCCGGCCGGCAGCGACCAGCTCGCCCAGCGCATCCTCCAGTTCAGTGCGCAGAAGGTGGGCGATATCCAGCAGTTCGTCGAAGAACAATGCGCCGTGTTCGCGCAGCGCGTCAGCGACGGCCTGCGCGCGCGAGGACAGCAGGATCTCTTGCGGGTCGCACGCTACAACAGACGTCCAGACGGCCATTCCACGGCGTGGCAGCAGCACGATCGGCGTGCTGCGCACCGGGCCGCCGCCACCACCGCTGCCGGTGCGCAGGCGCGCCCAGCCGATCCGACCGGCGCGGCACAGCTCGTCCAGCCAGTGGATCGAGTAGTCCTCGACGCGCGCTGGCAGAATCTCCGATTCCCACGCGCCGGCCGCGGCCTCGTAGCCTTCCAGCTGCGCCAGCGTGGCCACCAGCGCGTCCGGCCCGCTCAGCCGGGTCGTCGCCGACACGTGCTGCCAGTCGAACAGGAAGCGCATCAGCGCGCGCCGGCTGACCGGCTCGATCTCGCGGCGCAGCCGGCCGATGGTGTAGCGGTGGATGCGCGCCAGCAGGTGCCGCTCGCACCACTCGGTGTCGCTGGCGTCGGCGGTGAAGCGGCCCTGCATCACGTAGCCTTCGGACTGCAGCCGCAGCAGCGCCTGCTCGACTTCGCCGGCGTCGGCGTGGATGGATTGCGTCAACCCGTTCGCGGTGACCGGGCCGAGCCCGCCGAGGCGATGGCGCACCAGTTCCCGCAGCGCGTCCTCGCGCGTCCAGGACTGCGCGGCGTATTCGGCGGGTGCGGCGATCGGCGGCTGCATCGGGGCGGCGGGATGCAGTACCTGCCACAGCGGCAGCTGCTCGGCAGACGTCCACACGTCGCCGAGCCGGGTGGCGCGCTTCGCCTTCGCCAGCGCCTGCAGCCGCTCGTTCCAGCCGGGGTTGGCGGCGGCTTCATCGGCGGTGACGAAACCCAGCAAGGTCAGCGCCTCGTGCATCTCGTCGGCGTCGCGTACCTGTGGCCAGGCTTCTTCGCGTACCGCGGCGATCGCGTCGGGGTCGAGCCGGCCCAGATCGTCGGCGCTGTCGGCGTCGTTCCAGCGACGGGTCTGCACGGCCTGGGTGCGGCGCTCCTCCAGCGGCGCGTCGTCGAGGAAGGCGTACGGGGCAGCGTTCAATACTTCGGCGGCGAGCGGGCTGGGTGCGGTGAGGTCGCGCGCCACGATGGCGATCTCGCCGGCTTCGAGCTTGCGCAGGATCGCCAGCAACCCATCCATGTCCATCGCCTCGCGCAGGCAATCATGCATGGTCTGGTTGACCAGCGGGTGATCCGGCACCTCGCGTTCGCCCACGATGTTTTCCAGGCAGGCGACCTGGTCGGGAAAGACCGCGGCGAGAAGGTCCTCGCTCTTCATGCGCTGCAGCGGCGGCGGCGTCTTCTTGCCGCCGGTGAAGCGTGGCAGCGCGAGCGCGGTCACCGCATTCCAGCGCCAGCGCGCGGGGAACAGCGGCGCATCGAGCAGCGCCTGCACCAGCACGTGCTCGGCGGTGTTCGAGTGCAGGTAGTGCGCCACTTCCTCCAGCGGAAAGCTGTGGCTGGTCGACAGCGACAACACGATCGCATCCTCGGTCGCCGCCGCCTGCAGTTCGAAGTTGAACTGGCGGCAGAAGCGCTTGCGCAGCGCCAGTCCCCACGCGCGGTTGATGCGGCTGCCCCACGGCGTATGGATCACCAGCTGGGTGCCGCCGGACTCGTCGAAGAAGCGCTCCAGCACCAGCGTGCGCTGGCTCGGCAGCACGCCGAGCGCAGCCTTGGCACGGGCGAGGTATTCGACGAGTTGCTGGGCGGCGGGGTCGGGGAGGCCGAGGGTGTTCCGAAGCCATTCGAGCGCGGCCTCTTTGCTCCCCTCTCCCTTCGGGAGAGGGGTTGGGGGTGAGGGTACGCTCGGAGCGTGGGAGTTCATGGCTTCGCCCGAACCCTCACCCCCACCCCTCTCACCCGCAAGGGGACTCCCTGACGGTCGCCGGGGGGAGAGGGGCTCAAGCAAGGCGGAAATTTCCTCGCGCAGGCGCGACACGCCGAACGACAACTCGTCGCTGCGCCCCGGCGCCTCGCCCAGCCAGAACGGAATGCTCGGTGGCGCGCCGTGCGCGTCCTCCACACGCAACCGGTCGCGCTCGACGCGCTGGATACGGTAGCTGGTGTTGCCGAGCTGGAAGATGTCGCCGGCCATGCTCTCGACCGCGAAGTCCTCGTTCACCGTGCCCACGATGATGGCCTGCGGTTCCAGCACCACCTTGTAGTCGGCGGTGTCGGGAATGGTGCCGCCGGAGGTCAGCGCGGTGAGACGTGCGCTGCGTCGTGGGCGCAGCTGCCGGTTCACCGCGTCGCGATGGATGTAGGCCGCGCGCGGCCCTTGGCGGGTGGTGAAGCCTTCGGCCAGCATGCGCACCACCGCGTCGAAATCGGCGCGCGCGAGATCGCGGTACGGATACGCGCGGCACACCAGCGCGTACAGCGCGTCCTCGTCCCACTCGGCGCAGGCGACTTCGGCGACGATCTGCTGCGCCAGCACGTCGAGCGGCTGCGGCGGCATCACCAGCGCGTCCAGCTCGCCGCGGCGCACGCAGTCGAGCAGGGCGGTGCATTCGATCAGGTCGTCGCGGGTGGCCGGGAACAGCCGCGCCTTCGGCGTGCCGTCGATGCTGTGGCCGGAGCGGCCCGCGCGCTGCAGGAAGGCGGCGATCGAGCGCGGCGAACCGAGCTGGCAGACCAGGTCGACCTCGCCGATGTCGATGCCCAGCTCCAGCGACGCGGTCGCCACCAGCACCGCCAGCTCGCCGCGCTTGAGCCGCTGCTCCGCATCCAGCCGCAGCTCCTTCGCCAGGCTGCCGTGATGCGCTGCCACGACTTCCTTGCCCAGCCGCTCGGACAAATGTCGCGCCGCGCGCTCGGCCATGCGCCGCGTGTTGACGAAGACCAGGGTGGTGCGGTGCGCCTGCACCAGCTGGGCGAGGCGATCGTAGACCAGCTCCCAGCTGTCGTTCGACATCACCGCTTCCAGCGGCACCGGCGGCACTTCGATGGCGAGGTCGCGCGGGCGGGCGTGGCCCACGTCGATGATCGTTGCTGTGCTCCCTCCCCTGCTCGCAGGGGAGGGTTGGGGTGGGGTGCTCTTTGCTTCATCAAGATCAAGAGCTTTACCCCCTCCCAACATCCCACTGCTAGCAGGGGGAGGAGCAAGAGCGGCGTTCTCGCCGGCACCGACCAAAAAGTCGGCGACCATCTCGATGGGCTTCTGCGTCGCCGACAAGCCGATCCGCAGCAGGCGCCGCTGGCACAGCGACTCCAGCCGCTCCAGCGACAACGCCAGATGCGAACCGCGCTTGCTGCCGGCGATGGCGTGGATCTCGTCGACGATCACCGAGCGCACGCCGGACAACATGGAACGGCCCGAGGCCGAGTCCAGCAGCACGTACAGCGACTCCGGCGTGGTCACCAGGATGTGCGGCGGCTGCTTGCGCAGCAGGTTGCGTTCGACCTGCGGGGTGTCGCCGGTGCGCACGGCGGTGCGGATCGCCACGTCGGGCAGGCCGAGCTTTTCGAGCTCGGCGCGGATGCCTTCCAGCGGCGCTTCGAGGTTGATGTGGATGTCGTTCGACAAGGCCTTCAGCGGCGACACGTAGACCACCGTGGTGGCATCGGCCAGCACGCCGCCATGCGCGACGCCCTCGCGCACCAGCGTGTCGATCGCGGCGAGGAAGGCGGTGAGCGTCTTGCCCGAGCCGGTCGGCGCGGCGACCAGGGTGTGCTGGCCGGCGCGGATCGACGGCCACGCGGCGGCCTGCGCCGCGGTGGGCGCGGGAAAGGCGGCGCGGAACCAGTTCGCGACGGCGGGGTGGAAATCTTGCAGTGGCATGTATTCGGGCCCGCAAGGACAGGGCAAGGGACGCATCTTAGATGGGGACGGATCGGGTTGCTGGCAATGGATCGGGACCCGGCGCTTTCGCCGCCGCCACCCTTGTATGACAATACGGCTACGTACCGTTGCCTTTCCAACTGGGGAAAACCTGATGTCCGTCGCCCGCCCGCCGCGTTCCGCCGTGCTTGCCTTGTCGATCACGCTCGCTCTTGGTCTGCCGGTTTCCGCCGTGCTGGCGCAGGAAGCGGCCACGCCGGCCAAGACGCCGGCGACCAAGACCACCGAGCTGCAGACGGTGAACGTCACCGCCTCGAAGCGGGTGGAGAACATGCAGAAGGTGCCGATGGCGCTGACCGTGCTGACGCCGGACAAGCTGGAGGCGTTCGGCCAGTCCGGCGACACCGTGCTGCAGCTGGCCTCGCGCGCGCCCAGCGTGTACGCCGAGACGTCCTACGGCCGCGAGTTCCCGCGCTTCTACATCCGCGGCCTGGGCAACAGCGATTTCGACCTCAACGCCTCGCAGCCGGTGTCGATGGTGTACGACGACATCGTGCAGGAGAACCCGATCCTGAAAGGCTTCCCGCTGTTCGACCTGGCTCAGGTCGAGGTGCTGCGCGGCCCGCAGGGCACGCTGTTCGGGCGCAACTCGCCGGCCGGTGTGATCAAGTTCGAGTCGGTGCGCCCGAGCCAGGAGACCAGCGGCTACGCCCGCGTCTCCTACGGCTCGCTCGGTACCGCCAACGCCGAAGCGGCACTGGGCGGCGCGCTGGGTGGGCACTGGTCCGGCCGCATCTCCGCGCTGGCGCAGCACCGCGACGGCTGGATCGACAACACCTTCACCGGCCAGAAGAACGTGCTGGGCGGCTACAACGACCGCGCCGTGCGGCTGCAGGCGCTGTACGAGAACGGCGGCTTCAGCGCGCTGATCAACGGCCACGCGCGTTGGCTGGACGGCAGCGCGATGGTCAACCGCGCCAATGCGATCGAACTGGGCGATCCCAGCTTCGTGCCCGGCTTCGACCGCGACAAGGTCTCGCAGGACGGCCGCAACAAGCAGCACCTGTTCAGCTGGGGCAGCAACCTGCACTTGGCGTGGAACCTGGGCGACACCACCTTCACCTCGATCACCGGGCTGGAGCGCGCCACCACCTACAGCCTCGGCGACGTCGACGGCGGCTACGGCGCGAGCTTCCACCCGCCGATGGGCCCGGGCTTCATCCCGTTCCCGGCCGAGACCGCCGACGCGCTGCCGCACGATCGCCAGATCACCCAGGAATTCCGCCTCGCCAGCAACGGGCAGGACAAGCTCAACTGGCAGGTCGGCACCTACTATTTCGACGAAGACATCGCGATCAGCAACTTCGACTACGCCACCTTCAACAACCACGCCCTGGACGGCTACGCCACGCAGACCCAGCGCACCAAGGCGTGGGCGGTGTTCGGCTCGGCCAACTACCAGCTCGCCGACGATTTCGAGGTGCGCGCCGGCGCGCGCTGGTCGCACGACTCGCGCGACTTCAAGGTGGACCGGGTGATGTCGCCGATCGGCGGCGGCCCGCTGCTGCAGACCGCGCAGCCGCACGACGCGCGCTGGAGCGGCGACCTCACCGGCACCTGGACGCTCAGCCCGAACGTCAACGTGTACGCACGCATCGCCAACGGCTTCCGCGCGCCCAGCGTGCAGGGCCGCGTGCTGTTCGCCGACTTCATCTCGCAGGCGAAGCCCGAGACGATCACCAGCTACGAGCTGGGCGTGAAGACCACCGGCATGGACAACCACGTGCGCTTCAATGCGGACGTCTATACGTTCAACATGCACAACCAGCAGCTCACCGCGGTGGGTGGCGACATCAACGTGACGCGCCTGCTGAACGCCAGCAAGACCCAGGGCTACGGCGCCGAGTTCGACCTGGAAGCCTACCTCACGCCGAACTTCGTGCTCACCGCCGGCGGCAGCTACAACCACACCGAGCTGAAGGACCCGAACCTGGCGGTGGCCGTGTGCGGCTCCGGCTGCACCATCCTCGACCCGCTCAGCGCCAACGGCAACGCGCTGGTCTACGGCAACACCCTGCCGAATGCGCCGAAGTGGATCGGCACGCTCACCGCGCGCTACGGCATCCCGTACGGCGACAGCGGCGAGTTCTTCGTCTACACCGACTGGAACTACCGCAGCGAGGTGAACTTCTTCCTGTACGACTCGGCCGAGTTCAAGGGCAAGCCGCTGCTGGAAGGCGGCGTGCGGCTCGGCTACAACTGGGACTACGGCCGCCGCGAGATCGCCCTGTACGGCCGCAACATCACCGACAAGCAGGCGATCACCGGCGCGATCGACTTCAACAACCGCACCGCGTTCGTCAACGACCCGCGCATCATCGGCGTGGAATTCCGCGCCGAGCTGTAAGGGCCCGTTCAGGACCTGCCCGTGCCCCGCGCGGCGGGGCATGGGCATCCCGCCCGCGCCGCGCCCTGCGCATGCCATGCAAGCGGCGCGCGGTCATGCCAAGATGCATGCCGGCCGCTGCTCGCGAGGATGCCGAGGGGAGTCCGCGGGTGGCCGCCTCGGCTTGGGGCAAAGGAAACCTATGCGTACACGGTGCGAGGGAGCGATCCGCCGGCTCGGCATGCTGGTGCTGCTGTCCGGCCTGGGCTTGGCGGGCGTGTCGGCGGCACGGGCGGCCAGCCTTGATCCCGCGATGCTGCCAAAGATCCAGGCCGCCACCTTCGAGGTGGTGCAGGCCAAGCCGACCAGCGATCCGCTGACCTACGAGAGGCCGCTGCCGCTGGATCTGCTGCCTTACCAGGAGCGTACCGACAAGTACTATTCCATCGGCACGGCGTTCGCGATCGGCCACAACCGCTATGTCACCGCTGCCCACGTGCTGCTGGCCGGGGCGGACAGCCTGTGGGGGCCGCCCGAGCTGCGCGACGCCACCGGCCGCGTGTACCCCATCGGCAAGATCGAGAAATTTTCGCTGGGCAAGGATTTCGTGGTGTTCACGCTGGCGCAGCCGCCGGCGGGCGACGCGGCGCTGGAGATCGACGCCACTCCGGCGCTCAACCAGGTGGTCTACGCGGTCGGCAACGCGCTGGGCACCGGCGTGGTGATCCGCGACGGCCTGTACACCTCCGACACGCCGGAGCAGCAGGACGGCGCCTGGAAGTGGATGCGCTTCTCCGCCGCCGCCTCGCCCGGCAACAGCGGCGG
This sequence comes from Rhodanobacter soli, assembly GCF_040548735.1. NCBI lineage: Bacteria > Pseudomonadati > Pseudomonadota > Gammaproteobacteria > Lysobacterales > Rhodanobacteraceae > Rhodanobacter > Rhodanobacter soli. The sequence continues at coordinate 1,717,179 of NZ_JBEPSD010000001.1, read as the reverse complement.
CCCGCTGCTGGACAAGGACGGCAAGCTGATCGGCGTGGTGCTGATGAAGTCGGCCAACGAGAACCTCAACTACGCGCTGCCGATCCGCGAGGTGCTGGACGCACCGGCCGGCCGGGCCGTCATGGAGTCGCGCCTCTCCTACCAGCTCGACCTGTTCGACACGATCCAGAACGGCCAGCTCAAGGCGCAGTTCGCGCTGCCCGCCGGCCTGGGCGATTTCTACCACGAATTCCAGTCGCGCATGGACACCAACAGCGATGCGCAGCTGAAGGCGCTGCTCGCCAAGGAGTCCGCCAACCTGTTCCCGAACGGCGCGGGCTCGGCACGCCTGCTGCACCAGCAGACGCAACTGAACGGCTTTCCCACGCTGATCGTGCGCGGCAGCGACGGCGAATGGCAGCGTGTCGGCGAGCAGACGCGGTCTTTCGCGCTGGACGGCAATGGCTACGTGGCCACCGGCGGGGTCGCGCGCAACGGACTGGTCCGCCTGCGCCGGCCCGACGGGATGGCCGCGGCGACGTTCTACGGCGACGCGAAGTCGCGCATGGACCTGCTGGCGCGAACCGGCATGTTCCAGCGCGCGGTCGCCGGCGAGAAGGTGAAGATCACCTCGCTGGGCAAGCCCGTCCGCGAATCGACCCACATCGACCGCTGGCAGCGATCCTGGCGCATCGGTGTGTGGCCGCTGCCTTATGCGAACGCCTTCGTGGTGACGTACTCGCTCCTGGTGCCGGACGGCAGCGTGATGCTGGTGCGCTTTGCGCCGCCCGCCCACGAACACGACACGATGCTGGACCTGGACGAGATCAGCAGCTTCGTCTACGTCACCTACCAGGGCACCCTCACGCAGTGGAAGGATTTCCTCGGCAACCCGGCACTGCAGCCGGCCACGTTGAAGGACATCCGCATCGACTTCGACTACGACCGCCGCTTCAGCTACGCCTCGCCGCGGGTGGCGTTCTCCTATCCGTCCACCCTGCAGCCGGTCAAGCCGGACAACCTGCTGTGGCTCGGCTTCCGCTTCTTCCTGGACGACGGCAAGCCGGTGTGGGACGTGGGCGACGTGGACATCTGGAAGGACTCGGCCTCCGACGACCACAACAATGTCAACGTCCAGCGCTACGCCGCCCCGCCGCCCGGGCTGGACGAGGACCTGAGCAGCCGTTGGCGCAAGCTGGCGGAACGGCAATATCCCTACAATGCCGTGGCGCGCTACGAGAACGACCTGATGATGATCAATGCCGTGGTCGCCCCGGCCGGCGCGGCCGGCCAGCCGTCCACGGTGCTGTACACCGCCTTCTACGGCACCGCGGGCACCCAGCCCCAGGCCGATATGAAAGGCAAGCTCGACCTGCTGACGAAGGACATGCGGGTCACGGAACATTGATGGATGCACAGGCGCGGATCCCGGCCAACCGGAATCCGCGCCGGCCCATACGGCAGGCGCGGCGGCGCCGGACCAGAGAAACGGACGCAAAACCACCCATGCACGCGGCACTGCAGAACCGTCCTGCGGACGGCACCGAACACACGTCCTGGCTCGACCTGGCCGACGGCCAGCGGCTGTTCCTGCGCGACTGGCCGCTGCCGCAGGCGCGCGGCGCGGTGCTGATCGTGCACGGGCTGGGCGAGCACGGCGGCCGCTACCGGCGCCTGGCGCAATGGTTCAACCAGCGCGGCTACGCCGTGCGCGGCTACGACCAGCGCGGCCATGGCAAGACCCCGGGACGGCGCGGCGGCCTGCGCCACGGCGACGACCTGCTGGAAGACCTCGCTACCGTCTTCAACGATTACGCCAACGGCCTGCCGCATCCGCCGCTGCTGCTCGGCCACAGCATGGGTGGGCTGGTTGCCCTGCGTGCGGTGCTGGACGGCCGCATCACGCCACCGGCGCTGGTGCTGTCCTCGCCAGCGCTGCGCAGTTGGGAATCGCCGGGGATGATCCGCCTGGCGCGGGTGCTCAGCCGCATCGCGCCGAACCTGCCGCTGCGCAACGGGCTGGATTTCGACCAGCTCTCGCACGACCGCCAGGTGGTCGCCGACTATCGCAGCGACCCGCTGCGGCACGGCTGGATCACGCCGCGGCTGGCCGACTTCATCTTCCGCGACGGTGCGAGATGCATCGCCGATGCCGCCACGCTGCCGCTGCCGACCCTGCTGCTGGTGGCCGACAGCGACGGCCTGGTCGACCCCGCCGGCAGCCGCGCGTTTGCCCGCAAGGCAGCGTCGAGCGGGCAGCTCACCACGCGCTTCTTCTCGACGCTATACCACGAGCTGTTCAACGAAGCCGAGCCGGGGCGCGGCCAGGTGCTGATGCAACTGGCCGACTGGCTGGGTCGGCAGACGCTGTCCGAGCGGCATTGACGGCGAGCAAGCCGCAGCGTCCGCCCGCGCGCCCGATCCGCGCCACCAAGCCGCCATGAATTCCGGCGATACTCCCACGCAGACCTACAGGGAGAAGGTTTCATGTCGCGTCGATCGTACGAGTGCCTTTCGCGCCGAGTCTTGTCGCGTGTCCTGATCACCCTGCTGCTGGGCCTGCTGCTGGCGGCCTGCCACCGCGGTCCCGACAACGGCAAGCCGGCCCTGCAGGGCGCGCCGGCCGGCAGCGCTTCCGCGCCGGCGCAGGCGAAAGCGGAGTTCGCACTGGTCTCGGCCAGTTCGCAGACCAGCGACTCGCGCACCGCGCTGACCCTGCGCTTCAACGCCACGCTGGCTTCGGCGCAGGCGTTCGACACGCTGATCGCGGTGACCGGTCCGAACGGCGAAGTGGTCAGCGGCAGCTGGAGCCTCGACAACGACGGCAAGACGCTGCGCTTCCCGTTCGTGCAGGCGAACACGCGCTATGCGGTGCAGCTGAAAGCCGGCCTGCTCGCCGCCGACGGCCGCACCCTCGGCCACGCGGTGAAGCACGATGTGTATTCCGGCAACCTGCCGGCGGCGGTCGGCTTCGCCTCGCACGGCAGCGTGCTGCCGGCGCGCGGCACCCGCGGCCTGCCGCTGGTGTCGATGAACGTGCACGACGCCGACGTGGAATTCTTCCGCGTGCGCGACGACGCGCTGTCCGACCTGTTCTGCGCGTACCCGCGCAACGGCCACCGCGACAGCTACGAACTCGACCACGACGTCGCCTACTACAACAGCTGCGGCGAGGGCGACGAGCGGCGCAGCCGCATGCCGATCACCGAGATCGCCGATTCGGTCTACGCCAACCACTACACGCTGGGCGGCGAGCCGAACGAACGCACCGTCACCTACCTGCCGGTGCAGAACATCAAGGAGCTGGCCCAGCCGGGCGTCTACATGGCCGTGGTCAAGGCCGGCGGCACGTTCAAGGACGGCTACGACACCGCCACCTTCTTCGTCAGCGACCTCGGCCTGCACCTGCGCGTGTATCGCGACAACGTGCTGCTGCACGTCGCCTCGCTGCGCGACGGCACGCCGGTGAACGCGGTGGATATCGAGATCCGCGACGCGGCCGGGCGCAGCAAGCTCAAGGCCACGACCGGCGCCGACGGCAACGCGCTGCTCGCGTACAAGGTCAAGGCCTCCGACGTGCTGGTGGCGCGCCACGGCAAGGACGTCTCGGTGCTGCCGTTCAACCGGCCCGCGCTGGACGTGTCCAACTTCGACATCAGCGGCCGCAAACAGGCGCCGTTCGAGGTGTACGCCTGGTCCGGCCGCGACCTGTACCGGCCCGGCGAGACGCTGCGCGCCTCGGCGCTGCTGCGCGACGACGACGGCAAGCCGATGAAGGCGCAGTCGCTGTTCGTGCGGGTGAAGCAGCCGGACGGCCGTACCCTGGTGGAAAAGCGGCTGGAGCCGCAGCAGCTCAACTACTTCGAGCTGAGCCAGGCGATTCCCGCCGATGCGCCGACCGGCCTGTGGCAGCTGGAATTCCGCCTCGATCCTTCAGCCAAGGAGACCGTGCAGGCGTTCCCGTTCCACGTCGAGGAGTTCCTGCCCGAGCGGCTCAAGGTCGAGCTGTCCAGCCCGCAAACGCGGCTGGCGCCGGGCGAGCCGCTGAAGCTGAAGGTCGCCTCCAGCTACCTGTACGGCGCGCCGGCCGACGGCAACCGTTTCACCGCGAAACTGCTGGTGGCGCCGGAAGTGCATCCGCTGCCGAAGATGGCCGATACTTTCTTCGGCAACCCGCTGGTCGAGCTGCCGAAGAGCGCCGACGACGTGGTCGACGCCAAGCTCGATGCGCAAGGCGCGCTGGAGCAGGACGTGGCGTTGCCCGATGACGTCAAACCGGTCGCGCCGCTGGCGGTGACCCTGTCCGGCAGCGTGTACGAGAGCGGCGGCCGCGCGGTGACCCGGCTGCTCAAGCGCACCTACTGGCCGGCCGACGCGCTGGTCGGCGTGCGCCCGCTGTTCGATCCGAAGCAGGGCGCCGAGAGCGAAAGCCCGGTAGGTTTCGAGATCGTGCGTGCGAATGCGAACGGCGAACTGGTCGCCGGCGCGCATCTGAAGGTGCGCCTGCAGCGCGAATTGCGCGATTTCTACTGGCTGTACGAGCGCGATGGCGGCTGGCAGTCGAACGCGAACCAGCGCCTGCAACTGATCGAGGAAAAGGACATCGACGTCGCCGCCGGCAAGTCGGCCCAGGTGGAATTCCCGGTGCAGTGGGGCAGCTACCGGGTCGAGGTGTACGACCCGGCCACCAAACTCACCACGGTGTTCCCGTTCTTCGCCGGCTACAGCTGGGACGACGAGAACCTGGGCAAGGAGGCGCGCCCGGACAAGGTCAAACTGCAGCTGGACAAGGCGCGCTACCGCGCCGGCGATACCATGAAGGTCACGGTGACGCCGCCGCAGCCCGGCCCCGGCGTGTTGCTGGTGGAATCGGATCATCTGCTCTACACCAAGAACATCGACGCGAAAGCGGGTGCCGACTTCGAGATTCCGGTCACCAAGGAGTGGGAACGCCACGACGTCTACGTGACGGCGCTGGTGTTCCGCGGCGGCGAGGCGGCCGAGCACACCACGCCAGCGCGCGCGATGGGCGTGGAATACGTGGCGATGGACCGCAACGACCGGCGCATCCCGCTCAAGCTCGACGCGCCCACATTGATGCGTCCGGGCAACCCGCTCGAGGTCAGCGTGCAGGCCACCGGTCTGGCCGGGCAGAAAGCCTTCGTCACGCTGTCCGCGGTAGACCAGGGCGTGCTCAACATCACCAATTACCCGGTGCCCGATGCGTGGGCGTGGCTGTTCGCCAAACGTGCCTTGAGCGTGGATGCGTACGACCTGTACAGCCGCATCATCGAGGCGATGGACGGCGCCGAGGCCAAGCTGCGCTACGGCGGCGACATGAGCGGCGCGGCGCTGCCCAAGGCCACGCGGCTCAACCCGAAGGTGCAGATCGTCGACCTGTTCAGCGGCCCGGTGGCGTTCGACACACAGGGCAGGGCCACGCTGCACGTCGACGTACCCGACTTCAACGGCAGCCTGCGCCTGGCCGCCCTGGCCTGGACCGACAGCCGCTACGGCAACGCCGACGGCACGGTCACCGTGCGCGCGCCGCTGGTGGTCGAGCCGAGCACGCCGCGGGTGATGGCGGCCGGCGACAAGGCGGTGATCAGCCTCGACCTGAAGAACCTTTCCGGCAAGGACGGCACGGCCAAGGTCAGCGTCAAGGGCGGCGGCCCGATCACGGTGGACAAGGCCGCGCAGAGCGTGCCGCTGAAGGACGGCGCCGGCACCACCTTGCATATGCCGGTCACCGCCGGCGCGGGCGCGGCGGTGGCGACGGTGGACATCCACGCCGAGCTCAACGATTACAGCGTGGACCGCCACTTCGAATTCGCGGTGCGCCCGGCCTGGCCGGAAACGGTGAGCACCACGCCCATGGCGCTGGAGGCGGGCAAGCCCGAGCGCTTCGGCGCCGCCGCGATTGCCGGCCTGCTGCCGGCCACGGTGAACGCGCGGATCACCCTGAGCACCTTGCCGCCGCTGCCGTATGCGGCCGCGCTGCGCGACATGCTGCGCTACCCGTACGGCTGCATCGAGCAGACCACCAGCAAGGGCTACGCCGCACTGATTCTGGACGGCCAGACGGCCAAGGCGCTGGGTGCGCAAGTGATGAGCGACGACGTGCGCAAGGCCGCGGTGGACGGCGCGCTGTCGCGGATCGCCTCGTTCCAGGCCAGCAACGGCCACTTCAGCTTCTGGGGCGGCAGCAGTCCGATCGTCACCTTCACCACGCCGTACGTGGTCGACTTCATGCTGGACGCGCGCGACGCCGGCTTCGCGGTGCCGCAGGACGTGCTGCAGAAATCGCTGCAGCGGCTCAACGACGACCTGCTTGCCGGCGGCCATCCGTACTACGAGTACGAGCAGCACGACCACCTGCGCATCGCCGACGAGGCGTACTCCGGCTTCGTGCTGGCCCGCGTCAACCGCGCGCCGCTGGGCACGCTGCGTGCGATTTTCGACAATGAACGGCAGAAGCTGGTCGCGCCGCTGCCGCTGGTGCATCTGGGCATCGCGCTGAAGCTGATGGGCGACAACGAGCGCGCGCAGCAGGCTATCGACGAGGCGTTCGCGTGGAGCAAGGAACGTCCCTGGTACGTCGGCGACTACGGTTCGGACCTGCGCGACCTGGCCTTGATGGTCGCGCTCACCCATACCTACGGCATGAGCAAGCCCGCCTACGACGCCAAGCTGGTCGACTGGGCGCGCAACGCCAGCGCGAACGTGCGCCAGCGCCAGCAGCAGGACAAGGATTACCGCTGGTCGTGGTCGTACCTGAGCACGCAGGAGCAGGCCGCGATCGCCCGCGTGGCACGCGCGTTCGATGCGAAGAGCAATGCGCCGCTGGCCGCCACGATTACCGTGAACGGCAAGACCGAGGCGGCGCCGGACCAGCGCGTGTGGAGCCGCGCGCTCAGCGTGGCCGAGCTCGACGCCGGGGTCAGCGTGCAGCCGACCAGCGACGCGGCGATCTTCGCCACGCTCGACGTGGCCGGCATCCCGCGGCAGGCACCTGCGGCCGACGACAGCCAGATCGACGTGCGGCGCAGCTACTTCACCACCGACGGCAAACCGTGGACGGGCAGCCAGCTGAAGGAGGGCGACACGCTGATCGTCGAACTGAGCATCGAGGCGCGCATGAACGTCCCCGACGCGCTGGTCACTGATCTGCTGCCCGGCGGCCTGGAGGTGGAGAACCTCAACCTCGGCGGCGCGCAGTCGTGGTCCGGCGTGGTGATCGACGGCATCGAGCTGGACCAGCACGCCGCCGCCGCGCAGATCGTGCACGAGGAATACCGCGACGACCGCTACGCCGCCGCGCTGAACCTGAGCCGCGGCGACCAGGCCCGCGCGTTCTACCTGGTGCGCGCGGTGACGCCGGGCACGTACACCGTGCCGCCGCCGCTGGTGGAGGATATGTATCGTCCCGCGGTGCGCGGCATCGGCAAAGTCGAGCCGGCCAAGATCACCGTGGTCGAGCCGTAACGTCGCTCTTGCTCCTCCCCCTGCTTGCAGGGGGAGGCAGGGAGGGGGTAAAGCTTTTGACCTTCGCTTCGGCATGACGAAGAGCACCCACCCCAGCCCTCCCCTGCGTTGCAGGGGAGGGAGCAAGGCAGCCGGCCCGCATCATGACAGCGACCACTTCCGCCACGCCGCTCAACGCCACGCGTCGCTTTCGCGTGTGGCGCTGGCTGCGCGCGGCACTCGTCGTCGTCGGCGTACCGCTGCTCGTCGCCGTCATCCTCGACCGCCTGTTTCCCCTCCATCTGCCCGCCCCCGACACCGGCAGTACCGTAGTGCTGGCGCGCGACGGCACGCCGTTGCGCGCGTTTGCCGACAGCGACGGCGTATGGCGCTACCCGACCACGGCGAAGCAGGTCTCGCCGCTGTATCTCAAAGCACTGCTGACCTACGAGGACCGCTGGTTCTACCGCCATCCCGGCGTGAATCCTTATGCGCTGCTGCGCGGTCTCGCCGGTGGCCTGCGCCATGGCCGCATCGTCTCGGGCGGTTCCACCTTGACCATGCAGGTGGCGCGGATCATCCAGCCGATCCCGCACAGCTTCCGCGGCAAGCTGGTGCAGATCTTCCGCGCGCTGCAGCTGGAAGCGCATCTGAGCAAGGCGCAGATCCTCGACCTGTACCTCAACCACGCGCCGTTCGGCGGTCCGATCGAAGGCGTCGAGGCTGCTTCGTGGGCGTACCTGGGCAAGCCGGCCAGCCGGCTGTCGCACGCCGAGGCGGCGCTGCTCGCGGTACTGCCGCAATCGCCCAGCCGGCTGCGGCCGGACCGCCATCCCGAGGCGGCACGCGCCGCGCGCGACAAGGTGCTCAAGCGCATGCGCGACCTCGGCGGGTGGAGTGCGGCCGAGGTGCGCGACGCGGCGATCGAACCGGTGGTGGCGCGTTCGTTGCGCGCGCCGTTGTCCGCGGCCCTGCTGGCCGAGCGCCTGCACCGTCAGCAACCGCAGGCACGGCGCATCGCCAGCACGATCGACGCGAACCTGCAGCGCGCGGCCGAGGATCGGGTCAGCGCGTACCTGTCGCGCCTGCCGGCACACACGTCGGCGGCGCTGCTGGTGGTCGACAACGCGACGCTGGAAGCGCGCATCTACGTCGGCACCAGCGACTTCGCCGATCTGCAGCGGCACGGCTACATCGACATGGTGAACGCGCCGCGCTCGCCCGGCTCGACCTTGAAGCCGTTCCTGTACGGCCTGGCACTGGACGACGGCCTGATCCACTCGCAGAGCCTGCTGGTCGACGCGCCGCAGGACTTCGGCGGCTACAAGCCGGGCAATTTCGATGAAGCGTTCAGCGGCCCCGTCAGCGCCGCCGAGGCGCTGCAGCGCTCGCTCAACGTGCCGGCGGTGGATGTGCTGGATCGGGTCGGGCCGAACCGCTTCGTTGCGCGGCTGGCCAACGGCGGGGTCGATCTCGGCCTGCCGGCCGGTGCGCAGCCGAACCTGTCGATCATCCTCGGCGGCGCGTCCACGCGGCTGGAAAACCTGGTCGGCGCGTACACCGCGTTCGCCAACGGCGGCATCGCCGGCACGCCGCGCTACACGCTGGAACAACCCGCGCGCCCGCGCCGGCTGCTGTCGCCCGGCGCGGCGTGGATCATCCGCGACATCCTCGCCAGCAACCCGGCCGACGTCGAAGGCGGTCCGCTCGCCGGCGCGATCGATCGGCACGCCACGGTGGCCTGGAAGACCGGCACCAGCTACGGCTACCGCGACGCCTGGTCGATCGGCGTCACCGACCGCTGGACGGTCGGCGTGTGGATCGGCCGTCCGGACGGCACGCCGTCGCCCGGCCAGTACGGCGCGGTGACCGCCTTGCCGCTGCTGTTCCAGATCGTCGACATGCTGCCCTCGCGCGGCGGCCGCGCGCGGGCGCAACCGGCCAGCGTGAAGTCGGTCGGGATCTGCTGGCCGCTCGGCGGCGCGGTCGCCGCCACCGATCCCGCGCTGTGCCGCCAGCACCGCAGCGCGTGGGTGCTCGACGATGCGTTGCCGCCCACGTTTGCCGAACGCGACCTCGGCGCGTGGTCGTCCGGCCTGCTCACCTTGCGCGTGAATGCCAGAGGCCAGCGCTTGAGCGGCGCCTGTCACGCCAGCCACGAGCGCACGATCCAGCTGGCGCGCTGGCCCGCGCTGGCCACGCCATGGTTGAGCGCGGACGACCGCGCCAACTCCGCACTGCCGCCGCTTGCGCCCGGCTGCGCCGCCGACTCGCTGGACCGCGCCAATCCGATTCGCATCGCCGGCCTGGGCAACGGCGTCACTCTGCGCCGCGCACCGAACAGCGAGCAGCCGCTGCGCGTCACGCTGCACGCGCTGGGCACGCAGACCACCGTACAATGGTTGCTCAACGGCCGCCTGCAAGGCAGCAGCGAAGCCGATGCCGCGATCGCGATCAGCCTGCCGCGGGCCGGCGACTACCGCATCACCGCGCTCGCTCGTGACGGCGCCTTCGCCACCCTCGCGCTGCGCGTGGTGGGGCCGTCGTCATGACCTCGCCGAGCCTGCGTCGGGGCAGGGTTCGCTTAAGAAAGAACTAAGCGGCCGCTGCCAGGATGGCGGCATGCACCGTGCCGTCCATCCGCAACGCATCCCCGCGACGAGGTCGTGCCGCGTCTCTGCTTTCCGGATGACGGGCGCTGTCGTGGTCGCACTGGTCGTGTCGGCTTGCGCCAGCTACGCGCCGTTGCCGCTGGACCGGGGCGAAGGTGCGGCCGGCGTGGCGCAACTCGTCGCGCCTGCCGCCGACATGCCGCTGCCATCGCTGGCGACGCATCGCTTCGATCCCGCCGACGGGCTGGACGTGACCGAGACGGCGATGCTGGCGGTGGCGAACAGCCCGGCGTTGAAGCTCAAGCGCGACGAACTGGGCGTGGCCCGCGCGCAGGCCTTCGCGGCCGGGCTGCTGCCCGATCCGCAGCTGAGCCTGGGCGAAGATTTTCCGACCCATTCCGGCGGCGGCCTGAGCACGGCGTTCAACCTCGGACTCGGCGAAGACATCGGCGCCCTGCTGACGCGCTCGTCGCGCCAGGCGGCGGCGCGCAGTCAGGCCGGGCAGGTGAACCTCGACCTGCTGTGGGCGGAGTGGCAGACCGTGGCGCAGGCGCGATTGCTGTTCGACCAGGTGCTGAACCTGCGCGCGCAGCAGGCGCGGCTGGCCAGCGAACAGGCGGCGCTGGACCAGGTCGGCGGCCACATCCATGCGGCGCTGGCCGCCGGCAACCTCACCTACGACAGCGCCAGTGTCGGCCTCAATGCCGCCGCGGACGTGCGCAAGCAGCAGGCCGACAACACGGTCGCCCTGCACCAGGCCGACAGCGACCTGCATGTGCTGCTCGGGCTTGCGTCGACGGCACCGCTGGAGCTGGTTGGCGCGCCGTACCGGGTCACGCCCACGCCGGCGCAGTTGCAGCAGGCGCTGGCCGACCTGCTGCACCGGCGCCCCGATCTGCTGGCGCTGCAGGCCGGCTATCAAGCGCAGGAAGCCAAGCTGCGCGGCGCGGTGCTGGCGCAGTTTCCCGCGTTGACCCTCGGCGTCAACAGCGCGCGCGACACCAGCGCCATCTACACCCATGGTTTCAGCCTCGGCATCACGCTGCCGCTGTTCGATCGCAACCGCGGCAACATCGCGATCGAGCGGGCGACCCGACAGCAGTTGAAGGACGACTACGCGTCACGCGTGCTGACCACGCGCAGCGACATGCAGCGGCTCGCCGCCGATCTCGCCACGCTGGATCGGCAGCACCGCGCCCTGACCGTCCACGCAGAACAACTGGCCGATGCCCGCCGTGCCGCCGAGCAGTCGTGGCGGCACGGCCTGCTGGACTGGCCGACCTGGCTGGCGATCCGCAGCCGGTCGCTCGCCGCCGATCTCGACCTGCTCGCCGTGCAACAGCAGCAGGCCACGCAGTCGATCGCGCTGGAAGCGTTGCTCGGCAACACCGATTTCGACATCGCCACCCATCCTGTTTCCGCACAGGCGTCCACGCCATGAACCGATCGTTGCTCCTGCCGCTGTTGTGCCTGCTGCTGGCCGCGTGCAGCCACGGCGCCGCCGATGACGAAGAAGCGGCGCCGGCCAAGGGCCAGGTGGCGGTGACCACCGCCACGCCGGTGCAGCAGATCTTCCACGACAGCGTCGAGGCGTGGGGCAGCGCGGCAGGCGATCCGCAGCGTGCGCGCGCGATCAGCCTCGCGCACGGCGGCCAGGTCGTGACGCTGCATGTGGCGGCCGGGCAGAGCGTGCGGCGCGGACAGCCGTTGCTGACGATCGCCCCCGATCCTGCCGCGCGCAGCGCATACCAGCAGGCGCAGAGTGCGCTTAGCCTGGCCAGCGGCGAACTCCAGCGCACCGAACAGTTGGCGGTGCAACGGCTGGCCACGCAGTCGCAACTGGCGACCGCGCGCAAGGCCTTGGCCGACGCGCAGGCCGCGCTGGCGGCACAGCGCGCGCTCGGTGGCGGCAGCGCGCAGGAAACCGTCGGCGCACCGGCCGATGGCGTGGTCAATGCCCTCAGCGTGGGGCTGGGCGAGCGCTTCGCCGCGAACGTACCGCTGCTGAGTTTCACCCCGGCCCATGCGCTGGTTGCGCAACTCGGCGTGCAGCCGGAAGACGGTGCAAAGCTGCATGCCGGCATGCCGGTGCAGTTGCGCAGCGTGTATGGCGACAAGGCGAGCTTCGTCGGCGGCCTGCGCATGATCGGCCAGTCGATCGACCCGCAGACCCATCTGCTCGGCGCCCAGGTCGAACTGCCGGCCGAAGCCGGCGCCGCGCTGGTGGCCGGCGCGGCGCTGGACGCGCAGATCCGCACGGCCGATTTCAGCGCGTGGGCGGTGCCGCGTGCGGCGGTGCTGCACGATGAACGCGGCGACTACCTGTTCCAGGTGGTGCAAGGTCATGCCAAACGCGTCGCGGTGACACTGCGCAGCCCGGAGGGCGATCCCGTCGGCGTGCAGGGTCCGCTCGATGCGCAGGCGAAGGTGATCGTGCTCGGCGCCTACGAACTGGCGGACGGCGATGCGGTGCGGGAGTCCGCCCGGTGAGCATCACCGCATGGATGCAGCGGCATCGGCGTTCGCTGCTGTTCCTCGCCCTGATGCTGGCGATCGGCGGCATCGCCAGCGCGCTGCTGATGCCGGTGGCGCTATTCCCGAACGTGGCCTTCCCCCGCGTGCAGGTGTCGCTGGATGCGGGTGACCGCCCGGCCGACCAGATGGCGATCGAGGTGACCACGCCGGTGGAGGAGGCGATCCGCCGCGTGCGCGGCGTGCGCGACGTGCGCTCCACCACCAGCCGCGGCAGCGCCGAGGTGGCGGTGACCTTCGACTGGGGCGCGGACATGGCCGCGGCGCTGCAGGAAGTGAATGCGGCGGCCGGGCAGATCCTGCCGCAGCTGCCGGCCGGCACCCAGCTCAGCACCCGGCGGATGGATCCCAGCACATTCCCGGTACTGGCCTACAGCCTGCGCTCGCACATGCAGTCGCCGAGTGCGCTGCATGACCTGGCCGAGTACCAGCTACGTCCGCTGCTGAGCGGCATCGGCGGCGTGGCCCGGGTCGAGGTGCAGGGCGGCGAGGTGGCCGAGTTCCACGCCGATGTCGATCCGGGCAAGCTGCGCGCGCAGCAACTGAGCCTGGCCGACGTGGCCACAGCGGTCAGCCATGCGGCGACGATCCAGGCGATGGGCCGCGTCGCCGATCACTACAAGTTGTACCTGCTGCTGGCCGACAACCAGCCGAAGACGCTCGCCGCGCTGCGCGGCATCGTGCTGCGCGCCGGGCCCGGCGGCGCGGTACGGCTGGGCGACGTGGCCGCGGTCAGCCTCGACCACGTGCCGCAGTGGATCCGCGTCAACGCCGACGGCCAGGACGCCGTGCTGTTGCAGGTCTACCAGCAGCCCGACGGCAACAGCGTGCAGATCGCACAGGAAGTGAAGCAGCGGCTGGCCGACTATGCGCCGCAGATGCCGGCCGGCGTGCGCATCGCCAACTGGTACGACCAGACCCAGCTGGTGACCGGCGCGGCGGCCAGTGTGCGCGATGCGATCCTGATCGGCATCGTGCTGGCCGGGCTGGTGCTGTTCGTGTTCCTGCGCAATACGCGGGTGATCTTGGTCGCGCTGATCGTGGTGCCGGCGGTGCTGGCGATCACCGTGCTGCTGCTGTCGGTGCTCGGCATGAGTTTCAACATGATGACGCTGGGCGGCATGGCCGCGGCGGTCGGCTTGATCATCGACGATGTGATCGTGATGCTCGAACACATCATGCGCCGGCTGCACCCGGACGAAGGCGAAGGCGAATTGCACGAGCGGATCGCCGCCGCGGCGTGGGAGTTCACCCGCCCGCTGACCGGTTCCAGCGCCGCCACCGTGGTGATTTTCCTGCCGCTGGCATTTCTGTCCGGCGTTACCGGCGCGTTCTTCAAGGCGCTGTCGCTGACCATGGCCAGCGCGCTGGTCATTTCGTACCTGCTGACCTGGATCGCAGTGCCGCTGCTCGCCGAGCGCTTCCTCGACGAGGGTCATCGGACCGAACGCCCGCCGGGCCGTTTCACCCGGCGCATGATGCAGGGCTACCAGAACATTCTGCAGCGCTGGTTGCGGCGGCCGTTGCGGGTGCTGCTGCTGGTGCTGCCGCTGCTGCTCGTCGGTGGCCTGGCCTTTACTCGCGTCGGCACCGGCTTCATGCCGCAGATGGACGAAGGTGGTTTCATCCTCGACTACCTGTCGCCGCCTGGCACCTCGCTGCAGGAAACCGATCGCCTGTTGCGTCAGGTCGAGGCCATCATCCGCGCGAATCCCTACGTGGACACCTATTCGCGGCGCACCGGACTGCAGCTCGGCGGCGGCCTCACCGAGGCGAACCAGGGCGACTTCTTCGTGCGTCTGAAAAGCGGCTCGCGCCCCGATACCGAGGCGGTGATGGAGCAGGTACGCGGCGAGGTCGAGCAGCACGTGCCGGGTCTGGACATCGAGCTGTCGCAGCTGATGGAGGACCTGATCGGCGACCTGGTGGCGGTGCCGCAGCCGATCGAGATCCAGCTGTACGGCGACGACCCGGC